>JBPCNA010000001.1:0-4035 GCA_051001735.1 Solirubrobacteraceae bacterium
ATTCAGGCCTGGACCGAACACTGGAACGAAGACCCCCGACCCTACGTCTGGACCAAAACCGCGGACGAGATTCTCGACAAACTCGCCAATTACTGCACCGCAATTAACGCCTCAGGACACTAGGTCCGCGTCGTACGTTCGTCTTCTCGAAACGTGCGCTCATGTCATGTGGCGTTAAATGCATCATGAAACGTATTGCGGCCAGATCCTGACCGCTTCTGGGAGGATGGTGATCGGGTGGCCGATCCGACGTCCCGCATCCTTAGACTCCTGTCGCTCCTGCAAACTCATCGGTTCTGGCCGGGAGTCGAGCTCGCCGACCGTCTGGAGGTGAGTCCACGGACCCTGCGGCGGGACATCGACCGGATCCGGGAGCTCGGCTATCCGGTCAGGGCGGCGAGGGGGATCGCCGGCGGCTACCAACTGGAGGCTGGAGCCACCGTCCCGCCGCTGCTGCTCGACGACGACGAGGCGATCGCCATCGCCGTCGGGCTGCGGTCGGCGACCGGCGGTGCGGTGGCCGGGACGGAGGAGGCGTCGCTGCGGGCGCTCACGAAGCTCGAGCAGGTGCTGCCGGCCCATCTGCGCCGCCGGGTCCACGCCGTCCAGGCCTACACGGTGCCGCTGACCTACGGCCGTCCGGCGACGATCGACGCGGAGACGCTGGTGACGATCGCCCAGGCCTGCCGCGACGACGAACGACTCCAGTTCGAATACCGCCGCCGCGACGGGGAGACGGCCGGACGCGCCGTCGAGCCCCACCGGTTGGTCTCGGTCGGCCGGCGGTGGTACCTCGTCGCCTGGGACGTCCACCGCCGCGACTGGCGCTCGTTCCGCCTCGACCGCCTGACGGCGCCGCGGACGTCAGGGGCTCGTTTCGTCCCGCGTCGGCTGCCGGCGAGCGACGCGGCGACGTTCGTCCGGGAGAGCATCGGCAGCATGCCGATGCGCTACGAGGCTCGCGTCGTCGTGCAGGCTCCGGTGGCGGCGGTGCGCGATCGGGCGCGGTGGTTCGGCGGCCAGACGACGGTCGAGCCGGTCGACGAGGAGAACTGCCTGCTGCGGATGGCGGGTGACTCGCTCGGGTGGCTGGGGGCGTCGGTGCTGCTGCTGGAAGCCGACTACACGGTCGAGGCGCCGGTCGAACTCGTGACGTGGCTGGCGCAGGCCCGAGGCAGGATCGATCGCGCGGGCTCCGGCTCGTGAGGCGGCGCGTTGCCGGGGTCGGGTCGGGGCGGGGCGGGATCGCCGGGAAGGCGAGCGGTATGTTCGTGAAGCGAGCGACTACCGAGGAGCTGGGATGAAGGCGGTGCGGTTCGACGAGTACGGCGGAGTCGAAGTCCTTGAGGTGCGGGACGTCGAAGATCCGGTCGCGGGTCCGGGCGAGGTGCTGGTGGCGGTCCGGGCGGCAGGAACCAATCCCGGAGAGATCGCGATCCGCGAGGGGCGGCTCCACGAGCGCTGGCCGGCGAGCTTCCCGTCTGGCCAGGGCACCGACTTGGCCGGCGTGGTCGAGGCCGTCGGCTCCGGGGTGACCGAGTTCGCGGTAGGTGACGCGGTGCTCGGCTGGACCGAGCAACGAGCCAGCCACGCCGAGCTCGTCGCCGTGCCGGCCGATCAACTGACGGCCAAGCCGGCGGCGTTTCGTGGGCGGTGGCGGGGTCACTGTTCGTCGCGGGACTCGCCGCGTACGCGTCGGTCGCGGCGGTCAGCCCGGAGGCCGGCGAGACCGTGGTGGTCTCGGCGGCGGCGGGCGGCGTGGGCTCCGTCGCCGTCCAGCTCGCCCGCCGAACCGGGGCGACGGTGATCGGGCTGGCGAGTGAGCCCAACCACGATTGGCTGCGCGGACACGGCATCGTGCCGGTGGCCTACGGCGACGGTCAAGCTGAGCGTGTTCGCGCGGCAGCCGGCGGCGAGGTCGACGCGATGATCGACACGTTCGGCGGCGGCTACGTCGACCTGGCGATCGAGCTGGGCGTCGCGCCGGAGCGGATCAACACGATCATCGACTTCGAGGCGGTCGGGTGGCTCGGCGTGAAGGGGCAGGGAACCCACGCGATGGCCAGCGCGGAGGTGCTCGGCGAACTCGCCGAACTGGTGGCCGACGGAAGCCTTGAGCTCCCGATCGCGCGGACCTATCCGCTCGATCAGGTGCGTGCGGCCTTCGGGGAGCTGGCGGCGCGCCACAGCCACGGGAAGATCGTCCTGTTGCCCTGATCCACATGATTCACCGCCGGTGTCAGCGGGGCCGATCTCGCCAGGCTGGGAGTCGATGCCCGCTCCGTCGGGCCGGTGGTGCGCCGCTCGGATGCCGCCGCTCGACCGGCGGGAGCAGCTGCTCGACGCCGCACTCGGGATCATCATCCGGGACGTCGACTGGGAGGAATGCGCGGCGGCGGCCGAGGTCCAGAACCGCGATCCGGCCGACGGACGTCCCCCGGGACGCGCGAGGGAATTCGCGCGTCCTTCGAGTACATGCGCCCGCGGCCGCGGTTCTCGGACGGATGTCGCCGTGACGGTGTCCGTCGTTCGGCCGAGCTTCGTCTGGGTGGCGCCGCCGGCCTCGTCGAGTCCGAGGCCGTGCTCCGCACCATCGGCTGAGCCGACCGGAGGTGCGTTCAGCGTCGGCCCTCGTGAGACCGCGGGCGGGCGTCGCGTACCCCACCTCGCGACCCGCAGGATCAGGTCGCCCTCAGGGGTGAGCGGAGCTGCCTCGGCTTGGGCAGGGGGACCCCCGGGTCGCGGCGCCGGGCGTTCCCCTGACCGAACAAAGGAATCCCGTGCGCAGTACGCGCCATCGCCGCCCCTCGGGTGCCGCGAGTCCCACGACGCTCGCTCGTCGTCCGTTGCGAGAGTCCCCCCGACGCGCCCGCCGTGTCGCTGCCTGTCTCAAGGCGGAAGCGGCTCAGCCAGGGGAAGGATGCGCTGGTTCAGCGTTTGGCGTGCACACTCAGAACCTCGACACCGACTAGCCGACCTTCGCGGTCAAAGTCGAGCACTAGATAGTGCAGGGCCCTGATCTCGCCGGCTTCCGGGCACCCATCCAAAGGGACCGATTCGGCGACCTCACCGCCTCCTAGCGCGACGTACGCGGCATTCGCGGATCGGTCATACGTCAGTCGCACTTCCTCGGTCCGCATTGGCGAAAGGGTGTCGGGGCGCTTCTGCTTTCGCCTGACAGGAGCCGCGATGCGCCGGAAAGGCGACAGCTTCCCCTTTCCCTGCAACTCGCTCGCCCGAGCCGAGCCGAGCCGAGGGGAATGTCTGGCTGGCGTTGGCGTGGACTACGCGATCTGGCGGTCGGCGTAGCGGAGGAGTTCGGCGACCACGTCCGCCGCCTTCTGGCCGCGGGCGCGCGGGATTCGTTCGAGCCGCTTGGCATCGTCACCCACGACGCCGACGAGGACGAGCAGCGCGGCGTTGTGGTCGCCGGCGTGGGCTTCGACGAAGCGCGGATCGAGCTTCGCCAGCTCGCTGTCGAAGTCGCCCGGCTGCGGGTCCGGGTCTGTCCAGGGATCTACGCTCATCGGCTCGATTGCATGAGCTTACGCTCCGGGTCAGTCGAGCTCCAGCCCGTCACGAGCAACCAGGTCGAGGGATCGACGGTCGACTCGATCACGCGTCAGCGTCCGGTCTCCGTCGGTCCGACCGATCGGCAGGAGACGCCGGACGCGCCCGCCGCTCCCGCTCGGGTTGCGGACCGTGACGTGGGCGTTGCGGGGAAGCTGCTCGGTCTCCTCTGCGGAAATCCCGCGCGCGCCGAGCTTGTCGAGCGCGACTGTCGACATCGGTAGACGAGAAGCTGATGAATCACCTCGCGGGCCACGCCACAGGTCTACCGCCTGCGTACGACAGAAGACCAGAAGGCCAGGACATCGCCGGGTCCGACGGCGCCCGACTCCCCGGCGCTGAAGCGAAATAGCGTCAGCCAGCGGCGCCCTCCACGGCCTCGAGGGTGACGTGATGGCCGAGCGCTTCGAGCTGGCGCACGAGTCGTCGGGCCAGCCGGTCGGGGTGCTGGCGGATGAAGTAGTC
>JBPCNA010000002.1:0-19394 GCA_051001735.1 Solirubrobacteraceae bacterium
CGCGGGAGACCGTCACCTCCTAAAGAGCAGGGCCGAACACCCGGGCATGGTGGGTCCGTTTCGCACACAGCGCACCGCCCCCGCGGACGGTGGGCGCCCAGGCTCGGCCTCGGCGCGCCGCCGCCTAGACTGGCCCCCATGCGACCGTCGGTCGAGACGATCCGCGCTCTGGCCATGGAGGCGGCCCTCGTCGAGGTCGTCGCGGCGATGGGTCGCCGCGGGGTGGCGCCGCTGCTGTTCAAGGGGCCGGCCCTCGCCCGCTGGCTCTACGACGACCCGGCCGAGCGCCAATTCGACGACCTCGACCTGCTCGTCGCCCCCGACCAGTGGACGGCGGCGAACGAGGCGCTCGCCGACGCCGGCTTCACGGAGCGCCCGGCGCTGACCCGGGAGGAGACCACCACCCGCCACGCGGCGACCTGGCGGCGGGAGGGGACGCCGGCGGTCGAGGTCGACCTGCACCGAGCGCCGTTCCTGCTGGCCGATCGCGACCAAGCGGCCGTCTGGCGGGCCGTCACCGCCGCGACGGAGACGATCGACTTCGCGGGCGTGCCGGTCGCGGTCCCGGGTCGGGCGGCCCACGCCCTGATCGTCGCCCTCCACGCCGCCCAGCACGGGTACCGGGCACCTCGGTCGGTCGAGGACCTCCGCCGGGCGCTGGGCCGCGTCGGCGAGGCCGACTGGCGCCGGGCGGCCGCGATCGCCCGGGACCTCGACGCCGACGCCCGGCTCGCGGCCGGTCTGCGGATGCTGCCGGCCGGGGCGGCGCTGGCCGACCGGCTGGAGCTGACCGATCGCCTCGGCCCGCGCCTGTCGCTCCACCTCCACGACGGCCCGAAGACCTGGGGCGGCTTCGATCGCCTCGCCGGGATCGAATCGCGGCGGGAGCGGGCGCGGGCGGCCGTGGCGATCGCCTTCCCGTCGCCGGGCTATCTGCGCGTCGCCGATCCGCTGGCTCGGCGCGGCCGGCCCGGACTCGCCCTCGCCTACCTGCGGCGACCGCTCCGACTCGCAGTCCGCGCCCCGGCGGGCTTCCTCGCCTGGCGCCGTGTGGCCCGCGACGAGCGCGACCGCGTCCCGGGCGAGAACCGCCACCCCCGGGCCCAGGACCAAGCCTGACGAACCAGATGGCGCCGGAGCAGCCACCGCCGGTCGGCGACCCGCCGGGCCGGGCGCTCCCGCTGAGCCGGCTCGAGCTGGCGAGCGGCTACGCCGTCGGCGCCGACGACGACGCGATCTTCGGCGGCCCGGACGCCGACGGTGGCGGCGACCCGCGGGCAGCGATCAGCGCGAGGATCGCCACGGCTCTCGAGCACACGCCGTGCTGCGTGAGCTTCTCGGGCGGCCGGGACTCGTCGGCCATCCTCGCGGTGGCCACCGCCGTCGCCCGCCGGGAGGGCCTGCCGGATCCGGTCCCGGTGACGATCCGCTTCAAGGGGATAGCGTCGACCGGCGAGGCCTACTGGCAGCAGCTCGTGATCGACCATCTCCGCCTCCGCCGGTGGGAGGTGATCGAGCTCGACGAGGAGCTCGACCTGCTGGGGCCGATCGCCCGGCGCGCGCTGACCGAACACGGGCTGCTGTGGCCGCCCAACGCCTACATCCACGTGCCGGTCCTCGAGCGGGCGGCGGGCGGGTGCGTCCTCACCGGCTTCGACGGCGACGGCCTGCTCGGCGACTGGCGCTGGATCCGGGCGCAGGCGGTGATCGGCGGGCGCGTCCGGCCAGTGCGGCGCGACGGGCTGCGGGTGGCGCTCGCCCTCGGACCGCCCCGGGCTCGCCGGCCGTTCATGCGCCCGCAGCTTCTGGCCGCGGTCACCTGGCTCCGCGACCCGGTTCGTCGCGAGCTCGGTGCCGCCCTGCGAGCCGACGCCGCGGAGGAGCCGCGGCGCTGGGACCTGCGGTTGGGCCATTACGCGCGGCGGCGGTACCTGCGCCTCGCCGTCCACAGCCTCGGGCTGCTCGGGGCGACGCGGCACGTCGAGCTCGTCCACCCCTTCCTCGACCCGGCCTTCCTCGGCGCCCTCGCCCGCGACGGCAGGGGCGCCGGCTACGGCGGCCGCACGGAGGCGATGCGGGTCCTTTTCGCCGACGTCCTCCCCGAGGCCATGGTCAGCCGCCGCGAGAAGGCGGAGTTCGGGCCGGCGATCTGGCGGACGGAGGCTCGGAGCTTCGCGGCCCACTGGGACGGATCGGGCCTCGACCTCGAGCTGATCGATCCGGCGCCGCTGCGGGAGGCCTGGCGGGCCACGAGCCCCTTGTTCGGTTCGAGCACGCTGATCCAGGCCGCCTGGCTCGCGGCTCAGGCGAAGTAGCGGAGCAGTGCGTCGCCGGCCGCGGCGAGACCCTCGGCGCCGCGGGGCCGGGCGACGGTGATCATCGGCCGGGCGGCCAGATCGAGGATGGCGGGCAGGTCGGCGGCGAGGTGGGCGCGGAACATCCGCTGTCCGAGCAGCTCGCCGAGGCGGTCCCGGACGGGAACTCGACCGATCTGGATCCGGGCTGCCCAGCGGAGGACCGCCACCCCGGCGACCGGCACGGCGGAGGCGACCGGAGCGAGGGGCAGCCGCAGCCGGTCTCCGCGCCGGACGTCCCCGCCGAGCCCGTACCCGGGGAACGCGTCCGACGGGCGGATGTCGAGGCAGCGCGGCCCGGCGAGGACGGCGCCGGCGACGAGCACGGCGAGGTCGTCGGCCAGCACGGCCACTCGCCGCTCGACCGCGAGCCAGGCGAGCGTGGTCGACTTGCCGGCCTCCTTCCCGCCGAGCAGCAGGACGGCCCCGGCGGGAGCGGCCAGCGCCCCGGCGTGAAGCGCCTCGGCCCCGACCCAGATCTGGGCCAGGGCGGCGGCGGGTGCGAGGTAGGGGTGGAGCAGATCGGCGGCGGTGGGACGATCGGTGAAGGCGAACTCGGCGCGGCCCGAGCCCCGGTGCATGACCAGCCGCCCGCCGCCACGCAGCTCGATGTCGGCGTTGTCGGCGTCGACGCGGGAGGACCGCGCGTGACCGGCGGCCGTCGACAGCTCGACCGCGAGACCGGCCGCGCCCCTGAGCGGCTGCATCCAGCAAGCCGCCTGCGTCAGGCCGTCGATCTGCAGCCCGTAGACGCCGAGAGCGCGGCCGTTGCCGCCGCCCTGCGGCGTGGTGGGTCTCGAATAGTTGAGCAGGTCGACCTCACCGACACGGTCCGGAGGCTCGAGGCGAGCGACGGCGCCGGGACCGTGCACCCGGCCCATGGTGACAGCGTGGCGTGGCGTTTGCCTTCCTCCGATACGCGGGGTATTCTCGTGGTGTGAGTGAACCAGGGGCCGCGAAAGATCAAGCGGCAGCTGCGGGCCCCGTGCCCACAGCCGCCGGGCCGGGCCGAGACGGCGCATCAGCCGCCTACGAGGCTCCGCGACTCACGGATCTCGGGACCTTCGTCGAGCTGACCGCCGGGGGAAACTCGGGGCCGACCGACGGCTTCAGCTCGGGCTCGGCCACGATCTTCTAACCCGGAGCCGGGCGGGCAGCCAGGAGCGACCGGGAGGACAGCTCCCGGCGGAGGGCATCGACGTCGCCGGCCGCCTGCTCCGTGGCGATGCCGTAGGCGGACGTCAACTCGGCGATCAGCTCGTTGCGGGTCGCCCCGGCGGGCTGCGGCTGGGGCGCCTTCGCGGTCCACGCGGCCGGCGAGTACGGCGCCCGGGTGGTGGGGATCACCATCCCCGACGAGCAGGCGGCGCTCGGCCGGGAGCGGGTCGCCGCCTTCGGCCCGAGCGACCAGATCGTGCAGCCCATAGGCACCGAGAGCTCGGCCGTCGCCACCGCGCTCCGGGGTGGTTCGTCTCGGATCGTGGAGCAGCTCGATCTCACCGACACAGTCCGGCGGCTGGGCGCGAGCGACGACGCCGCAATCGTGCACCCGGCCCATGCTGACAGCCCGGCCTGGCGTTTGCCTTCCTCCGATGCGCGGGTTATCCTCATGGTGTGAGTGAAACAGGGGCTGCGGAGGATCGAGGATCAGCGCTGGCCCACGCGCCCACAGCCAAGCCGGGCCGAGACGGCGCATCAGCCGCCTACGAGGCTCCGCGACTCACGGATCTCGGGACCTTCGTCGAGCTGACGGCCGGGACGAACCCGACTGCGACCGACGGCTTCGGTCCGGGCTCGGTCCTGACGTAGCCGCAGGCGGGCGGGCAGCCAGGAGCGAACGGGAGGAGAGCTCCCGGAGGAGGGCATCGACGTCGCCGGCTGCCTGCTCCGCGTCGATGCCATAGGCGGACCTCAACTCGGCGATCAGCTCGTCGCGTGTCGCCCCGTCAACGAGCAGGTGCCAGAGCCCGACGCCGGTCCGGTTGAGGGCGAGATAGCGCTGGGCGCGGGCGTCGAGGATGATCATCTCGGCGTCGATCTCCCGCCAGTGGATGTCCGTGGCGCGTAGCCGGAGCCGCTCGGTCATCGAGCGGGGTCTCGCCGGGACCAGGCGTTCAGGAGCATCGTGGGCGTAAGCCTACGCGCCGGCCGATTGCCGCGGACCGGCCCGTCGGATAGAACTAAGGGGCAATGGATCTGCGGGTACGGAACACCAGCGAGCAGCGCCTCCCCCGGCCGGGCACGGCACTGCTGCGGTCGGCGATCGCCAGAGCGCTGCCGGAGCGGCCCTTCCACCTGCGCCTGTGGGACGGGAGCACCCTCGCGGCGACCGAGCCCGACGCCCCCGAGTTCCACGCGACAAGCCCGGCGGCGGTCGCCCACTTCCTGCGCTCGCCCGACCAGCTGGGGCTGGGCCGGGCCTACGTCGAGGGCATCCTCACGGTCGACGACCTCGACGCCGCGTTCGTCGTCGTCGACACCTACGACCCGCCGCCGATCAAGACGGCCGACAAGGTCCGCCTGATGGCGGCCGCCGTCAGCTCGTGCCGGCCGTGGGCGATGCCGAAGACGCCGGAGCTCGAGCTGATCCTCGACGGCGAACGTCACACGGTCGACCGCGACAAGGCGGCGATCCGCTACCACTACGACGTCGGCAACGACTTCTTCGCCCTCTTCCTCGACGAGTCGATGACCTACAGCTGCGCGATCTTCTCGCGGGGGGCGCAGACGCTCGAGGAGGCCCAGCGGACCAAGCTCGATCTGGTCTGCACGAAGCTCGGCCTCAAACCGGGCGACCGGGTGCTCGACGTCGGCTGCGGCTGGGGCGCGTTCGCGGTCCACGCGGCCCGCGAGTACGGCGCCCGGGTGGTGGGGATCACCATCTCCGACGAGCAGGCGGCGCTCGGCCGGGAGCGGGTCGCCGGGTTCGGGCTGAGCGACGAGATAGAGATTCGGGTGACCGACTACCGGGAGTGCACCGACGAGCCGTTCGACGCGATTGCCAGCATCGGCATGGTCGAGCACGTCGGCGAGAACCAGATCGACCGCTACGCCGCGGAGCTGCGGCGGCTGCTCAAGCCGACGGGAACGCTCCTCAACCACGGGATCGCCGTGCTCAGCCCGGACGACGATCCGCTGGAGGACATCTTCTCGACCCGCTACGTCTTCCCCGACGGCGAGCCCCTCCCGCTTTCGCGGATCCAGCTGGCGCTGGAGCGGGCAGGCTTGGAGACCCGCCACGTCGAGGGTTTCGGCCGCGACTACGCGACGACGCTGCGCCATTGGCACGACCGCCTCGACGCGCGCCTCGACGAGGCCGAGCGCTACGCCGGGGCCGAGCGGACGCGGATCTGGCGCCTCTACCTTCGGGCGGCCCGCCACGGGTTCGAGGTCGGCTTCACCAACGTCTACCAGGTGCTCGCCCACCCCCGACCGGAGTGAGCGAGCTCGACCCGCTCGTGCTGCTCGACTGGCGCCGGCGGGTGGCCGACCTCTACGGAGAGGTGCGCGGCACCGCGGACCCCGGCGCGGCTTGGGAGAGGTGGCGAGCCGTCCGGGACGAGCTGTTCGCGGGCCACGCGGCCTCGCCCCTGCCGCCGGCGGAGAGGGCGGCCTTCACCGGCCTCGAGCTCTACGACTACGACCCGACGATGCGGGTGACGGCCGCCGTGCGCGCGGCCGAGCCGCGGATCGTCGAGCTGGCCGCCGGCGACGGGGCGGCCTACGCGTCGACGCGCTTCGCCCGGGTGACCTTCGAGCTGGGGGGCGAGCCGCGCGAGCTCGACCTCCACTGGCTCCACGGTTACGCCGGGGGCGTATTTCTGTCCTTCACCGACGCGACGTCGGGGCGGACGACGTACGGCGGGGGCCGCTACCTCCTCGACACGATCAAGAGCGCGGACCTGGGCGGGGCCGACGGCGGCGTGATCCTCGACTTCAACTTCGCCTACAACCCGTCGTGCTCGTACGACCCGGCGTGGAGCTGCCCGCTGCCGTCGCGCGCGAACCGCCTGGCGTGCGCGGTGACGGCGGGCGAGCGGGAGCGGCAGGCAGCGGCGGCCACGGTCTGAGCAGTCGCATTTTTCGGAGCGGTGGCGGGTGGGCCGGGCGGGTTGGATCGGGCGCGGACGGGTAGGTGTGCGGCCACCCGAGGAGGAGAGGGGCAGATGAGCGAAGAGCGGCCGAAGCGGTCCGATCAGCTCCCTGAGGAGGGGCCGGAGTCGGTGGTGCCCGACGACGCGCCGGGAGGCTCGGAGGAGGAGCTCGCGGAGCAGGGCGAGGAGGGCAGCGGGCACGAGCGCCAGCCGGGGCGGATCGGCGATCCGGGCGGTGATTGACGGCCGACGCGCACCACTCGAGCCCGCGGCCGCGTCGGTCGGGCGGCGAGTGATGCGGCGTGAGATCATCACTGTGTGGAGGCGGAGGCCCATCGCGAGCTGATGACGGCGGCGGTCGCCCATGAGCAGGTCGCCCACCTGGCGGCCTTGGCGGGTGACCTCGAGGCGAGCCGGAGCGCTTTTCGGGCGGCGGCCGACAGCTACCGCGCCTCTTGGGAGAGCGCCTCGCCGACCAGCTTCGGGCGTCTGGTCGGGATGCAGAAGGCGGCGATCCTGGCCGGCGACGGGCTCGAGGAGGCCGGTTACGTCGAGGCGGCGCTGGCCGGCGGGGAGGCGCGGTCGCCGACGGCGGCGTACGCCCGGGCGATCGCCGCCCTCGTCCTCGGGGAGGACGAGCGGGCGGCGGAGTGGGCGGTCCTGATGCGGGGCGGGTCGCCGGCGTTCGAGCGGACGGCGACGGCGATTGCCGCCGTGGCGGCGGGCGACGCCGCGGCCTACCGGGCGGCGGTCGAGGCGATCGTCGGCGACTTCGCGGGGCGGGAGGCCCACCTGACCGGGGTGCCGATCGCCGACACGGCAATGATGCTCGAGGCCCTGGCCGAGTCCCGCGGCCTGGGCACCGGCGTGGCCGGGCCGCTGATGCCGAAGCTGACGGGTAGCTGACGGAGTTGGCCGGGCGACGATCGTCGAGTTCACCGATCCGGGCTGCCCGTTCGCCTTCTCGGCCGAGCCGGTGCGGCTGCGGCTGTGCTGGATCTACGGGGACCAGATCGAATGGCGTCGGCGGATGGTCGGGCTGGCCCAGACGCCGGACGACTACCTCGCGAAGGGCTTCAGCCCGGAGCGCGAGGCGGCGGCGTTCGCCAAGCTGTCAGGCGAGCACCACATGCCGATCGACACGTCGGTGCGGCCGCGGATGGCGGCCACGGTGCCGGCGTGCCGGGCGGTCGTGGCTGCCCGCCTGAACGCCCGACGGCGAGCGGGGGGCTGCTGCGCCACCTGCGGGTGCGCCACGTCTCGGGCGAGCTCCTCGACGCGCCGGAGACGATCGCCGGGGCGGCGGTCGACGCGGGGATCGACCCGGTCGAGCTCGAGCGGTGGTCGGCTTCGCCGGCGGTCGAGGAGGCCCTCGCCGAGGACATGCATCGGGCCCGCCGGCCGCGGGCGGCGGCGCTCGCGCAGGACGACAAGCTCGCCGGCTGGTCGGGAGGCTGGCGGTACACGTGCCCGTCGTACGAGATCTCGGGCGAGGGCGATCCGGTCTCGGTACCGGGATTCCAGCCGGCGGCGGTATACGACGTCGTCCTGGCCAACGTGGTGCCCGACGCCGAACGACGCGATCCGCCCGAGAGCGTTGCGGAGGTGCTCCGCTGGGCGGGCACCCCCCTGGCCACCCAGGAGGTCGCCGTGATCTGCGGGCTCTCCTTCAACCCGGCACGCGAGGCCCTCGGCCGGGTGGCTGTCGAGCGCCACGTCGGCTGGGACGGCTTCTGGGCCCTGTCGTAGGCGGTCAGACCCGGCGCGGATTCTGTCGTAGGCGGTCAGACCCGGGGCGGCGCGGTCAGACCCGGGGCGGCGGAGGGTCGAAGCCAGGCTCCTCCTCGTAGAGGCTCCGGTCGGGCGGCCGGACGACGGGGTCGACGGGCCGGCCGTCGGGACGCAGCGGGCCGGGGCGGCGGGGCGGGGGGCCGGCGAGCGGGACGTCGGCCGGTCCACGCGCGGGTCGGCGCCAACCGCTGCCGCCGGGACCGCCGCCGCGGGGACCGCCGGGGTTGAAGGAGAGGGTGACCCGCGACTCGGCCATCAGAGCGCCGGCGGCCATCAGGATGGCTCCGACGAGGGCGAGCCAGCCGCCGCTGCCGATCCCGCTGTGGAGGACGGAGGGCGGCCGATCGATCAGCTGGGAGACGACGATCACCAGAGCGGCGACGCCGAGGGCGCTGAGCGCGAGCGAGTGGACGGGACCGCGCCACCAGCCCATCTCGGTGGCGGCGGTCACGATCATGGCGAGGGCGAGGGCGGCGAGGACGATGTCCCAGACCTCGAAGGCCGTCCAGGCGGTGACCGTGAAGGTGGCCATGGTGTACCAGTCGAGGAACAGGCTGACGAGGAGGAGGACGCCGCCGACGCCGGCCACCAGGCTCCCAGTGCCTCCTCCCCCTGCCCGAGCGCGCGTCATGGCGTCACCATGCCCGGCGTAGGCGGGGATCAATCGTTAACTTGAGGCAGCCGGTCGACGAGCCGGCGCATCGCCTTGGCGTTGGCGGGGTCGAGCCGGCCTCGGAGCCTCGGTGCGACGAGGCGGTCGACCGGCGTTGTGGCGAGGGCGACCAGCCCGAAGCGACCTCGTTGCCGCCGTCGGGGAGCTGCGTGTAGGTCCCCCGGATCCGCCGGCGCCGACCGACTCCTCGCCTCAGCTGAGCTCGCCGGGCACCACGTTGACGGTGAGGCTCCGATCCTCCCGCCAGACCGCGAGCGGGACCGGGGCGCCGATCCGGTCCTGGCCGAGCGCGCGTTGGATGTCGTTGACCCCGGCGACGGGCCGGCCGTCGAGTTCGTAGATGAGGTCGCCGGGACGGAGGCCGCCGGTCTCGGCCGGACTGGCGGAGGAGACCTCGACAACCTCGACGCAGTCCGTTGCGCCGAGCCGGCGGCGGGCGACGGGCGGCAGCGGACGGGGGCCGCCGGCGATGCCGAGGTAGGCGCGGCGGACGCGGCCGTCGCGCATCAGGGCGCCGATCACGGCACGCGTCGTCGCGTTGATCGGCACGGCGAGTCCGAGGCCGATCCCGGCCAGGGCGGTGTTGATCCCGACGACTCGGGCACAGCTGTCGGCGAGGGCGCCGCCTGAGTTGCCGGGGTTGAGGGCGGCGTCGGTCTGGATCACGTCGTCGATCACGCGGACCGTCGCCCCCGAGCGGGCCGGGAGCGACCGGCCGAGGGCCGAGACGACGCCGGCGGTCACCGAGCCGGCGTAGCCGTGCGGGTTGCCGATGGCGACGACCAGCTGCCCGACGCGGAGCCGCTCGGCGTCGCCGAGGACGGCGGGGACAAGGCCGTGGCCGTTGGCGCGGACGACAGCGAGGTCGGAGAGGGGATCGGTCCCGACGACGCTGAAATCGAGCTCGCGGCCGTCGACGAACGAGGCCTGACCGCGGGCTCCGGGCCGGGCGACCACGTGGGCGCAGGTGAGGAGAAACCCGTCGGGGGTGAGCACGACGGCGCTTCCGGCGCCGGCCGGGGCCTCAACGCCGCCGCGGGTGCGGCGGGTGAGCCGGAGGTTGGCCACCGATGGGGAGAGGCCTTCGGCGACACTCGAGACGACGGTCGAGTAGGCGTCGAGGGCGTCGGCGTCGGTGGCGACGGTCGGGTTGCTCATCGGGAGCCTCCGAAGCTGACGGCGACGTCGTGCTCGTCGACGCCGCGGACGATCCGCAGGTCGACCGTCCCGGTGGGCGAGACCCGGTCGAGGGCGGCGTAGAGGGCGTCGAGTCGGTCGACCGGGGCCTGCCCGGCGGCGACGATCAGGTCGCCCTCACGGATCTGGGCTTGGTCGGCCGGCGACCCGGCGGCGACGCCGTGGACGAGGAGGCCGTCGCGGTCGGGCAGCCCGACGGCCCGGCGGAGGCGGCGGGCGACCTGCGGCGAGACGATCGCCACGCCGAGCTGGGGCGTGTCGGTCGGCTCGGGCCGACGCAGGACCGCGGCGCGCTCGGCGACCGCCGCCCCGGGAAGCGTGAGAATCAGACCGCCGTGGACGCGAACGGCGTTCAAGCCGAGTAGGCGCCCGCGTACATCGAGCAGCGGTCCGCCGCCGGCGCCCCGCGGAAGCGGTGCCGTGTGCTCGAGTGCGCCGCCGACGAGGCGGCCACGGGGCCCGCGGTAGCTGCGGCCGGTCGCCGCGACGAAGCCCAGCGTCGCCCGGAGGCCCTGCCCGCCGGGGTTGGCCAGGGCGATCACCGCCTGGCCGAGGTCGGCCGGGCCGGCCGCCCACTCGAGCGGCGCGATCTCCCCGGTCGCCACGTGGATCAGGGCGAGGTCGAGGGTCCCGTCGACGCCCGCCACCGTCCCTGCCCGCGCCCGGCCACCCGGCGCCCCGCTGAGGGCAACCGCGACCTCGGCGGAGGGATCGCCGATGTTGCTGGCGAGGGTCAAGACTTCGCCCGGCCCGACGACGACGCCACTGCCTCGCCGGCCGATCCCCACGACCGCCGGGCCCCAGATCCCCGCCGCCTCCCCGATCGCCGACCCGATCTCCTCGAGCACCGTCACCGCACCCTACCCTTGTCACTAGTCATCGGCAAGTGACTATCCTAGCAAGGGGTAGACTCGGGTCCGTGCCGTCGATGCCCCGAGTCCCATTACCTGGCGCCGCGGCGGCCCCCGCGACCTCCACCGACCCGCCGGACCGGCCGGCGGCGCTGACGCAGGCGCTGGAGCGGATCGGCGACCGGTGGAAGCTGACCATCGTCGCCGCGCTGCTCGACGGTCCGCGGCGCTTCGGTGAGATCGCCGAGGCAGCAAACCCGATCGCTCCGAATGTGCTCAGCCGGCGCCTCCGCGAGCTCGAGCAGGCCGGCCTCGTGCTGGCCGTGCCCTACTGCGAGCGCCCGGCGCGCTACCTCTACGAGCTGACGGCGGCCGGCGACGATCTCGCCGGGGTCCTCCGGCTGCTCGCCGACTGGGGCGCCCGCCACGCCGGCGGCGAGCCACTCCGCCACGGAAGCTGCGGCACGGCGCTCGAGGCCCGATGGTACTGCCCGACCTGCCGCGAGCCGGCCGACGACGCCGGGAGCCTCGAGCAGGTCTTCTACGCCTGAGGCGCCGGTCGCACGCCTGAGGTCGCTTGCCGGTAGCCTGTCGCCCGATGCACCCCCCTTTGACCAAGATCATTCGCCCGGCCGCCGCGGTGGCCCTAGCCGCGATCGCCGCCGGCTGCGGATCCGGCAGCTCCGTCGACAGCGCGATCCAGCCGGCGCCGGTGGGCACCGAGAAGGTCACCCTGCCGACTACGACGACTCCGGCGGCGCTCTCCAAGAAGCCGATAATCGCCCCGGAGAAGGGACCGGCACCGACCAAGCTCGTCATCCGCGATCTCGTTCCCGGCACCGGCCCGGCAGCCGCGGCCGGCCAGATGGTGACAGTCCAGTACGTCGGCGTCCTCTACCAGAACGGCAAGCAGTTCGACGCCTCGTGGGACACGTCCACCACGTTCCCGTTCACCCTCGGGAGCGGCCAGGTCATCCCAGGCTGGGACCAGGGGCTCGTCGGCATGAAGGTCGGCGGCCGTCGTGAGCTGATCATCCCGGCCTCACTCGCCTACAAGAACATGGCCCGGCCCGCCGGTCGCCCGCCCAACGTGGCCATCCCTCCCAACTCGCCGCTGATCTTCGTGATCGACCTCCTCGCCGCCCAGTAGCGGCGATGCTCCTCTACAACTCGCAGGTATCCGGGAACTGCTACAAGGTCCGGCTCCTGCTCGCCCACCTCGGCCTGCCCTACGAGCGCCGCGAGATGGACGTCGTCGACCGCTCGAACCGGGCCGAGCTGATCGGGACGCTCAACCCGGCGCTCCGCGTGCCCACACTCGTCTTCGACGACGGCCGGCCGCTCGCCGAGTCGAACGCGATCCTCTTCCACCTCGCCGACGGGACGCCCTACCTCCCGGACGAGCGCTTCGCCCGGGCCGGCGTCCTCCAGTGGCTGTTCTTCGAGCAGAACACGCACGAGCCGAATATCGCCGTCGTCCGCTTCTGGGTGGCCCTCGCCCGTGAACGGCCGTCCGACGAGCTGATCGACGCCCGACGTGCGGGGGGCTACGCGGCGCTCGACGCTATGGAGAGTCATCTGGCCGACCACGAATTCCTGACCGGCGGCGGCTACACGATCGCCGACATCGCCCTCTACGCCTACACCCACGTCGCCGGTGAGGGCGGGTTCGACCTCGGCCGCTACCCGGTGGTCGGCGCCTGGCTCGCGCGGGTGGCCGGCCAGCCTGGTCACGTGGCGATCTCAGACTGAGCCGTGGCGAGCCGTCCGAGCACCGGCGCCCCACCGCCCCCCGGCACCGCGCGAGCGCGAGACGCCGCGAGAGCCGAGGACGCCGCAAGAGCCCAGGGTGCCGCTAGACCCCACGACGCCGCGAGAGGCCGCCGTCCCGCGGGATCCGGCCGCGCCACCCGAGCCCGCGCCGCAGTCGTGCTCGCCGTCGTCCTCGCCAGCTTCGTCCCGGCGTCGAACGCCGCCGATCTCCGGTCGCTCAGCCGGACCGCCGGCCTCCACGTGATCGTCGGCTTCGACGGCACGGCGCCGCCGCCGTCGCTCCTCCACTCGGTCGCCCGCGGCGACGTCGCCGGGGTGATCCTCTTCGCCCGCAACGTCCGCTCCCCCGGCCAGGTCCGGCTCCTGACCCGCCGCCTCCAGGCCGCCCGCCCGGTCGGCGACCCGCCGCTCCTCGTGATGATCGACCAGGAGGGCGGCCTCGTGAAGCGGCTCCCCGGTCCGCCCGGTCACTCGCCGGCCCAGCTAGGCCAGATCGGCGACACCGGGCTCGCCCGGCGGGAGGGCCTCGCCACCGGCAGGAGCCTGGCCGCGATCGGGATCAACGTCGACCTCGCTCCGGTCGTCGATGTCGGCCGCGCCGGGACGGTGATGCAGCGCACCCAGCGCTCCTATTCCTCCGACCCGGCGCTCGTCGCCCGGCTCGCGGTCGCCTTCGCCGGCGGCCTCCGCGACGGCGGCGTCCAGGCCACCGCCAAGCACTACCCCGGGCTCGGCCTCGCCCGCGGTGACGAGGACGCCAACATCAACCGGATCGCCGCGCCGCTCGACGTCCTCCGCCGGATCGACGAATCGCCCTACGTCGCCCTCAGCCGGGCCGGCATCGGCCTGGTGATGGTCTCGACCGCCCGCTATCCGGCCCTCGACTCCGCCCCCGCCCTGTTCTCGCACCGGATCGCCACGGGCGAGCTCCGGGGGGCGAGCGGCTTCGCCGGCGTCTCGATCAGCGACGATCTCGACACCCCGGCCGCCGCCCGCCTCGGCTCGCCGGCGGCCCGCGCGGTGGCCGCGACGCGGGCCGGCGTCGACCTCCTTCTCTTCGCTCAGAGCCAGGGCGACGCCGCGCGCGGTGGCCGCGCCCTCGCCGCCGCCGTCAGGACCCACCAGCTCGACCGGGCGGAGCTCGAGCGCTCGGCCGACCTCGTCGTCGCCCTACGCCGCCGCCTCGCCGCCTAGACCCGCGTACGCGTGAGCCTTCGGTAGTGGACCAGCCGCCACGTTGTCCCTTCCTCGAAGTTGCGCCCGGACGATGCGGGGCGGGATCGGTCGGCTCGTATGCCGCAGCAACGCTCCCGATCCCGGCCGGCTCGCCGTCGACGCCACGACCCGACGTCGGTCGTCACCCGCGCCGCGGCGCCGCCTACCGCGCCTGCTCGACGCCCCGGTGGACCTGGAGGGTGTCCTCGCCGAGCTGGCCCGTCCTGATCCTGTAGGCCTGCTCGACCGGCAGCACGAAGAGCTTGCCGTCGCCGACGGCCCCCGTGCGGGCGTGCTTGAGGACGGTGTCGATGATCGTCTCCACGTCGCCGTCGGCCACCACGCACTCGATCTTCAGCTTCGGCCGGAGGTAGTTCGTCAAGGTCGCCCCCCGGTACTTCTCGGTGATGCCCTGCTGGCGGCCGGATCCCTTGACCTCGCTGATGGTCAGCGACGGGAAGCCCTGCTCGAGCAGGTCGATCCGGATCGGCTCGAACGCCTCGTGGCGGATATACGCGACAACCATCTTCATCCGGAACCCTCCTGTCGGCCGCTCGTCGAAACGCCAGGCTCTCGCCGGCTCACCGTAGCCGATCCCGGCTTAGTGCTTGGTCGTGCCGATGGTGCTGCTCGGAGCCGAAGGCGTCGCCGCCCACGGATGCTTCAGCAGGAGAATGGTGTTGAGCGTGAACAGCACCGCGAAGGCGATCGTCCAGCGGTTCAGGTTGCGCTCGACGAGCGAGCCGCCGCCGAGGGGTCCGGCGCCCGAGCCGACCCCGAACGCCCCGGAGAGCCCGGCATCCTTGCCCGAATGCATCAGCACGAGGAAGACCAGGACGAGCGATATGACGACCTGGACGACCGAGAAGAACGTGTCCATCGACCCTGAAGCTTAGACGCTGGCCGTCCGCGCCGGCTCCGGACCGAGCTCGTCGAGCTGGCGCAGGATCTCCACCGCCTCGCCGCGCAGCTGGCGATCGAGCCCCGCGTAGTCCTCCGGCGACAGCTTCCCCGTCCGGTGGTCCATCTCGGCGTCGCGGATCTCCCGGTACTTGGCCTCCTTCGCCGCCTCGAGCCCCGCCCGCCCGTCGTCGGGCCTCGCCTCCGCCGCGGTGCCGGCCGCCACCGCGCGGAGCGGCGCCCCGACCAGCCAGACGACCGCGCCGAGCAGCAGGATCACCAGCACCGCGCCGCCCATCGGCTAGGCCGCCCCGAGCCCCGGTACGTCCGCGTCGGTCTCGACGGCGCCGGCCCGCATGGCCACGGCCGGCCGCGCCGGCCCCTGCTGCTGGAGGTCGCGCCCGACCCGCGCCAGGTAACGCGCCCGCACACCCCGTCCCCGGGCCGGCCAGATGGCGATCAGCCCCCCGGCGAAGGCCAGCAGGCCGCCGAGCCAGATCCACGTGACCAGCGGCGAGACGATCAGCCGGAACTGGGCCGGCGGCGGCGAGACCAGGTAGTGCCGGGCGATCGCCGCCAGCGCGATCAGGGCAACCTCCGGATGGGCGGCCGGGACGATTTTGTTGCCGCGGTCGATCAGCGGCTGCAGCGAGGCGATGTCCGGCTCGACCGCCGACCAGATGTCGCGCGTCAGGCCCGCTTTGAGGCCGACGTGGCTGGTCGCCTCCCCGCCGATCAGGCTCCCGACCGGGCCCTGGCTGGTGTCGGGCGCCGGGTAGTAGCCGCGGCTCGGCTCGAGCGTCAGCACGTAGCGGCCGCCCTTGCTGACGTCGACCACGGCGCCCAGGTCGAGTAGGGCCCCGGTGCGCTTCGGGTCGTCGACGACGGCGGCGGTCGGACGCACGTACTTGTAGACGTAGCCGCCGACGGCGGCGCTCTGCCCCGGGGCCAGGCGGACGTCGCGCGCGTGCTGGAAGGCCGATGAGGCGGCCACACCGACGAAGAGGACGGCCATGCCCAGGTGCACCGTGTAGCCCCCGTAACGGCGGCGGTTGCGCCGCACCAGCGAGACGCCGGCGGCCAGCGGCGACTCGCCGGCCATCGCGCGGCGCGCGGCCACCCCCCGGTAGAACTCCTGGCCGACGCTGCCGAGGACGAAGGCGGCGCAGGCGAACAGGCCGATCGCCCACGGCTTGCGGCCGTCGTGGGTGAGCAGGAGGAGCACGGCGAGCGCCACCCCGGCGCAGAGCGCCGGGACCCGGAAGTTTCGCTTCGCGTTGGCCGGCGTCGCCCGCCGCCAGGCGATCACCGGGCCGATGCCCGAGAGCAGGACGAGGATCAGCGTCAGCGGCACCGTGTAGCGGTTGAACCACGGCGGCCCGACCGCCGCCTTGTGACCGGTGACCGCCTCGGAGATCAGCGGGAAGAAGGTACCCCAGAAGATCACGAAGCAGAGTCCCACGAGCACGAGGTTGTTGACCAGGAAGACGGCCTCCCGCGAGAGAAGCGAGTCGAGGTGGTGCTCGCTGCGCAGCGATTCCCGGCGGCTGACGACGAGGTAGATCGAGCCGGCGGCGAGCACCGCGATCAGGATCACGAACGGCGTCCCCAGGGTCGAGGCGCCGAAGGCGTGGATCGACTGGAGGATGCCCGAGCGCACGAGGAAGGTCCCGAGGATGGCCAGGGTGCCGGCGGCCAGCACGAGCGAGGCGTTCCAGATCTTCAGCATCCCCCGCTTCTCCTGGATCATGATCGAGTGGAGGAAGGCGGTGCCGATCAGCCACGGCATCAGCGACGCGTTCTCCACCGGATCCCACGCCCAGTAGCCGCCCCAGCCGAGCTCGGCATAGGACCAGCGGGCGCCGAGCAGGACCCCGATGCCGAGGAAGAACCACGCGGCCAGGGCGAAGCGCCGGATCGCCCGGATCCACTCGGCGTCGACCCGGCGGACGATCAGCGCGCCGACCGCGAAGGCGAAGGGGACCGTGAACAGCGTGTACCCCGAGTAGAGCATCGGCGGGTGGATCATCATGCTCGGGTGGCGCAGGAGCGGACTCAGCCCGACCCCCTCGAGCGGCGCCGGGTTCGTGGTGGCGAACGGCGAGGCCAGGAAGGTCAGGAGGCTGGTGAAGAAGGCCCCGAAGCCGAGCAGCACGGCGGTGGCGTAGGGCACCACGTCGCGCAGCGCCTTGCGCGTGAAGAAGATCGCCGCGCTCGACCAGAGCGAGAGCAGCCAGACCCACAGCAGCAGCGACCCCTCCTGCGATGACCACAGCGCCGCGGCCTTGTAGAAGGTCGGCGTCGTCGTGCTCGAGTGCGACGCGACCGTGTCGAAGGCAAAGTCCGAGCGCAGAAAGGCGACTTCGAGCACGCCGAAGCAGACGGTCAGGACGAGGGCCAGGGCGTAGACCGACCGGCGGCCCGAGTCGACCCACTCGCGCCGGCCGGTGCGGGCTCCGTACAGCGAGGCGCCGATGCCGTACAGGCAGACGCCGAGCGCCAGCACGAGTGCCGCCCGCCCCAGTGCGGCGCCCATCAGACCACTAGTACGGCTTGGTGCCGGTCTTGGCCGGCGCGAACTTGGACGGGCACTTGGTGATCAGCGAGCCGTTCTCGCCCACGAAGCTCGTCCCCTGGCCATGGACCTGGACGATCACCTCGCGCCCGGCCCGGAAGGCGTCCGGGACAGCCCCGGTGTAGGCGACGGCGACCGACACCCTCCCGCCGGATCGATCGGCCACCCGGAAGTCGGTCGCGTTGCCCGACCGCGCGATCGTCCCGGCGACCACGGTCCCGGTCAGCTGGTAGGACGCGCCCGGCTTGGCGGTGGCGAGGAGCTGGCTCGGCGTGACCGCCTGGCTCGCCGCCGTGAAGCTCGTGTAGACGAGGGCGCTGGCGAGGATCACGGCCGCACCGAGGGCCGCGACGAGTCGGACCTTGCGCTTGCGGGGCGGAGTCATTGCTGCCCGAAGTATCCCAGAAGGCTCGCCGCGGCCCGCCACCAGCCGCCCTCCCGGAAGGATTCCCCACCGGCGGCGGCGAAACCTTTTGCCATCCGTGGCGTCCTATAGAAGATGACCATGCGCGCCCTGCTCCGCTCACGCTCCTCGCGCGAGGCGCTCAAACCCGCCCCCGCCCGCGACGAGGCCGTCGGCCCCGACACCTTCGAATGGCGGATGCGCGAGTGCGACGGCCCTGTCGACCTCGGCCACTACGGCTGCGCCTGCGGCTACCAGTTCGCCGCCCGGGTGGCCACGACCGTCCGCTGCCCCCACTGCGGCGCCGAGCAGGCCTGGTAGGTCAGTCGGCGGGCTTCGGGTCCGGCGGCGGCTCGACGAAGTCCTTCGGCTGAGGGTTCGAGTCAACGAAGTCCTCGGGGTTGCGGCCGGCCAGGATCGGCTCGTGCTGCTTGGGATCCTTGTCCTCGCCGTAGACGAGCGGGTTGAGCTTCTCGGCCTTGAGTTGGCGGCGGATCTCGGCCAGCTCCTCGGTGTTGGCCGCGAGCTGCTCCTCGAGCGTGTCGATCCTCGCCTCGACCTCGTCGCGCGGCAAGGCCGCCGCCGGTTCCTCCTGCTTCATCGGATCCTCCGTCTCGTCGGGTTCGCTTGAGATTGTTACCACGATCGCCCCGCCTGCCCGGACGGCCGCCGGCCGCCGGCCACCCGCGACGCGGCCGGGCCGCTCGCCACCGGCGACCGCACCGCGCTCCAGAAAAAGCGGGATACGGGAATCGAACCCGTCTCTCGAGCTTGGGAAGCTCGCGTTCTACCGATGAACTAATCCCGCCCGACTTGCCGGAATCCTATTCCGTCTACCCTTCAGGCGGTGAAGCGCGTCCTCGGCCCAGCCCTGGCGGCGGCCGTGGCGGCCGCGGCGGTCGCGCTGCTCGTCTTCGGCCTCGGCACCCAGGGCGCGAGCCGTGCCCTCGACAACGCCGTCGACCGAGGCCAGAGGCCGCTCGCTCCCGATCGCAACCTCCCGATCCTCGGCGCCCCCGGCCAGACCTCGCTCGCCGCCTACCGCGGCCGGGTGGTCGTGCTCAACTTCTGGGCCTCCTGGTGCGAGCCGTGCATCACCGAGGCGCCCCTGCTCGAACAGGCCCAGCGCCGGCTCGCCGCCCACGGGACGGGAACGGTGCTCGGGGTCACCTACAAGGACCTGATCGACAAGTCGCTCGGCTTCGTCCGCAGCCAGCGCCTGACCTACCCCAGCCTCCGCGATGGCGACGGCCAGCTCGCCGGGGCCTACGGCACCGACGCCCTCCCCGAGACCTTCGTCCTCGACCGCCGGTCGCGCGTCGTCGCGATCAATCGCGGGCAGATCCTCAAGGAGGCCTTCCTCACGGCGGCGATCGCCAAGGCCGAGTCCGGATGATCGTCCGCCTCGCGCTCGGGCTGGCCCTCCTCTGCCTCTGCGGCGCGGCGACGGCCGCCGCCGCGCCGGTCGCGCGGGGCGCGTCGCTGACCGAAATCGAATCGAAGGTCATGTGCGCGACCTGCGGCGTCCCCCCCAGCACCGCCAAATCGCCCCAAGCCGATCAAGAGCA
>JBPCNA010000003.1:0-7210 GCA_051001735.1 Solirubrobacteraceae bacterium
TGGCCTACCATCGCAACCACAAGAACCACCACAACCCATGACCACCCCCCAACATCGCTTGATGACCGCCCAGATTCCCGGCTTGATCAACACCCGGAACCCGGACATTCAGTGGGAAACAGGTCACCGCCGTCCCCGGCGCACCATTCACACCCGGTGTCCCGGCCACCCCCGGAGCGCCATTCACACCCGTCGCACCGCCGACCCCGGGCGCTCCTCTGGCTCCAGTGGCCCCGCTCGGTCCGGCCGGACCGGCGACGCCGGAAGCCCCAGCCGTTCCCGCCACACCCTGGAGTCCCTGAGCGCCGGGTGTGCCGCCGGCACCCCGAGCGCCCTGAGGTCCGGCGGAACCGACGGCACCGGCGGTGCCCGGAGCGCCCTGAGCCCCGACGGCGCCGTTCAGTCCGGTCGCGCCCGTGGCTCCCGTCGACCCGGCGGCACCGGTGTTGCCCGTCACGCCCTGCAGACCGGTCGCACCGGCTGCTCCCGCCGCGCCGGCTCGACCGGCGGCGCCCGTGTTGCCGGTCGCTCCCGTCAGGCCGCGTGGACCACGGGTGGCAGTCGTGCAGGTCGTAGGCGGCGGCGCCGTACAGGGCGGGTGGTGAGCGCCGACGCTGCCGGTGAACGCCGCCAAGTTGCACGGCGGCTGCGGGCGATACGGACACTTCGCCGCCACAGCCAGGCTCGCCGACCCAAAGATCACTGTCGAACTGATCGCCAACACAAGGAACCTTGGACGCCGGACACCGGACATTTCGTGACCCTCCCCTGAGCTTCCTCCCCCGGGCCTTGGCCATGGGTCGAGAATCACAGTGTTGGTCCTGCGTGGGGCGGGTCCCTCGGGGGATCCGTCGCGGTCGGATCAAAGCCGTAGGTTCAGCCCATCCGTTGTTGAGCGTAGTAGGAAATACTTGTCCAACATGGCAAACCTGGCCTCCTCGCCCAAAAACCACCGGGGGGGGATCGCTGAAGTCGTGGAACGCACGCCCACCGGATCAGCTTCCCAGCCCGACCGGGAGAGGGCCCGGGTCAGGAACGGCGGGCGACGCCCTGCGCGATCGGAACCCCGAGCGGCCCCGGGCCGGACGGAAATCGGCGGAGCCGCTCGACGATCAGGCCGCTCGCCCTGATCGCCGCCACCGTATCGCGCGCCAGATGGCAGCCGCCCGCGAGTCGCGGCCATAGGCCGGACTCGTCGAGGCCGCGCTGGGCGCCCGCGGCGAGTCCGCGGCGGGCGACGACGTGCTCGTAGAAACGGAGCTCGCCACCCGGCGCCAGCGCTCGCCGGATCTCAGCCAGGGCGACCGGCTGATCGGCCACCGAGCAGAGGACCAGAAACGCGATCACGACGTCGCAGCCGCCGTCGCCGATCGGAAGATCCTCAGCGGCGGCCGCCAGAACCCGAACGGGCACGGCCGCCGCCGACGCCGCGTGCTCGGCCAAGCCGCGAAGGTAGGGCTCGGGCTCGATCGCCACCACTTCCCGCACGCCCGGCGGATAGTGGCGGAAGTTCCGGCCGTCCCCGCAGCCGATCTCGAGCACCCGTCCGCCGGCATGCTCGAGCAGCTGGGCGCGACGCCAGTCGGGTACGACCACGCCGGCCGTACGCGCCCAGACCCGAGCGAACATCGGATGCTCGGCCGCCGTCGGAGCGCGTCCGCACATGGTCACCGGCCCACGACCACCCGCGCCGTCACCCGACCGGGGGGCGCCGGACGAGCACCGGCGTGGCCGCCAAGAGCTCTGGCAACTGCTCGGGCGCCCTGCTCGCCGGCGATCCGATCGGGGAGCTGAAGCTGGGTGGTGACCGCGTAGCGGTTGCGGCGCCCGGCGCGCCCTCGGGTGATGTAGCCGGCGGCGATCAGGTCGACGACGATGCGGGCGGCCGGTGCGCTCCGTGATCGCGACATCGGCGCCGTTGTCGCGGAGTCGGCTCCCGGGATCATGGGCGAGGCACACCAGCACTTGCGGGGAATTGGTCAAAATGACCAAACGCGGTAGGGATTCTGGCCACGATATTACCGCCCTGATAATTGACCCGGTCACCGATCAGCTTAGTACAGGCGACCCACCAGTCATGCCCTCGGCATAGCACGTGCGACTCAGCCTAAGAGTGTGAGATTGCGCCGACGGCCCGTGGGCATCGCGGAACGGCACCGCGGCACCCCACGGCACCATCTAAACGCTCGGGCTCCCGGCGGTCGCCCGGTCCGTAACGGCGCCGGCGACCTTCTCGGACGGCGTCACCGCGGTCAGCGCCCGGAGGAGCTCGCCGATCTTCAGCTCACGAGCGATCGGGTCGGGGAGCGGAAGGTCGGCGTTGATCGTGTAGCGATTGCGGCGTCCGAGGCGCTCTCGTTCGACGAAGCCGTCGGCGACCAGCTCGGCGACGATGCGGTGGGCGGCGCGCTCGGTGATGCCGACGCGGTCGCCGATGTCGCGCAACCGCATCCCGGGATCGTCGGCGAGGCATACTAGGACCTGACCATGGTTGGTCAGGAAGGCCCAGGTGGAGGTACCGACCCCCCAGTCATTCTCCCCCGTCATCGTTCGGAGAAAGTCTATCCTAACTTAGACGAACACCTTTGTCTACCGCACTCGCAGCGCGACCGTCGGCCCTAGCGCCAGGCGACCCCGTACATCTCGTGCTCCCCGTGGACGCCGCGGAAATGGACGGCGGCGCGCGAGTCGAAGCGGAAGGACGGGTCGGTCTCGGTGTACTCCTTGACCGCAGCCGAGACGAGGATCTCGCCGGCCCGGGCCTGGTCGGTGATGCGAGCGGCGATCACGACGTTGCGCCCGAAGACCGCCTCGCCGCTCTGGATCACGAAGCCGCTGTGGAGCCCGGCCCGCCGGAGGAGGGGCTCCGTCGCGTCGGGGTCGAGGTCGGCGATCGCCCGCTGGAGCTCGACGGCGCAGCGGAGCGCGGCATGCGAGCTCGCGAAGCTGATCATCACCGCGTCGCGCTCGACCTTCACCACCTCTCCGCCGTGCTCGGCGGCCAGGCGCTCGACGACCGCCCGATGGCCCTGGAGGAGGGCGTCGAGCAGCTCCGTCCCGATCCGTTCCTCGATCGCCCGGCATTCGTGGACGTCGGTCACCAGGAGGGTGACCGCGCCGTCGGGCGAGCTCATCGCGCCGGAGGGGAAACCCGACGCTCCGAGGGCGTCGGCGATCACGTCGAGCGAGGAGGGCTGCACGGTCAATAGGGTGGCAGCTCGGCGTACCAGCGGCCGAGCACCCGGAAGGCGGCCCAGAAGTCGCGCTTGGCGCGATCCTCGTCGAGGGCGGTATCGATGTTGGGCACGTAGAGGGCGGCCATCGACGGGGTCAGCTCCTGCACCTCGCCGACGTCGGGTTCGAGCGGCCGGGCGAGGGGAACGTCGAGGTCGTTGAGCACCTCGAGCGCCTCCGCCCCCATCACGACGACCATCTTCGGGCCGACGATCGCCAGCTCGTCGAGGACCCGGCCGATGCAGGCCGGGTCGGCGAGGCCGGTGTCCTCGACCGGACACTTGATCGCCAGGGTGCCGTAAACGGCGAGCGGATCGATCTGGAGGCGGCGGAGCGACTTCATCAGGGCGTTGCCCGAACGTCCGTAGAAGGCGACCCCCTCTTCGATCTCCGCCGGCCGGGGGGCGTACTTCAGCATGAAGATGTCGGCCTGGGGATGACCCGACCCGAGCACCGGCATCAACTGGCCTCGCGGGCATGCCGGGCAGGCCTGGATATCGCGGGTCAGCGTGTTGAGTTCGCGGATCGCGCGCTCAAGATACTTCTCGCGGATCTCGTCGTCGGTGGCCGGCATTCGCTCGAACTCTTTTGACCGGGGCTCCGCTTGTCCTTGGCCGTGCATCAGGACTTGCGCATCGCCCGGCGCACCCGCCGCTCGCGCCGGGCCCTCCGAGCGCCGGGCGGCGTCGCCTTCGTTTCGAGGAATTTCAGCGCCTGGACGTAGAGCAGGCTGGTCGGCTTGGTGACGATGTCGGCGTCCCGAAGCGACTCGAGGAACTCCTCCGGCCCGTCGAAGTCGCGCATCCGGATCCGGACCGACCCGAGGCCGGCGGCGACGTGGGAGTCGGATCCGGCGCCGGCGATGATCCGGTACTTGGCGGCGAAGCGAACCGCCTCCTCGTTGAACGAACCGATGGCCACCCGGGGATTGAACACCTCGAGGGCGTCGACATCGTCCAAGATGGTGAGCAGGTGCTCGTAGTCGGGGACGGCGTGCATGCGGTCGAACGGGTGGGGCACGTAGACAAGGCCGCCCTGGGCCTTGATCTCGGCGACCGTCTCGGCCAGGGTCAGGCCGCGGGGGATCTTCGTCTCGAGGAAGAGGCCGATCACCTCGCCCTGGCTCGCCGTCTTGACCTCCTCGGCGACGATCACCTTGATGCCCTCGGCCTTGGCCCGCGCCTCGAGGGCCCCGGAGACCTCGTTGTGGTCGGTGATGGCGATCGCCCCGAGACCCTGTTCGATCGCCGTCGCGAGGAGGACCTCGACCGGGGTCGCGCAGTCGGGCGAGTGGTCGGTGTGCATGTGGAGGTCGACGTCGATCAGCGGCCGGCCGGAGATCCGCCGCCGAAGCTCGGGGTCCCCGGCGGTGTCGCGGCGGCGGGAGGCGACAGTGGCGTAGACGTCCTCGAACTCGCCGGCCACCCGGGCCCAGGCGAGCCGGCCGCGGAGCCCGTCGCCGGCCTCGCGGAGGCGGGCGCGCAAGGTCGCGTCGCCGAGTAGACGCTCGAGCTGGGCGGTGAGCGTTTCGACGTCGCCCGGCTCGAAGAAGAGGCCGCGCTCCCCCTCGGCGAGCGCCTCCTCGTAGACGGCGATCCGCGAGGCGATCGGGACGACGCCGGCGGCGATCGCGCGGAGCAGGAGCTCGGGCGAGGGCAGCGACCCGTCGGAGGCGCAGACCACGACGTCGGCGCTCGCCAGCAGCCGGTCGCGGTCGAGCTCGGCGGGGGTGACGAAGGCGACGCGATCGCGCAGCGAGGCCCGCACCTGGGTCGCCGAGCCGCGCGGGCTGACCACGGTCGCGCGCCAGTCGGCCGCCTCGTCGAGGCGGCGGAGGCCGCGAAGGAAGAGACGGAGGGCACCGCGCTCCTCCTCCTCGAAGTACGCGAAATGGACCGGCTGCTCCTCGGGTGATGTTTCGGAGCGCGGGACGGCGGCCGGGAGCTCGGCGCCGGGCATGATCACGCGGTAGTCGGCCGGGAAGTGCTTGGCCATCAGGGCGGCGGTCGCGGCGAAGCTCGCCGTCCGGGCGTCGAGGCGCCCGAAGAAGAGCTCGACGAAGCGCCGGGCGACTTGGGTCGAGACGAACAGGTCGTTGGGGGCGTGGAAACTGCCGATGTTGAGCGAGCGCGAGTGGCGGAGGGCGGCGCTGGCCATGCTCGGGGCGAACGGTTCGTGGACGTGGACGAAGTCGAGCGCCACCAGCGTGAGGAGCTCCTCGACGGTCCGGGCGACGTCGACCGGGAGCCCGGCCTGGCGGCGGCCGGGCGGGCCGGGGACGGCGATCACCTCGCCGGCGGCGAACAGGGCCGGCTCGGCGCCCGCCTCCCCGAGCAGCGAGAGCGGCTCGGCGCGGGCGGTGCGCAGGGCCTGACGCGAGGCCCGCACGAGGCGGGGAGACTCCGACGGGGCGACGATGACCACGCGGTGGCCGCGGCGGCCGAGCTCGCCGGCCAGCCGCTCGACGTAGCAGTTGAGCTCCGAGCGCATCTCCCACGGGTGGGGGGTCACCTGGGCGATCGAGAAGCGCTGCTCCATCCACGTCCAGCATATGGGCCAGGCGCGCCGCCCCCCTCGTCAGGGGACGGCCGGCAAGCGCGGGAGCCCCGGTGCCCGGGTCATTCCGCCGGGCTCAGGCGAGCACGGTGATCGACGCGAAGACCCCGATGTTCCCGCCGCCGCAGCGGCCGCTGATGCTGTACTTCTGCGGCTTGCGATTTGCCGGGATGCGGGTGTAGACCGAGTACTTGCCCTGCGTGTCGACCGGGGCGGTGATGGCCGGGAGGCCGGCGAAGTCCTGCTTGTGGCTGAAGGCTCGCGAGAGCAGGGTCACCCCGCCCTGGCAGCCGGGCACGACGCCGAACAGGTGGGCGACGTGCCCGCGGTGCACCGAGGACGGGTGGACGTGGATCGTGACCCCGCCCGCCCCGGCGGCAGCAGCGGCGAGGGCGCCGGTCGCGGCGAACGCGGCCAGGAGAATGAACTTGCGCATGAGGCTGGCTCCTTGAGTCGAGATCTGATCGGGGCTGGCCGCCGGCTACACGTCGAAGGCGTCGATGATGGCCCATGTCGCCGGCCCGACGATGCCGTCCACGGCCAGGCCCTCTGCCTTCTGCAGCTTCTTGACCGCCGCCTCGGTGCTCGGGCCGAAGCGCCCGTCCACCCCGCCGGTGTCAAAGCCGGCGGAGGAGATGGCGTCCTGGAGCCGGCGCACAGGCAGGCCGGTCGAGCCGTTCTTCAGCACCGGCTCGGAGGTGTCGGCGAAGTTGATCGACCGCCAGGTGAAGGGGCCGACGACGCCATCGACGGTGGCGCCGGCCAGGGTGGCCTGGAAGGCCTCGACCGCCTTCTCAGTCGTCCCACCGAACACCCCGTCGATCTTGCCCGGCGAGTGGCCGAGCTCCTGCAGCGCCAGCTGCAGATCCTTCACTGCCGGGCCGGTCGACCCCTGCTTCAGCGTCGGCTCCGCCATGGTTTCCAGCTCCCTTCAGTCGTCGTCGTCGTGCCAGCATCTCCTCAGCCGCCCCGTAGATGTGTGAGCATGGTCACAGAGGCAGGGACGGGGTTGCTGCGATGATCAGCCCGCCGCAGACCCTGTCCGCCGATCACCTGCGTGCCTGCGCCGCTGGGCCGTCCGTCCACCGGGCGCAGCTCCTGACCCGCGCACCTGCTCTCCGCGTTGTCGGTCGCCCTCCGCGATCTGAACAGGCGCGAGCGCCGACCGCCCCGGTCAGCGTCCGAACGGGATGACCAGGCGACCGGTCGCCCGGCGGAGGCGCACGACGACGAGGACCCGGCGGGGCTCGCGCAGGGTGATCGCTCCCGCGAACGGCCCGCGCCGCCATCGGGGCGCCTGGACCGGGCCGGCGAGCACGGCGCGGGCGAAGAGGATCTCGACGCGCACGGCGTCGTCGGACCGGCGCTCGACGCTGCAGGCGAGGCCGAGTCCGTCGGCGAGGCCGCCGCCGTCGGGCGG
>JBPCNA010000004.1:0-5975 GCA_051001735.1 Solirubrobacteraceae bacterium
GCGCTGAGCCCGCCCCGCGCCGGAGCGGCGCGCCGGGGCGCCCGGAGCGATCTCGTCTACATTGCACATATGTCCCGAATTCCGATCAACATTGCCGATCATGTTGGTCGGACGCCGATGGTCCAGCTGACGCGGATGCTCGGCGCCGACGAGCCGAGCGCGAAGATCTACGCCAAGCTCGAGTCGTTCAATCCCGGCGGCAGCGTCAAGGACCGGATCGGCGTCGCGATGATCGACACGGCCGAGCGCGGCGGCCGGATCCAGCCGGGCCGCACGACGATCGTCGAGGCGACCAGCGGCAACACCGGCATCGCCCTCGCCTTCGTCTGCGCCGCCCGCGGCTACGACCTGATCCTCACCCTGCCCCAGGGAATGAGCCGCGAGCGCGCCGGGCTGCTCCGCCTCTACGGCGCCCGCGTCGAGACGATCGAGTCGCTCGGCGGGATGAACGAGGCGGTCGAGGCGGCCCGCGCCCTCGCCGAGCAGCCGAACTTCTTCCTCCCCGACCAGTTCTCCAACCCCGCCAACCCCCAGGCCCACCGGCTGACCACCGGACCGGAGATCATCGAGGCGCTCGGCGGGGCGGCCGACATCCTCGTCGCCGGCGTCGGCACCGGCGGGACGATCACCGGGGTCGGCCAGGCCCTCCGCCGGGCCAAGCCGAAGTGCCGGATCATCGCCGTCGAGCCCTCCTCCTCGCCCGTCCTCAGCGGCGGCCGCGCCGGCCCGCACAAGATCCAGGGCATCGGCGCCGGCTTTGTCCCGCCGGTCCTCGGCCTCGAGCTGATCGACGAGGTCATCACCGTCAACGACGAGGACGCCCTCGACACCGCCCGTCTCGCCGCCCGCCGCGAGGGCCTCCTCGTGGGCATCTCGGCCGGCGCCGCGCTTTGGGCGGCGCTCGAGGTCGCCCGGCGTCCGGCCTCGCGCGGCAAGCGACTGGTGACGATCCTCGCCGACTCAGGCGAGCGCTACGTCTCGACGCCCTTCTTCGCGCCCTCCTGAACCACTCCTTGCCCTGTCGCTCGGCCGCTCGCGGGTCGTGCCCGGCCTCGGCCTGATCGGACTGGACCGCGTCCCCGCCGACCGGCTGGGCGCCGCCGCCGTGATCGTCCTGATCGCGGCTGCGCGCCGGCGCTAACCTCCCGGGAGATGCTCGGACTGGGAACGCTCGCGCGAGTGGCCGGGGAGGTCCGGCGGGATCTCGCCGCCGCTCGTGATCGTGACCCGGCGGCCCGGGGCGTCGGCCAAGTCGAGCTCCTCGCCACCTGGCCCGGGATCCAGGCCGTGCTCGCCCACCGCGTCGCCCACGGCCTCCACACCGCCGGCGTACCCGTCGTCCCCCGGACCATCGCCGTGCTCTCCCGGGCGGCCACGGGCATCGAGATCCACCCGGCTGCCCGCCTCGGCGAGGGCATCTTCATCGACCACGGCGCCGGCGTCGTCATCGGCGAGACGGCCGAGGTCGGCCGCAACGTCACGCTCTACCAGGGGGTCACCCTCGGCGGCACCGGCTTCGCCTGCGGCAAGCGCCACCCGACGGTCGAGGACAACGTCACGATCGGCTCGGGCGCCAAGCTCCTCGGCCCGATCACCGTCGGACACGGCGCGAAGGTCGGCGCCAACAGTGTGATCGTCCACGACGTCCCTCCCAACTCCACCGTGGTCGGCAACCCCGGACACCCCGTCCGGATCGACGGCCGGCGGCCGGAGGGGCCCGACGCCGACTGGATCCACCTCCCCGACCCCGTGGCCGACGCCTTCAAGGGCCTGGCCAACCGGATCGGCTCGCTCGAGCGCGCCCTCGCGGAGCTCGCCGGCGAGCCCCGCCCGGCCAAGCCGACCGGCGCCGACGTCCGCCCCCTCCGCACGGTCAAGGGGCGCAACCCGGCCGGCGGCTAGGAGGTTTTCTATCTAGTGTCCGAAAAACGGACCAAAGATCGATCGCCTCCGGCCTACGCCGGGTGGCGTCGGGCGCGTCCGGACGCCGCCGGATGTCAAGGGATTTGCGATACAGACCACCAGAAAGGGCCCGGAGCCCGCTGGGCTAGTACCAGACGCAGCGGCACCGGTGGCGGGGCCGCGCCTTGAAAGCCGGGTCCTGCCCGCGGTTCCACAGCCGCCGGTCGAGCACCCGCGGCGGCACGCCGAGCCGCGCTGACAGCAGCTCGCAGGCGTGGACCGCCGCCGCCCGGATCTCCCGCTCCTGCGGTCCCGGCGGCAGCAGGCGCCCTCCGTCGATCTGCTCGGCCAGGGCCGCCTCGTAGACGAGCACCCCTTCGCACCGGAGCACGTGGGGCACGAGGTTGTCGGCGAAGATGGTCAGCCGGTCGAGGTCTCTGAACTCCGCCACCCCGGCCAGAGCCAGGTCGGCCGCCGCGATCTGCGCCCGCTTGTAGAAGCCCCGGTCGGCGAACATCGCCATGCCCCCGGCCAGCTGCTCGGCCAGGCGCTCGGCGCTCCCCTCGGCTGCTGCCACCAGCTCGAGCGGCGTCCGTTCCCCGAGGAAGCGCCCCAGCGCCCGCAGCGCCTCCGCGTAGAGGGCGACCAGCTCGTGGTCGGCCGGCTGCCCGAGGACCGACCCGAGCTCGCCGGCCTCGAGCGCCCGCAGCTCCCCGTTGCTCCACGCGCCGTCCTCGCGGAAGCGGTCGGCCAGCGCCCAGGCGATCGTCGTGTAGCCGCTGCACCCCCGCCGCTTGCGGAGCGTCGGGAACCAGCCCGACCCGAAGTTGATCGTGTCGAGCGCCAGCATGTAGGCGGCCACCGCCTCCGGTGCGCCCTCCAGGAAGTGGCATTCCCGATCCAGGCCGGCCGCCGGCCCGCCCAGCCCGTCCTCGCCGCCCGACCCCGGAGCGGCGATCTCCGCTCCCCGGGAAAAGGGATCGAAGCGCCCCAGCGCCTCCGCGTCGACGGTGACCCAGCGGGCCGCGGCGCAGAGCTCCGCGCAGTGGCGGCGGACGTCGTCGCACAGGCCCATCGTCCGAGGATATGACCGCCGGGGCCGCCTCTATCCTCAAGGTGATGGCCGACACGATCGAGGATGCCCGCATCGAGGCCCTGCTCGCCGGCCTCAACCCGCCCCAGCGGGACGCGGTCACCCACGGCGAAGGGCCGCTCCTGATCCTCGCCGGCGCCGGCAGCGGGAAGACGAGGGTGCTCACCCACCGCATCGCCTATCTCGTCCACAGCGGACGGATCCGCGCCGACGAGCTGCTCGCCATCACCTTCACCAACAAGGCCGCCCAGGAGATGCGCGAGCGGGTCGAGCTCCTGCTCGGCCGCTCGACCCGCGGGATGTGGGTGATGACCTTCCACGCCGCCTGCTGCCGGATGCTCCGGGCCGACGGCGAGCGCCTCGGCTACACGCGGCAGTTCACGATCTACGACCAGGCCGACTCGCGGCGCCTCGTCAAGCGCTGCCTCGACGATGCCGGGGTCGACCCCAAGCGCTTCGCCCCGGCCGGCGTCCACAACCAGATCTCCGACGCCAAGAACCGGCTCCGGACCCCGGCCGAGTACCGGGAGATCGTCGGCTCGCTCTTCGAGCAGACGGTGGCCGACGCCTACGACGACTACCAGCGCCAGCTCGTCCGCAACAACGCGATGGACTTCGACGACCTCCTGTTCCGCGCGGTCGACCTGCTCGCCACCTTCGACGAGGTCCGCGACCGCTACCAGTCGGCCTTCCGCCACGTCCTCGTCGACGAGTACCAGGACACCAACCACGCCCAGTACCGCTGGCTCACCCTGCTCGCCGGCGCCGGCGCCCGCGGCGAGGAGGGCTCGCCCACCGGGCACCGCAACCTCGCAGTGATCGGCGACGAATCACAGTCGATCTACGGCTTCCGCGGCGCCGATGTGCACAACATCCTCGACTTCAGCGACGACTTCCCCGACGCCCGCGTGGTCAAGCTCGAGCAGAACTACCGCTCCACCCAGACGATCCTCTCGGCCGCCAACGCCGTCATCGCCAACAACCGCGGGGCGATGAAGAAGGCGCTCTGGACCGAGCTCGGCGACGGCGACCCGATCCGGCTGCGCACGCTCAGCGACGAGCACGCCGAGGCCCGCTACGTGCTCGGCGAGATCGAGCGCATGGTCGACGAGGGCGTCAGCCGCGCCGAGATCGCCGTCTTCTACCGGACCAACGCCCAGTCGCGGGTGCTCGAGGACACGCTCGTCCGGGCCGAGATCCCCTACCAGGTGATCGGCGGGACCAAGTTCTACGAGCGCGCCGAGATCAAGGACGCCGTCGCCTACCTCTCGCTCCTGGCCAACCCGGCCGATCAGGTCAGCTTCGTCCGCGTGGCCAACTCGCCCCGCCGGGGGATCGGCCAGACGTCGCTCTCGCGGGTCCTCGGCCACGCCCAGACGATCGACGTCCCGATCTGGGATGCCGCCGCCACCCCGACCACCGTGCCCGGGCTCGGCAAGGCGGCGATCACCGCGCTCGGGCGCTTCATGGACACGATGGTCGAGCTGCGCCGGCGGGCCGACGGCGGGGCCGGCGTCGCCGACCTGCTCGAGGCCACCCTCCACCAGAGCGGCTACATCGAGGCGCTCGAGGCCGAGCGCACGTTCGAGGCCCAGGGGCGGCTCGAGAACCTCGAGGAGCTGGTCGGCGTCGCCCGTGAGTTCGAGAACTCCGCCGAACCCGGCGAGGCCACGCTCGACGTCTTCCTCCAGCAGGTCGCCCTCGTCGCCGACGCCGACACCCGCCAGGACGACGAGGGGCTGATCACGTTGATGACGCTCCACAACGCCAAGGGGCTCGAGTACCCGATCGTCTTCATCATCGGCTGCGAGGAGGGCGTCTTCCCCCACTCGCGTGCGCTCGACGACGGCTCGCTCGAGGAGGAGCGCCGGCTCTGCTATGTCGGAATCACCCGCGCCATGCGCGACCTCTACCTGACCTACGCCCGCCGCCGCACCCTCTTCGGCAATCAGAGCTACGGTCTGCGGAGCCGCTTCCTCGACGAGGTGCCGAGCGCCCTGACCGACGAGAAGGAGGCCGGGCCGGCCCGGCGGGCGTCGCTCCTGCGCGAGACGACCTGGGCCTCCTCGGGCGGCGGCGGCGGCGGCGGCGGCGACGGCGGCGCATTCACGCGGATCGCCAACTCGCCCAAGCGCGGGATCGGGCAGACATCGCTCTCGCGCGTCCTCGCCCACGCCGACACGATGGGGATCACGCCGCGCGAGGCCGCCGCGGCGCCGGAGCGTGTGCCGCTGCTCGGGACCGCGGCGCAGCGTGCGCTCGGCCGCTTCATGTCGACGATCGAGCGGCTCGCGGAGCGCGTCGAGGGCGGCGTGCCGGTCGCGGAGCTGCTCGAGGAGACCCTGCGCGAGACGGGCTACCTCGAGGCGCTCGAGGCCGAGCGCACGATCGAGGCGCAGGGGCGGATCGAGAATCTCGAGGAGTTCGTGCGGGTTGCGCGCGAGTACGACGGCACCGCGGGGGCGCGGGAGGAGACCGGCGTGGGGGAGTTCCTACAGCAGACCCCATTGCTCACGGACGCCGACCAGATTCGCGACGACGAGGGACTCGTGACGCTGATGACGCTGCACACGGCCAAGGGGCTCGAGTTTCCGATCGTCTTCATCATCGGCTGCGAGGAGGGCATCTTCCCGCACAGCCGCGCGGTCGACGAGGGCTCGCTGGAGGAGGAGCGGCGGCTGGCCTATGTCGGGATCACGCGCGCCATGCGCGATCTCTACATGACGTACGCGCGCCGGCGCAACGTGTTCGGCGCCGAGTCCTTCGGGCTGCGCTCGCGCTTCCTCGACGAGATCCCGCGCGAGCTGACCGACCAGCCCGACCGCAACGCGGTCGGGATCGGGCGCCCGGCGGGCACGGGCCGCGTAGCGTCCTGGGCGACCGCCGCGGCGGCCTCGGCCGAGACGACCGCGCGTCCCGTGCGCGCCGAGCGTGCAGGCGGGGATGCCGCCGGGCAGGTCTTCCGGATGGGCGACGACGT
>JBPCNA010000005.1:0-4934 GCA_051001735.1 Solirubrobacteraceae bacterium
GAAAGAAACCCCGCCACAAGAAGTGCCCCCTCACCAATGGAACGAAAAAGCAGGGAGTGGGTGGGGGGGTGGGCAAACCCCGCCGGGCTGGCGCAGCTTACCCCGCGGTCGCTCCCCCCCCCACCGCGCAGCTACCCACCACTGGGCCCCTGCGCCCCCCCGCTCGCCCCGGCCCCGCCGGTCGCCCCCGGGTTCGCCGGGGCGGTGTTCGGCGTGGGCGCCGCGGCCGGCGGCGTCGCCGGGGTCGGGGTCGCCGGCGTGGACGGGGCCGGTGCCGCCTGCGTCGGCGCCGGCGTCGCCGGCTGGTTGGCCGGGGTCGGGGTCTGGCCGCCCTGGGTGGCGCCGCCGTTCCCGGTGGTGCCGGGCCTCGTCGACGGGGTCGTGCTCGTCCCGGCCGACGAGGCGCCGCCGCCGCTCGTGGTGTCTGTCGGCGTCGTGCTCGTGTCCACGGGCTGGCCGGTCTTGGCCGCCTTCGCCGCGGCGCGCGCGTCGAAGACGCCCTGGGCGCCGACCATGAAGTCGTGCCAGATCAGCGCCGGGAAGGTACCCCCGAGGACGGGCCCGCCGTTGAACTCGGTGGACATCGAGCGGAGGCGGGCGGGATAGCCGACCCAGATGGCGACGGTCAACCCGGGGTGGGTGGCGTCGCCGCGGGTGAAGCCGACGAACCAGGCGTCGCCGTAGTTTGACGTCGTCCCCGTCTTGCCGGCGGCCCAGACCCCGAAGTCGGCGGCCTTGCCGGTGCCGATCGTGACCACGTTGTGGAGGAGGCCCTGCTCGGTCGCGGCGACGTCGGCGGGGATCACCTGGCGGAGGATGCGCTTGTTCACGTCGGGGTGGCCCTGCCCGGGAACGGTCACCGAGTGGATGCCGACCGGGCCGTTGGTGGCGGCGAGCGTGCCGTCGACGCGCTGGCCGTTGTGGGCGATCGTCTCGTAGGCGTGGGCCATGTCGAGCACCGTCACGCCCTGGTGGAGGCCGCCCAACGTCATCGCGTAGTTGGTCGACACGTGGGTGCGGATGCCCGCCGCCCGCGCCAGCGCGGCGATCCTCGGCGTCTTGGCGAGGATCCCGACGCGGGCGAAGACCGAGTTGTCGGAGAAGGTCGTGGCGTCGGTCAGGCTGCGCGAGCCGGCGTAGGAGCCTTCGTCGTTGTTGACGACGAAGTGCTCGCGGCCGCGCGTCCCGGGCACGACGAAGCTCTCCTTCATCGACGGCCAGACCGAGTCGGGCGAGATCCCCTCCGAGAGCGCCTGGGCGAGCACGAACGCCTTGAACGCCGAGCCGGGCTGCCGCTGGCCGGAGGTGGCCAGGTTGAACGGCGTGGTGTTGAAGTCGCGCCCGCCGACCATGGCGCGGACCTCGCCGGTGGCGTTGTCGATGGCCACGAGGGCGGCCGACGGGCCGGACGGATCAGCGAGGTAGCCGCCGATCGCCGACTGGGCCTTCTGCTGGAGCTCGTAGTCGAGCGTGGTGTGGACGACCAGGCCGCCGTCGAACGCCCGGGGCACGTGGTAGCGGTCGACCAACTGCTGCTTGACCCAGGTCGTGAAGTAGGCGACGCCGGGGTCGATCACCTTTTCCTGGGGCGGGATCACGAACTGGCGCGCCGGCAGGGCGGTGGCGAGCGCCGCCTGATATTGGGCGAGCGCGAGGTAGCCCTGGGCGTACATGTCCTTGAGCACGAGGTTGCGCCGCAGAAGCGCGGCCCGCGGATGGAGGACCGGGTCGTAGGAGCTCGGCGAGGCGACGACCCCGGCGAGGAGCGCCGCCTCCTCGGGGTGCGCCTTGAGGGTGGGGATGCAGAGCGGCCTCCCGGCGGCGCCGCACTCGAACTGGCTGTTCGTCGGGTCGTGGCCGAAGTAGGCGCGGGCGGCCGACTCGATCCCGTAGGCGCCGTTGCCGAAGTAGATCGAGTTGAGGTACTCGGTGAGGATCTTGTCCTTCGACCACTTGCGGGTCAGGTGGTAGGCGAGGGCGGCTTCGCGGAGCTTCTCGAAGACGGTGCGCCTGTTTTGGGCCTGGAGCGCGTTCTTGACGAACTGCTGGGTGATCGTCGAGGCGCCCTGGGCGGCGCGCTGCTTGAAGATGTCGGCGACGAAGGCCCGGGCGATGCCCTTGATGTCGATCCCGGAGTTGGTGTAGAAGCGCTTGTCCTCGACGGCGATCATCGCCTCCTTCATGGTCACCGGGATGTCGCTGCTCTGGACGAGGATCCGGTTGTCGCGCCCGGTGAGGACGCCGATCGGCCGGCCGTTGATGTCCTCGAGGATCGAGTTCTGGGCCTTTTTGTACTCGGCGCGATTCTCGAGCGCCGGGAGATCGGAGGAGATCGCCATGATCATTCCGAAGACGGCCGATACGAGGGCGAGGACGAAGAGCGGGAGGAGGACGATCAGGAGCCGGAGCTTCTTCAGCCGGGGCTTGCGGCGCCGGCCGCTGTTGCCCACTTCGTCCGCCGGGGTCGGCACGGGGGCGAGCTCGCTCGCGGCGGGCCAGTCAGTGTCGACCTCGAGATCGGTCGGCCCGGCGTCCACGTCGATATGCGGCGGGTGCTCGTATTCTCGCCCATTTTCCGGAGCCGGGTCGCCGTTCGGCACGTAGGCGTCGGGCGCGTGGCGGTGGCCGTCGGCCGGGATCGACTCGGGATCGGGCGGCTCGGACGCCGGTTCGGGGCTGTAGAGCGCGCGCTCAGCCCCGTCGGCCGGCGCATCCTCGTAGCTTTGGCGGCGGTCGTCCTCGCTCATTGGCAGGTGTACCCCATCCGGGGTACGGGCCCTGGGCCCCTCATCGGGACCCATGGCAGCGGCCGCGGGGCGGCCTGATCGGAGGGTGGTGACACGGCGGCGTGCGTCCCCACCCCGGGCGCAGACTCTAGCATCCGGGTCATCGCCCGAGCTACCGATTCAGCCGAGGCACTCGCGCGCGACGCGGAGGACTGCCTGCCCGCGGGCGAGCTCGGCCGCAAGCTGGCGCTCGGACGTCCGCTGCGGGTGAAGCTGGGAATCGACCCGACGGCGCCGGACATCCACCTCGGCCATACGGTCGTGCTCGGCAAGCTGCGGGCCTTTCAGGACGCCGGGCACGTGGTCGTCCTGATCATCGGCGACTTCACCGCGCGCGTGGGCGATCCGAGCGGGCGGTCGTCGACGCGGCCGCAGCTGACCGCCGAGCAGATCGACGCGAACGCGCAGACCTTCCAGGACCAGGCCTTCAAGGTGCTCGATCCGGAGCGGGTCGAGGTGGTGCGCAACAGCGCGTGGCTCGACATGCCGATGGGCGACCTCTTCGTGCTGCTGCGGACGACGACGGTGGGCGCCCTGCTCGAGCGCGACGACTTCGCCAAGCGGCGGGCGGCGGAGGCGCCGATCTCGATGCTCGAGCTCCTCTACCCGCTGATGCAGGGCTACGACTCGGTGGCGGTGGCGGCCGACGTCGAGCTCGGGGGCACCGACCAGACGTTCAACCTCCTGCTCGGGCGGGACATCCAGCGGGCCTACGGGATGCCCGAGCAGGTGATCCTGACCATGCCGATCCTCGTGGGGACCGACGGCCGGCAGAAGATGTCGAAGTCGCTGGGCAACCAGATCGGCGTCAGCGAGCCGCCGGGCGAGATCTACGGCAAGGTGCTGAGCGTGCCGGATACGGCGCTCGACCAGTATTTCCGCCTGCTCCTGGGCCGCCCGCCGCCGGCGGAGCTCGGGCCGCGGGACGCCAAGCGCCTGCTCGCGCGCGAGATCGTCGGTCGCTTCCACGGTGCGGAGGCGGCGGAGCGGGCGGAGGCCGACTTCGACCGGGTCCACGTCGAACGGGGGGAGCCGGAGGAGATCGAGCCGGCGTCGTTCGCCGGCGGGGACGGGGTCGTCCACCTGCCGGGGTTGATCGCCGAGGCGTTCGGCATCTCGCGGTCGGACGCGCGCCGCCTGATCGCCCAGGGGGGCGTCCATCTGGACGGCGAGCCGGTGAGCGAGATCGACGTCGATGCGGCGCGCCTCGACGGACGCGTGCTGCGGGTCGGCAAGCGGCGCTTCCGCCGCCTGGTGGCCGCCTGATGGGCATCCACAGCGGGCTCCTGCGGCTGACCACCGACGGCGGCGGGGAGATCGTCGACCTGACGGCGGGCGTGGCGTCGGTCGTGCGCACGGCGTCGACGCCGGCCGGCGTGGTCAGCGTCTTCGTCCAGGGGACGACGGCGGCGGTGACGACGATGGAGTACGAGCCGGGGGCGGTGATCGACCTCCGGCGGGCGCTCGAGCGGATAGCCCCGGCGGACGGGGAGTCCGAGCACAACCGCCGCAACGCCGACGACAACGGGCACGCCCACGTGCGTGCGGCGATCGTCGGACCGGGTGTCTCGGTGCCCCTGGTCGGCGGGGAGCTGGCGCTCGGGAGGTGGCAGCAGATCGTCCTGATCGACCTGGACACGCGCCCGCGCGAGCGGACCGTCCTCGTCCATGTCGTCTTCTGAGGGCCGTCGCCGCCTGGCGACTCACGCCGAGCGGCCGGTGGAGAACCGGGCCGACGGACGACTCGGGAAGCGCTATACTTTCGCGTCCCGGTGTGCGGCCCCCTTGCGGCGCCCTCACCCGCGACTCGCCTGGGACGACCCCAGGCAGGGGCCGCGACGGTCTTTGAAAACTCAACAGCATGCGCACCGAGAGCCGGCCGAGAGGCCGTTTCGGTGCGCGTCCAGGTTCGACCCACGGTCGGGCGCATTTCGTGCACCCGGGCCGTGGTAACGAGTCAAGAATAGAAGTACCCCGTCATGGTCGGGGCCATTGTGTATGGGCCCCGGACGATCCATGACACTCTCTTCACGGAGAGTTTGATCCTGGCTCAGGACGAACGCTGGCGGCGTGCTTAACACATGCAAGTGGAGCGACGAACCAGGGCTTGCCCTGGGGCAGAGCCGCGAACGGGTGAGTAACACGTGG
>JBPCNA010000006.1:0-9834 GCA_051001735.1 Solirubrobacteraceae bacterium
CCTGCCGTCGGGGGGCAGCAGGTCCTGGGCCAGGGCGATGGCGTCGCGCCCGCCTGACCGCGTGTCGACGCCCACCATCACATTACGAAACATTTCGATCCTCATCTCGGTTGTCGGACGAACGGTCCGGGTGACTAGTGGTTTGCCTCGCAGATGGCTTGGCGGTTACCACTCACTAGATGACCGCGGGGGTCTCGGAGCGGGCGAGGAAGGGCGTCAGATAGGCCGCGGTGATCTTGGCGGCCGGTTCCCAGGTCGGCTCGTCGCCGATCTCCGAGTCGAAGCCGCGCCCCCCGCTGATCTGCGCCGTGAGGTAGAGCGGCTTCTCGCCGGTGAGCAGCATCGCGTGCAGCCGGGGGTGGAAGGGCGCAGGGACGAGCGGTGCGCCGGCGAGGGCGGCGATCGACTGGGCGGCGGCGTCCGCCTGCTGGGCGGCGATGCTGCCGTGCTTGATCGGGAAGTCGGTCCCGTCCCCGGCGGCGAAGACACAGGGGACCCCGCGGACGCGGCCGTGGGCGTCGACCCGCAGGAAGCCGTGGGCGCCGACCGGAAGGCCGCGCACCGCCGGCCCGAAGAGCTCGGGCAGCGTGATCACGCAGTCGACCGTGAGGCTGCGGTCGCCGGGCTGGATGACGACGTGCCCGGGCGTCGGGACCTGTGCCCGGGCGGAGTGGATCGTGGTGATCGCGGCGCGGTCGAGCAGCCGGGCGACTGCCTGGCTCGCCTGGTCGCCGAAGATCGCCAGGGGCGCGGACTCGGGGGTCACGACGGTGATGCCGAGCGGGACGTTCATGTCGTAGGCGCGGCGGGCGGTCAGGAGCGCGAGCTCGTAGATCGGCAGGGGCCAGGCCATCCGCTCGGGGGCGACGAAGGCGAGCGTGCGCAGGTAGCCGCCCTCGACGTCCTGGATGATCCCGTGGAGCAGCTCGTCCATGCGCCCGTCGTCGATCGTCAGTCCGTGGGCGAAGGGCGGCCGCATCCGCCCGCCGGTGGCGATCAGGAGGGCGTCGTAGGCGAGCGTGTCCCCGTCCCGGGTGTGGGCGGTCCGTCCCACGACGTCGACCCGGCTCAGCTCGTCGACGATCATCTCGGCGTCGACCTCGCGGGCGATGTCCTCGAGCGGATAGCGCCGGGCCGCGGGGAGCGCGAACGGCTCGCCGACGGTCATCGGCCGGTAGGTGAACTCGGCGTCGGGGGCGACCAGCCGGATGCTCACCCGGTCCTGCGCGAGATCACGGAGAGCGAGCGCGGCCTCCAGAGCAGCGACACCGCCCCCGGCGATCACTACGTTGAATGCGGCGTCAGTTGTCATGGCCCTACGGTGGCGCACGATCGCAGCCGCGTCGTGGGGGTTCCGCCGCCGGATCGAGCGGAGAACTACCTAGCGCGACCCGCTGAGTGGAAACCCACAACGGCAGGGGTAGTTCGCCTTGCCCCGGGCGGCGCCCGAGCCGCTACTTTGAGCGGGTGACCATCGACGATGCCCCTGACGCCCAGCTCCGAGAGCTCGCCGATCGGCCGGCGGCGGCCACCCGCATCGTCATCGCCGACGACCACGCGGTCGTGCGCAGCGGACTGCGGCTCCTGCTCGACGCCGAGTTGGACTTCGAGGTCGTCGCCGAGGCCGGTGACGTCGAGTCGGCGCGAAGGTATGTCCGCGGTCATCGGCCGGGGGTGCTCGTGCTCGATCTGAACATGCCGGGCGGGTCGAGCCTCGATGCGATTCCCGTCCTCCGGAGCGAGGCCCCCGGCACCCAGATCGTCGTGCTGACGATGCAGGAGAACCCGGCGTTCGCCCGGGAGGCCTTCGGCGCCGGCGCGGCGGGCTACGTCCTGAAGGAGGCGGCCGACACCGAGCTCGTCGAGGCGGTGCGGCGGGCCGCCGTCGGGGAGACCTACCTGAACCCGGCGCTCGGCGCCCGGATCGCGCGAGAGCCGCCTCCGGGCCCGCCCGACGACCTGAGCGAGCGCGAGGCGGAGGTGCTCCACCTGCTGGCCCTGGGCCACACGAACGCGGAGATCGCCGGGCAGCTCTACCTGTCGGTGCGGACGGTCGAGAATCATCGCGCCCATATCCAGCGCAAGCTAGGGGCGGCGACGCGGGCCGAGCTCGTCCGGTACGCCCTGGATCACGGTCTGGTCACCGGGTCGCCGCGCTGAGGCGGGCCGCGTCTACGCCGGCCGGCCGCGCGGCGCGACCGGATCGGCCCGGAGGCGCGCATGGACACGGGTGCCGCCTTCGCCCGACGCGATCGTCAGGGCTCCGCCGGCGAGGTCGACGCGCTCGCGCATGCCCGCCAGGCCGAAGCCCTGGGTCGGAGCGGCGGCGCCGAACCCGACCCCGTCGTCGCGGACCTCCACCTCGACGTCTCCGTCCGAGGCGACGACGGCAACATGGACCAACCGGGCACGGGCGTGCTTGGCGACGTTGGTCAGCGCCTCCTGCACCAGCCGGTAGACCGTCGTCTCCAGGTCGGCGCCGAGCCTCGCGTCGCCGATCAGGGGGTCAGGAAGCCGTAGATCGCTGACGATCTCGAAGTCGCCGTGGCCGCGGCGGTCGAGCAGCGCCTCGATCGCCGGACCGAGGCCGAGCTCGTCGAGCGCGGCCGGACGGAGGTCGGCGATGATCCCGCGCAGGTTCTCGATCTCCTGGCCGATCTGGTCGATGGCCTGGCCCATGGCCCGGGCGTGCGCCTGGGCGTCGCCGCGACGCAGCGACACGGCGAGGACGATGCGGAGAGCTCCGAGCCCCTGCAGCGTCTCGTCGTGGAGCTCGCGCGCCCAGCGGCCGCGTTCGGCGTCGGCCGCGGCGATCGAGCTGCGCAGGCGGTCGGACTCGGCGTGCTGGGCCACGGCGACGGCGTTGGCGGCGGCGGCGGCGAACGTCCCGAGGAGCTGCTCGTCCTCGTCGGTGAAGGGAACGGCGTCCTCGGCGCTGTCGAACGCGGCGAGGACGCCGAGCGTGCGGCCGCGGTAGAGCATCGGCACGAGCAGCCCGGTGTGGGCGTTGGGCACGCCGAGGTTCGCGGCGGCGATCCGCAGTTCGGCCGGAACATCGGCGATCCGCTCGGGCCGCCCGCGCTCGAAGACCTGCCCGGAGGTCGAATCGGAGATCGACAGGCGCAGCCCCTGGACGCGGAGGGCATCGCCGGCGCTCGCGACGAGGACGAGCTCCTCGCCGTCGCGGAGCATCACGAGCAGGCTGCCCGACTCGATCAGCGCCCGGCCCCGGACGGCGATCAGGTCGAGCACCCGCTCGAAGCCGGCCTCGCCGCCGATCGCCAGCGCGACGTCGCGGATCGACTCGAGGCCGCGGACGGCCCGCTCGAGATCCTCGCGGCGGCGCTCGCTGGTCTCGTGGAGGCGGGCGGCCTCGATCGCGGTGGCCGTCCAGTTGGCGAGGACGACGGCGGCCTCTTCGTCGGCGGCGGTGAACTCGCCGCCCTCCTTGTCGGTGAGGTAGAGGTTTCCCCAGGCTTCGCCGGCGATCTCGATGGGGACGCCGAGAAACGTGCGCATCGGCGGGTGGTCGGCGGGGAATCCGCAGCTGCGCGCGTGGGCCGTGACATCCGCGAGGCGGAGCGGACGCGGGTCGCTGATCAGGACACCGAGCACGCCGTGTCCGCGGGGCAGATCGCCGATCCTCCGGGCGGCGTCCTCGCCGAGCCCGACGGTGCGGAACTGCGCGAGCTCGACGCGCTGCTCGTCGAGGATCCCGAGGGCGGCGTAGCGGGCGCCGGTTATCTCGCGTGCCGCCTCGAGGATCCGCGCCAGGACCGACGGCTGATCGAGCCCGGGCACGAGGGCGCGGCCCAACTCGAACAGCCGGCGCATCCGGACCCCGTCGGCGCCGGCGCTCATGGCTGGAGGATAACCGTCGTCAGGGGCCGCAAACGCCGTGCGACGACGGGCTCCGGCGGGGCGCAGGAGGGACCCGAAGGCCCCCCCACCCGCCAGGCGAGCCGACCGCCGGAGCCCTTACGGGATGGTTCGATCTTCCTTGCGGGCGCGGCTGGGAGCCACGCGCGAGGGCTCGTCGGGCATCTTGGGGTAGACCGGCGGCCACGGGGCGTCGTGCAGCCCGTCGGCACGATCCTGCTCGTGCATCGCGAGCAGCGGCGCGAGCGACTGCGGTGCCGCGTTGATCGACTCCCAGGGATCGCCGACGCGGGCGAGCCGCTCCGGGACCGTCGCGATCGTCAGCTCGTCCGGATGAAGCTCGTCGACCTCCTCCCAGCGCAGCGGGGTCGACACCTGGGCGCCCTTGCGCGCCCGCACCGACCAGGCGCCGAAGACGGTCTTGTGCGGGGCGTTCTGGTTGTAGTCGATGAAGACCCGGCGGCCGCGCTCCTCCTTCCACCAGGCGGCGGTCAGCAGATCCGGCCGGCGTCGCTCGAGCTCGCGGGCGACCGCCACCGCCGCCGAGCGCACCTCATAGGAATCCCACTTCGGCTCGAGCCGGACGTAGACGTGGAGGCCGCGATTGCCGGTCGTCTTCGGGTAGCCCGTGATGCCCAGCTCCTCGAGCAGGCGGCGGACCTCGGCCGCCGCGAGGCGGACGTCGGGGAAGCCGGTGCCGGGCTGGGGGTCGAGATCGAGGCGGAGCTCGTCGCAGTGGGCAGGGTCGGACGCGAGGTAGGGCCAGACGTGGAAGCCGAGGCAGGCGAGGTTGACCGCCCAGGCGACATGGGCGGTATCGGCGGCGACGAGCGCGCGCGACGGCGTGCCGTTGACGGTCTCGACGGTGGTCGTATGCAGCCAGTCGGGCGCCCCGTCGGGAACGCGCTTCTGAAAGAACGACGGTCCGCCGGCCCCCTTGGGAAAGCGCTGCATGAGGACGGGGCGCCCGCCCATCGTCCGCAGGAGCGGCGCGGCGACGGCGACGTAGTAGTCGACGAGGTCGCGCTTGGTCTCGCCGCGCTCGCCGAACATCACCTTCCCCGGGCTGCTCACGCGGACCGAGTGGCCGTCGAGCTCGAGGACCTGGGCGTCGTCGGATGCCACGAGGCGAACGGTAGAGCAGTATGGAGGCCGCATGCCGACCGTCCGCAACCTCGTCAACCTCAAGTCCGTCGGCAAGGGCTACGGCAGCCGTTCGGTCCTCAGCGAGATCACGCTCGGTGTGGCGGGGGGCGAGCGGATCGGCATCGTCGGCCGCAACGGGGACGGCAAGTCCACGCTTCTGCGTCTCATCGCGGGTGCCGAGGAGCCCGATGCGGGGACGATCACCCGGGTCGGCGAACTCGAGCTCGCGCTGCTCGGCCAGGGCGACGAGCTGGGCGACGCGGGGACGGTCCGAGACGTCCTCGTCGGGCGGCGGCCGGACCACGAGTGGGCCGCCGACAGTGCCTTCCGAGCGGTTCTGGACGGGCTGCTCGGCGGCGTGGAGCTGGCCGGCTTTCCCGAAGGCCTGGGTACGGCGATCGGCGCGCTGTCGGGAGGCGAGCGCCGGCGGATCGCGATCGCTCGTCTGTTGCTCGACGGACCGGAGCTGCTGCTGCTCGACGAGCCGACCAACCACCTCGATGTCGAGGCCGTCACCTGGCTGGCCCGCCACCTGGCGGTGCGGGGCGGTGCGATGCTGATCGTGACCCACGACCGCTGGTTTCTCGACGCCGTGTGCACGGCGACCTGGGAGGTCGCCGACGAGGCCGTGCACCGGTACGACGGCGGCTACGCGGCCTACGTGCTTGCCCGGGCGGAGCGCGACCGCCAGGCGACGGCGCGCGACGATCGGCGCCGCCAGCTGCTGCGCAAGGAGTTGGCCGGGCTCCGGCGGGGCCCGCCGGCGCGGACGGCGAAGCCGAAGTTCCGGATCGACGCGGCGAACGCGCTGATCGCCGACGTTCCGGAGGTCCGCAATCAGGTCGAGCTGCTGCGCTTCGCGGCGGCGCGGCTCGGCGACCGCGTGCTCGATGCCGAGGACGTGTCGGTCAGCTTCGCCCCGGCCGGGGCGCCCCTGCTGCGGTCGGTGACCTGGCGCCTCGGTCCGGGCGATCGCGTGGCGCTCGTCGGAGTCAACGGCTCCGGCAAGACGACCCTGCTGAAGCTGCTGGCCGATCAGCTCGTGCCGACCGCGGGGAGGGTCGCGCGCGGCGCGACGGTCAGACTGGCCTTCCTCTCGCAGGACACGGTCGAGATCCCGGGCCACCTGCGCGTGCTCGAGGCGCTCGAGGAGGCGAGAGGCCAGGCGGTCCTGAGCGACGGCGAAGAGATCACGGCGAGCCTCCTCTGCGATCGATTCGGGTTCCGCGGCGACCGGGCCCGGACGCTGGTTCGCGACCTCTCCGGCGGGGAGCGGCGTCGACTGCAGCTGATGCGCCTGCTGATGGGCGAGCCGAACGTGCTCCTCCTCGACGAGCCGACCAACGATCTCGACATCGAGACCCTGACCGCGCTCGAGGACCTGCTCGATCGGTGGCCGGGCACGCTGGTGATCGTCAGCCACGACCGCTACTTCGTCGAGCGCGTCTGCGACAACGTCTACTCCCTGACGGGCGACGGCAGGCTGCGTCACCTCCCGGGCGGGATCGACCAGTACGTTGCCATACGGGCGAAGGCGACGTCCGCGGCCCCGGCCGCCGCGCCCAGGGCGAACGCCAAGCCGGCGGCGGGCGGGACGGCCCACGCGGCGCGCAAGGAGATCCAGCGGCTCGAGCGCATGTTGGACCGCCTCGCCCGGCGCGAGACCGAGCTCCACGCGGCGATGGCGGCCAGCGCCACCGACCATTCCCGGCTGCGCGACCTCCAGCTCGAGCTCGAGGCGCAGGTCGCCGAGCGCGAGCAGACCGAGGCGGCGTGGTTGGAGACGGCGGAGGCGCTCGAAGGGTGACGCCGACCTTGACCGGTTACGGTGAGCCCGGTGCCTCCTGCGCGGATCAGCGACCCAGGTCCGCTGCCGAGCAGCCGACGTCGGCGGGCAGCGGCAGCTGGGTCAGACGCCGAAGGTCCTGCTCGTCGTCGCCGATCAACAGAGCGGACACGAGTGAGGGTCCCGCGCCGTTGTCGGTGAACGCCGGGTCGTAGCTGGCGATCGGGATGAGCGTGGACTCCGGGTAGACGGAGGCGAGCCGCTCGACGAGCTCGACCAGCGGGCCACCGTGGCGATAGGTCTGCCAGCGCCCTCGGCCGTCCCACGAGGGGCCGCGACTCGCCGCCAGCGCGTTCAGGACCAACAGCGGCGCGGTGCTCGCGTTGATCCGGAAGTTGAGGTCGAACACCTTGACCTCGCCGGAGGACGTCAGCCCGGTATCGACGCCGCAGTAGCCGATGAACCCCAGGGTCCGCGCGCGCTCGACGACCGCCCGGCACAACTCGGCGGCGGCCGACGGCAGGACGGTGCCGCCCACCCGGCTGCCACCGTAGGCTCCGGTATCCGAGATCAGCTGCTCTGTCGCCCCGATCAGACGCGGCGGCCCGATGGCCTCGACGCAGAAGTGGACGCACCAGTTCTCGACGAGGTCGAGATACTCCTCGACGATCAGATCAGCGCCTGACTGGACGAAGCCGGGCCGGGTGATGGCGCTCCCGGCCTGATGCACATAGACCCCGTATCCGCCACCCGAGGAGTCGTCGGCGCAGACCTTCAGGACCCACGACTCGTCTACGCCGAGGACTGCGACGTCCTCGGCGGCGATCGACGAGCGCTTCGGCGCGCCGTCCGGACCGACGATCGTCGGGAGATTGGCCTTGTTGTTCAAATAGCGCAGCAGGCTGGGGGCCACCATGCAGGCTTCGGCCGGCACCTCGTCCTCGGTGTGCACGTGCTGGCAGAGCAGCCGCTCACCGTTGCGGATCACATCGCCGACGAGGCGCCGGAAGTCCGCGCCCGTGCGGTACGTGCGAATGTCGCGGCTCACGGGGACGCCCGCGGCGCCGAGCAGATCCAGCCCGCATGGACTCGCGACACCGGCGCTGCAGATCACCGGAGTCTCCTCGGCGATGGCCACGATCGGGCCGGTATAGCTGTCGCAGAGGTGCGGATCGGCGGTGTTCGCACCGGTGTCCGACAGGGGCAGCCTGGCGGTGAGAACCGCGTCGGGACCGAACACGGACTTCTGGTCCCCGACCGGGGACCACCGCGTCTGCTCGGCGCCCGGGACGGTGGGAGCTCGGAAGCCGGCGCGGACGCGCGCGAACCGCTCGGCCAAGGCGCCCCGGTTGCCGGTCTCGTCAAACAGGTCCCTGTCGGGGGCGTCTGCGACGCGTGAGGGGCGGTCGCCGTCGATGTCGAGGGCCTTGGCCGGCGGGTGACCCGTGGATTGATCGGTCATGCAGTGCCTCCTATGCGGCATCAGCGCCGAACTCGCGCAACTCGAGGATGCGCGACGTGCCTTGTCAGCGTGTCGCCGCCGAGCTGCGCCTTCCAGGGACGGGAGGGACAAATTCGGCCGCGAATTTGTCCGCCGCGACCCTAGGCACCGGCGAGCGAACGAGCTATCGTTGGGGCTGGTACGGTCGCTGTGCGGGCATGGGGTACGCGCCCTGCAACTGCCGGCCGGAGGCGCTAGTCGCCGTCCGTGACGGCCCCGTCTGATCGAGCGATCGCGTGCGGCATCGCCGAGGCCGACCGCGCGATCCCTACGTCGCCGGCCTTGTCGAGGAGGATGACGCCGCCGTAGCCACCGAACCGCGTGAGCACGCGCGCGACGGAACGCTCGGCCGACGCCTGGGCGCCGTTCGCGAGGTTCTCGACCGTCCAGAACGCTGCGCAGGCCCGGGCGAACGCCTCGCCGTCCCCGGTGCAGGAGCACGCGGCGGTGCCGTCCGCATACGTTCCCCCGCCGACGAGAGGCGCGTCGCCGACCCGGCCCGGTTCAGTCCCGGCGATCCCGCCGGTGCTCGTCGCCGCGGCGAGGCGGCCGTTGGCGTCTCGGGCAACCGCACCGACGGTGTTACCACGGTCGAATGTGCCGCGGCCTTCGAGCTCGGCTCGCCGGTCTACGGTGATCATGAGGTCCGGGTCGCATGGTGTGAAGCCTCGTGCGCGGGCAAACGCCGCTGCCCCGTCGCCGACCAGCAGGTGATAGCGGCCGTCCTCGAGCACGGCGCGGGCGACGTCGACCGGATGGCGAAACGGCGGCAGCACGGCGACGGCGCCTGACCCAAGGGAGCTGCCGTCCATGACGCAGGCGTCGAGCTCCAGGGTGCCGCGGCTCGTCAGCACAGCACCGGTACCGGCATTGCACACCGGATCGTCCTCGACCACCCTCACGGCGGCGATCACAGCGTCGAGGGCGGTTCCCCCGCCCGAGAGGACGGCATGGCCGGCGGCGGCCGCTCGCCGGCAGGCGGCGCGACCCGGGCCGGTTCCGGCGTACCACTCGGAGGCGCCGCCGTGCACGACGACGATGGGCTCGACGCCGAGACTCACCGACGCCAAGGGGTGCGGCGGTAGTTGGAGGCAGATACCGATGGCGAGCCGACTCCCCGACCGGGCAGGTCCGGCGCACCGGCGGCGGGGAACGCGATCCGACCGGCGATGAGGGTGGTCGGCGGGCAGCCGCGCGCGGCCCGCGAACCGGTCGGTCTGGCTGAGACGCGCCGTACCACCGTCGGGATGCTAGCTGGCAGATCTCGCGCCCCGGCCGGGCGCGGGCGGGAAGGGTTCGGCGCCTCGGCCGCCGATCCGAGCGGCCTCGGGGGGGCCGGCGCTCTCCACTCCCGATGTCTCCCATGCTGTGCACCTCGTCGCCGTCCCACGCGGGCGCCTAGTGTCCTGAGGCGTTAATTGCGGTGCAGTAATTGGCGAGTTTGTCGAGAATCTCGTCCGCGGTTTTGGTCCAGACGTAGGGTCGGGGGTCTTCGTTCCAGTGTTCGGTCCAGGCCTGAATG
>JBPCNA010000007.1:0-16717 GCA_051001735.1 Solirubrobacteraceae bacterium
ACCTGGAAGTAGTCCTCGGCGGTGACGAGGGCCGCGCCGTACTCGCCGAGCTTGGCCACGACGACGCTCGGCCCGCCCCAGCCGAGGACCTCCCGGGCGGCCCCGACGAGCTTCGCCTGCCCGGTGAGCTGACGCAGCTCGTCGGCGTTGAGGATCAGGCAGTCGACCATCCCGATCGTCTCCACGAGCGACTCGCGGGCGATTTCTATCCAGAGGTTCATCGAGTCGAGGGCGACGAAGCGGGCGGTCTCGCACTGGCGCCGGACTTGGCGCTGGAGGTCGGGCACGATGTTGGCCAGGAAGAGGACCTCGCTGGCGCGGGAGGCGTCAGAGAGCTTGGGATCGAAGTGCTCGAACACGTTGAGCTGGGTGTCGAGCGTCGCGCGCTCGTTGAAGTCCCAGCTGTACTCGCCCTTCCAGAAGAAGGTCTTGCCGCCGGTGACGTGCTCGACATCGGAGACGTCGACTCCGCGGGTGCGCAGCACGGCGAGCTCGGCCTCGCCGAAGTCGTCGCCGACCGGTCCGACGACTCGGACCTCGTCGAAGAAGGAGGCGGCCAGGGCGAAGTGGACGGCGGCGCCGCCGAGCATCTTCTCGCGCTCGCCCGAGGCGGTCTTGACCGCGTCGAACGCGATCGATCCGACGACTGTTACGGGCATGCTCAGTCCTTCGTTCGGGGGGCGTCCACGGCCGCGAAGCGTATCGGTCGGCTCCCGGCTGGGCCGGCGACCTTACACACGCGCGATGCGGCGCCACGGGAAAATCCCGCGACCCACTACGCTCCGGGGGGAGATGCGTCCAAATTTGAAGGAGTTCTGCGATCACGAGTCCAGCATTGATGACGAGCTTCGCTGACCTCGGCCTGTCGGCGCCGCTGCTCGAAGCACTCAGCGACATCGGCTACGAGTCGCCGAGCCCGATCCAGGAGGAGGCGATCCCGCCGATGCTGGCCGGGCGCGATGTGATCGGCCAGGCGCAGACGGGGACGGGCAAGACGGCGGCCTTCGGCCTGCCGATGATCGAATACATCGACCCGGACCTCCACGAGGTCCAGGCGCTCGTCCTGACCCCGACGCGCGAGCTCTGCATCCAGGTCACCCAGGCCATCCGCACCTACGGGGCGACGCGGGGCGTCGACGTCGTCGCCGTCTTCGGCGGGGCGCCGATCCGCACCCAGCAGGCCCAGCTGCGCGCCGGCGGCCACGTCGTCGTCGGGACGGTCGGTCGCGTGCTCGACCTCATCTCGCGCCATTCGCTGGTGCTCCACGACTGCCGCTTCGTCGTGCTCGACGAGGCCGACGAGATGCTCGACCTCGGCTTTCTCGAGGACGTCGAGAAGATCCTCTCGCTGACTCCCAACAGCCGCCAGACCGCCCTCTTCTCGGCCACCATGCCGCCGCCGATCCGCGCACTGGCCGACGCCTACCTCTACGACCCGCTGATCGTCAAGGTGGCGGCCGCCACCTTGACCATCGACACCGTCGAGCAGTTCCAGCTTCCGGTCGAGACGCGCGAGAAGGCGGCCAAGCTCGTCGAGGTGCTCGAGGCGGAGCGGCCGGACCAGTCGATCATCTTCGCGCGGACGAAGATCCGCACCGATCAGCTGTACCGGACCCTGCGCGACAAGGGGATGAACGTCAAGGCGCTCCACGGCGACCTCTCCCAGGGCCAGCGCGACGGTGTCATGCTCGCCTTCAAGGGCGGCCGGGTGCCGCTCCTGGTGGCGACCGACGTCGCCGCCCGCGGACTCGACATCACGACGGTCACGCACGTGATCAACTACGACGTCCCGACCAGCCCCGACACCTACGTCCACCGCATCGGCCGGACCGGCCGGATCGGCGCGTCGGGCCGGGCGATCACCTTCGTCGAGGACCGCCAGCGGAGAGAGATGGAGGCGATCGAGCGCCACATCGGCATGACGATCGTGCCGTGGGAGCCGGGGGCCACGACGGTGACCGGCCAGGTCACCAAGAAGCCGCGCCGCCATGACAAGCCCCACGTCAACCGCGCCGCCGACGAGCCCCAGGTCCGCCTGCTGGCCAGCGGCGGGAGCGCCGAGGGGATCGAGGTGGCCGACATCGTCGCCGCCATCACCCGTCTGACCGGCCTCGACGGCGAGGCGGTCTCGGACGTCAAGCTGCTCGAGCGCTTCGCCATCCTCAGCGTTCCCGCCACCGAGGCCGAACGCGTCCTCGCGGCGGTCAGCGGCGAGCACGTCCGCGGCCACGAGCTGCAGCTCGAGCGCGTACAGGGATAGAGCGCCCGGCGCTCGCCCGCCGCCAAACCCCAAGCAAAGGAGAGGAGCCGATGTCCAGCGCCACGATCAACACGTCCGAGGGCCCGATCGAGTTCGAGCTGTTCGATGCCGACGCCCCGAAGACGGTCGCCAACTTCCGCGAGCTCGCCGGCAAGGGCTTCTACGACGGCCTGATCTTCCACCGCGTGATCAAGGACTTCATGATCCAGGGCGGTTGCCCGCAGGGCACCGGAACCGGCGGTCCGGGCTACAAGTTCGAGGATGAGTTCAACGACCACAAGGTCGTGCGCGGGGCCCTGGCCATGGCCAACTCCGGGCCGAACACGAACGGGTCGCAGTTCTTCATCGTCACGGCCGAGGCCTGCCCGTGGCTGGACGGCAAGCACACGGTGTTCGGCCAGCTGACCGGCGGCGACGAGGTCGTCGACTCGATCGAGGCCTTGCCGACGGACGGTCGCGACCGCCCGACCGAGCCGATCACCCTGCAGTCGATCGCGCTCGCCGAGTAGGCCGCGCGGCGGCGCCCCGAGCGCGCCGCGGCGATGCTCCTCCCCGTCCTCTACGCGCTGGGCGCGGCGATCAGCTGGGGGCTGGCCGACTTCGGGGCCGGCCTCAAGAGCCGGACGCTGCCGCTCGTCGTCGTGATGTTCTGGATCCAGGCGCTCGGCTGCGCGGCCAGCGGGGCGCTGGTGCTCGCCACCGGCGCCCCGCTGCCGACGCCTCACCAGGCGCTGGCCTCGCTGGCGGCGGGGGCGGTCGGCGTGGCCGGCCTGGCGCTCTTCTACCGGGCGCTGGCCACGGGGACGATGAGCGTGGTGGCCCCGATCGGCGCGACCGGGGTCGCGCTCCCGGTGCTCGTCGGCGTGCTCGGCGGCGACCGCCTGTCGGGCGCCCAGGCCCTTGGCCTTCTCGCCGCCGTGCTCGGCGTGGTCGCCGCCTCCCGCCAGGCGCCCGGCGCCGACGGCGGCCGGGGGTCGGCCCGGCGGTCGGTCGGGCTGGCCCTGCTCGCGGCGCTCGGCTTCGGCGGCTACTTCGTCGCCTCGCACGCCGGCGTGCGCGGCGGCCTGGCCTGGCTGCTCCTGCTCTCCCACGCGGTCGCCTTGGTCAGCGTGCTGGCCGTGGCGGTGGCGCTCCGGGCCCCGCTCGCCGCGCCGAGGAGCCAGCGCGCGTCGCTCCTGTGCATCGGCGTGCTCGACCTCTCGGCCACCGCCCTCTACGGCCTGGCCAACCGCCACGGGCTGCTGAGCGTGGTCGCCGTGGTCGGCTCGCTCTACCCGGCGGCGACGGTGGTGCTCGCCCGGATCGCGCTCCGCGAGCGGGTCGGCCGCCTCCAGGCGGCGGGGATCGGCCTCGCCCTGGCCGGAGTCGGTCTGATCGCCGGCGGGTGACCGGGCCGCCGGGCGTAGGCTCCATGGCCGTGACGCCTGTCGTATTCGCCCACATCGCCGGGGCGTTCGCCCCGGTGCAGATCCTCGTCCCGGGCCTGATCGCCGTCGCCTACGCCAAGCGCGCGCTCACCCTGCGCCGCCAGGGACGCCCGGTACCGCGGGCGCGCCAGGCGTCGTTCTACGGGGCGCTCGCGCTGATCGTGGTGACGCTGCTCTCGCCGCTCGGGCACGTCTCCGACGAGCTCTTCTCGATGCACATGCTCGAGCATCTGCTGATCGCCGATATCGGCGCCCTCTTCCTCGTCCTCGGCCTGACCGGCCCGGTGCTGGCGCCGGTCCTGCGGATCCGGGCGATCGACCGCCTGCGCGTGCTCGCCCATCCGGCGGTGGCGCTCCCGCTGTGGGCGCTCGACCTGGCCGTGTGGCACCTGCCCGTCCTCTACCAGGCGGCGCTCCACCACTCGGCCCTCCACGCCCTCGAGCACGCGATGTTCATCGGCGCCGGCGTCAACATGTGGATGCCCCTGTTCGGTCCGTTGCCGATGCCGACGTGGTTCGGCAACGCCTGGCGGCTGGGCTACGTAACCGCTGTGCGCCTGCTCGGCGCGCTCCTGGCCAACGTCTTCGTGTGGTCGGGCACCGTCTTCTATCCGACCTACGCCCGCGGCGAGCGCTTCTGGGGCATCGATCCGATCTCCGACCAGGTCGCGGGCGGGGCGATCGTGATGGTCGAGGGATCGATCCTCACGATCATCCTCTTCGCGTGGCTTTTCCTGCGTACCGCCGACCAGGGCGAGCAGCGACAGGCGCTGCTCGACTTCGCCGACGGGCGCGGGCTCGAGCTGACCGAGGCCCGGGCGACGCGGGCGGTGGCGGCGGGGCGGGGGGACCAGCTGCGCGAGCGACTCGAGCGACGGACTCCGAAGCCGCCCCCCGGCTGATCGTGTGCGTGGTTCTCTGGAGCGCTTCGCGCCAGTCGCGGCCGGGTCGGGGAGGGACCGGCTCAGGGCCCTGCGGCCACGCCGCGTGTCGCGGTCAGCCAGTCGGCCGCCGGGCCGATGTGGCCGGGATCGATCTGGTGGGCGAGGTTCGACTCGTGGTAGCTGACGTCGAGGCCGCCGGACCGCAGCAGGAGGACGGCGCGGCGGGCGAACTCGACATCGATCACCGGGTCGCGCCGCCCGTGGGCGACGAATGCCCGCATGCCGCGCCGATCCGCCGGCGATGACGACGCCGCGAGGCTGGGCTCCCACCCGGCCACCGTCGGGACGAAGCCGGACAGGGCGATGATGCCGGCCGGCGCCGGGCGAGCGGAATCCAGGCCGAGCGCGTAGCTCATCACCGCGCCCATCGAGAAGCCGCCGAGCACCGTCTGGGCCGGGGTGAGGCCGGTTGCCTCCCACAGCCCGTCGTGGAAGGCGGCCAGCGCGTCGCGGGCGGCGAAGAAGCTCTCGGGATCCGGATGGCCGACGCGCGGCACCCGGTACCAGTGGTGGCCGGGCCAGCCGGGCAGGGTCAGCGGTGCCCGCGGGGTGACGACGTGGAGTCGCCGCTCCGGGTCGATCACCTCGGCCAGCCCGAGCAGGTCGTGCTCGTCGGTTCCGCGGCCGTGGTGGAGGACGAGGAGCCCGGCGGCGGGACCGCTGGCCGGTCGCTCGCGGTAGGCCAGGACGGTCATGGGGCCACCGCGTCGCGCCGGGCGGCGCGGGGGTTGACGACCGGCCGCAGGACGCGCTCGAGCACCGGTCGGAGGTGCTCGTGCCGGCGCGGCAGGCGCAGCGCCTCGCCGAGGTGGTCCTCGTCCTCGTCTACGGCGAAACCGGGTGTCAGCGTGGCGATCTCCAACAGGATGCCGCCGGGCGCCCGGAAGTAGATCGACTTGAAGTAGTCGCGGTCGATCACGTCGGTCACCGCGGCGCCGGCCTCGACGGCCCGTTCGCGCCAGTCGAGCTGGTCCTCGTCGCGGGAGGCCCAGGCGATGTGGTGGACGGTGCCGGCGCCCGGGCGGCCGCGCTGCCGCGGCGGCGAGTCGTAGGCCCAGCGGAAGTGGCGCTCCTCGCCGTCGAGCCGGTAGGCGGCTTCGCCCACCCGGGCGAACCCGAGCGCGTCGGCGAGGAGCCGGTCGTCGTCGCCGCCGCCGGCGACGGCGACGGCGTAGGCGCGGGCGCCCTGCGCGCCGGTGATCGCGTGCGCGGCCGGGACGTCGGGGTGGCGGGCGACGAGCCGCGGGTTGCCGTCGTCGGCGACCACGAGCGCGAGGCCCAGGCCGTCGGGGTCGGCGAAGTCGAGACGATCGCCTTCTCTGGTCGCCGGGTGGCCGCCGCCCGTGAGCCGCTCGGCCCAGAAGTCCAGCGCCGCCGCCGAGGCGACCCCGAGCTCGAGCGTGTGGATCATGCCGTCGCCCGCGCGGCCGGGCGCGGCGCCGGCGAACTCGAACCAGGTGAGGATCGACCCGGGCGCCCCGCGCTCGTCGCCGAAGTAGAGGTGGTAGGCCTCGGGGGCGTCGAAGTTGACCGTCTTCTTGACCAGGCGGAGACCGAGCAGGTCGGCGTAGAAGTCGACCACACGCTGAGCGTCGCCGGTGATCATCGTGATGTGGTGCAGCCCCTCGAGCTTCACTGGCGCCTTCCGGTCAGAAGTAGTTGTAGCCGCAACCATATCACGGGGTTCGGGCGGCGCTCGGGTCCGGATCGGCGGACCCGGTGACGGCGCATTGGCGATCAGGGGCCTCGCCATCCGCCAGCCGGGAGGCCGGGCGCACCGATATGCGAAACATCGAGAGCGGCTAGCGTGTCTTATAGAGGCCGCGCCCGCCCCCGGACGCGCCGCCCGATCAACGCCCCCGTGCGCCCACTCAGAATCCCCATCCTCCTCGCCTGTCTGCTCGCCCTGATCGCCCCGGCGGCGGCGCAGGCCGCTCGCGACCAGACGACCTTGTTCGAGGCGCCGCAGGACCTCCTGGACCCCCAGGCCCGCCCGGGCGCTCTGGACCAGCTGGAGCAGCTCGGCGTCCACGCCCTGCGGGTCGTCCTGCTCTGGCGAAACGTCGCCCCGAGCCCCGACTCGAGGACGCGGCCCGCCTTCGACGCGACCGACCCGGCCGCCTACGACTGGGGCCAGTACGACGCGGTGCTCCAGGCGGCCAGGGACCGCGGCTGGCAGGTCCTCCTGACCGTGTCGGCGCCGGTCCCGCGGTGGGCGACCGCCGGGGGCGTCGACTACACCACCCGGCCGGACCCGCTGGACTTCCAGGCGTTCATGACCGCCGTCGGTCGCCACTACGGAGAGCAGATCAAGCTCGTCTCGATCTGGAACGAGCCGAACGAGCCGATCTTCCTGACGCCGCAGTTCGTCCACGGGCAGCCGGCCTCGCCGCGCATCTACCGCGGCCTCTTCCAGGCCGCCGTGGCCGGTCTGCGGGCGTCGGGCAACTTCGCCGGCATGCGGATCCTGATGGGGGAGACCGCGCCGCGGGGGACCGGCCGCGTCGTCGCCCCGCTGACCTTCCTGCGCGGGGCGCTGTGCCTCGACGGCGCCTACCACAGGGCGAGCTCGTGCTCGGCCCTCCCGGCCGACGGCTACGCCCACCACGCGTACACGACCCGCGCCGGCCCGGGCTTCAGACCGCCCGGTCCCAACGATGTGACGATCGGCGTGCTCGGGCGCCTCAGCGCCGCGCTCGATCGGGCGGCCGCCGCCGGGGCGATCCACGCCGGGATGTCGATCTACCTGACGGAGTTCGGCATCCAGAGCAAGCCTGATCCCCTGTTCGGCGTGTCGCTGGCCCAGCAGGCCGAGTTCATCGCCATCTCCGAGCACATCGCCTACAGCAACCCGCGCGTGCGCTTCTTCAGCCAGTACCTGCTCCGCGACGACCAGCCGCGCCCCGGCACCGGCTACCAGCGCTACAGCGGCTTCGAGTCGGGGCTCGAGTTCGCCGCCGGCGGCCAGAAGCCGTCCTACCGGGCGTGGCCGGTGCCCCTCGCAGTCACCCGCTCCGGCGGCCGGGTCTCCCTGTGGGGGCTGGCGCGGCCCGCCGGGACGACGACCACGGTCGAGATCCAGGTGGCCGACGGCAAGGGCGCATTCCGCCACCTGCAGAACCGCCGCACCAACGGCCTCGGCTACTGGACGGCGCACTCGAGCTACCGCCGGGGACGCACGTGGCGGGTGCGCTGGAGCTCGCCGGCGGGCGTGGTCTACCTCGGCCCGGCGATCCGCGCCTACGACGCGGCCGTCCACCTGGCCGGCTGACGCCTGAACATACGGTGAACCCGTGGCCGGAGCGCGGGCCCCGGGGTGGGCGGGGTGGCACAATCATCCCGTGCAGACGCACGCCACCTCCCCGCCGGCCGCGTCGTCGGAGGGTCACATCCGAGGGTCGGTGCTCGTCGTCGACGACGAGCCGACGATCGCCGAGGTCGTCTCGCGCTACCTGACCCGCGCCGGCTACGAGACCCGGATCGCCCGCGACGGCTTCGAGGCGATCGAGCTGGTGGCGGCGCAGCGCCCCGACCTCGTGGTGCTCGACCTGATGCTTCCGGGGATCGACGGCCTCGAGGTGATGCGGCGGATCCGCGATCAGGACCGCGCGAAGATCGCGGTGATCCTCCTGACCGCCAAGGGCGTCGAGGCGGATCGCGTCATCGGCCTTCGCCTGGGCGCCGACGACTACGTGGTCAAGCCGTTCTCACCGCTCGAGCTCGTCGCCCGGGTCGACGCCGTCCTGCGGCGGATGGACACCGCCCCCGACTTCGAGGACGCGCTCGTCTTCGGCGACCTGCGGGTCGATCCGGGAGCGCGCCGGGTCCACCTCGGTGAGACCGAGATCGCCCTCACCCAGCGCGAGTTCGACCTGCTGCTCTACCTCGCCCGCCACCCGGGACAGGTCTTCTCGCGCAACCAGCTGATGGACGCCGTCTGGCAGTACTCGTTCTACACCGACACCTCGACGGTCACCGTCCACATCCGCCGCCTGCGTTCCAAGCTCGAGCCGGAACCGGCGGAGCCGCGGTTCATCCAGACGGTCTGGGGCGTCGGCTACCGCTTCCAGCCATGAGCAGGCCCCGGTCGATCCTGCTCGTCCTGCTCGGAGCGGCCGTGCTGTTCGGGGTGCTCTGGCAGGTCGACTCGGGCATCGACGTGGACGTCGCCGTCGCACTCTGGCTGTCGGTCGCCCTCGCGGCGGTTCTGGCCGCCCACGTCGCCGCGGCGCGCCGGCGGCGCCTGGGGATGCTCCGCCGCCAGTTCAGTCTGGCCGTGGCGATCGCCGTCGGGCAGATGCTGGCTTCTGTGGTCGTCTTCGCCGTGCTGATGTTCGTCTCCGCCCGCGAGGCGCTGGTGATCGGCGTCGTGCTCGCCTTCAACGGCGTGATCGCCGCCTTCGCCGCCCGGCTCCTCGCCGCCGGGATGCTGCGCGACGTCGAGACGATCCGCGACGGCCTCGGCGCCGTGGGTGACGGCCGGCGCGACGTCCGCATCGAGACGGGAGCGAGCGACGAACTCGCCCAGCTCGCGGCGGCGGCCAACGCGATGATCGAGCGCCTGGCCCAGGAGGAGGCCGCGCGCGACATGGCGGACGCGGCCCGGCGCCACCTCGTGGCGGCGGTCAGCCACGACCTCCGCACCCCGATCACCACGCTCGCGCTGCTGGCCGAGGCGCTCGGCGACGACATCGTCGCCCCGGGCGAGCGCGTGGCCTACATCGACCGGATGACCACGCACATCAGGGCGCTCGGGGCGTTGATCGACGATCTCTTCGAGCTGTCGCGCCTGGAGGCCGGGGACATCGCCTGGTCGGTCGAGCACGTCGAGCTCGGCGAGCTGGTCGCCGAGACCGTCGCGGCGATGCGCGTCCAGGCGCAGGCCAAGGGGGTCGAGGTGGTGACCGAGGTGCCGGAGCGCCTCGCGGCGGTGCGGGCCAATCCCGAGAAGGTCCAGCGGGTCCTCTTCAACCTGATCCAGAACGCGATCCGCCACACGCCGGCCGACGGCGCCGTGACGGTGCGCGCCGAGCTGGCCGGCGAAGCGCTCGAGGTCGAGGTCGCCGACACCGGCAAGGGCATCGAGGCGCCCGACCGCGACCGCGTCTTCGAGGCCTTCTATCAGGGCGGCGAGGACGGCGCCCGAAGCGGCGGCCACGCCGGTCTCGGCCTGGCGATCTCCCGGGCCATCGTCGAGGCCCACGGCGGGCGCATCTGGCTCGCCGACCCGCCGAGCGAGAACGCCGGCGCCCGCGTGCGCTTCAGCCTGCCGCTGGCCCGATAGGCCGCGCGGGCTCACCGGCGGCCGCGTCTACGCTGTCTGGTATGCCCGAGCTGCCCGAGGTCGAGATCACCGCGCGCCGCCTCGACGCCGCGCTCCGGGGGGCGGAGATCGAGTCGGCTGTCTCGCCGTCGCTCAATACGCTGAAGACGTTCAAGCCTCCACTGGAGTCGCTCGCCGGGCGTGAGGTGGCCGGAGTGCGCCGGATCGGCAAGCATCTGATCGTCGACGCCACCGGCGAGCTCGCCCTTCTGATTCATCTGATGTCGGCCGGACGCCTCCAGCTGTTCGAACGCCGGGCGGGTCGGCGCGACCGCACGTCCCGGCTCCTCGTCCGCCTGGCCGACGGCCGCGAGCTGCGCCTGCGCGAGTTCGGCACCCGTCAGGCGGCCTGGGTCAAGCTGCTCGATACGGCCGACGTCGCGCGCGACGAGTCGGTCGTCCGCCTTGGACCCGAGGCGTGGCCCGACCCGCCGGAGGATCTGCGGAGCCTCCTCTCCGAGCCGCGACCGCTCCACACGCAGCTCCGCGACCAGCAGGTCATCGCCGGGATCGGGCGCTCGTGGGTCGACGAGATCCTCTGGACCGCCCGGCTGTCCCCCTTCAAGCGCGGTGCCGACCTCGACGCCGACCAGGCCGTCGCCCTGCGCCAGGCGATCATCAGCACGCTGCACCAGGCGCTCGTCCACTACGAGAAGGCGGTCAGCCTGCCGATTCCCGACAAGATGCCGATGCCGCTCCTCGTCCACCGCCGCCAGGGCGAGCCGTGCCCGCGCTGCGGCGAGCGGCTCGAGGCCGTGCACTACGAGGACTACGTGATGACCTACTGTCCGGCGTGCCAGACCGGCGGCCGGCCCTTGAAGGACCGCCGCCTCTCGCGGCTGCTCAAGTAAAGCCAGAACGAGGAGGACGCGATGATCGACGTGGGCGCCGAGGCGCCGAACTTCACCCTCCCCGACCAGGACGGCGAGCCGGTCGAGCTGGCCGCGCTGCGCGGCCGGCCTGTGGTCCTCTACTTCTACCCGAAGGCCGAGAGGACGGGTAGTAAAAACAGTAAGCCGTCGGAGGAGGGCAGGGCTGCCTGCGCTGGGAGCTGCCGGCCGGGCTGAGCGGTCACCGGTCGTCCTCCATCTCGTTCGGCCCCAGGCCGGAAAGGTGCCCAGAAGGACAAGTGTGTGTGTTTTGGGCAGGTTGACTTTCCTGCTCGGCCACAACCTGGCCGGTCCGCTCATACCACCACTCCGCGAACACGATCCGGTGACATGGCTTGCCGGGCTTCTCCCAGCACAACAGGACGAGGGGCCGGCCTGGGTGCTCGGCGGCGATCTGGTCGAACTGGTGCCGCAGACGGTCGACCCCGATCCGGTCCAATCGCTCCCGGTAGCCGGCGGCGAACTCGGGCCAGGGGAGGTCACGGCCGAACAGCCCGAACGGCTTGAGATCGGAGACCTCGTGCTCGAGCGGGTAGGGCAGCGGCCACTTCGGCTGGCCGATCGACGTCGCCACGGCGACGCCCATTGGCGCCCGGAACGCGGAGTAGCAGCTGGTCCGGAGCTCGACCGCCATCAGGCGCTCGCCTCCCGTTCGATGAGCCGGACTCGGCGCTCGACGGAGGCGGGCAGCTCGGCGTGCTCGCCGGTCACGGGCCGGAACCCGGCGACCACCATCACGCCGGCCACGAAGTCTCCGAAGAACAGGCCGATGCCGGGGACCAGGAAGTCGGTCGCCCGCATGTTCGCCGGGCACTCCTGGAACTTCGACTCCTCCCCGACGTAACACGTCGCCCGGTCTGAGCCAGGGATGAACGACGGGACCGGCAGGGCCTCGATCAACCCGCCGACCAGCGCCTGTAGCTGGGCGAGGGAGCCGTCCAGCTCCACCACCGCCACGGGGCCCTCGGTCGGGATCACCAGTGCTCGGTGGGCGCTCATGCCATCGCCTGCGCTTCCAGGAGGCCGTGCACGAGGTCGTCGACCGCACGGACGTCGAGCCAGACGTGATCGCCTCCAACGCTGACGACAACGAGCCCGTCGGCGGCCGTGACAACGATCGGGCCGGCGCCGTGGAGCCCGGTGACCTCGATCTCGATGGGCTCGGGCGGCCCGGCGATCTCGATTGGTTCAGAATCCAGCTTGCTCATGAGGGTTCCTCCTCGTGGCCATGCCCCCGGCCGTTCTAGCGGTGCGGGGGCGCTTTTAGTGACACATACATTATAACTGAAAGACGGCCCCAAACTGACACTAAACGCGCCGGCTGAACTAGTGACGCTCACGATCCGGCGCCCGGTGGTTGGGTCACAACGCCGGCCGCCTCCGCCGTCTGCGCCGGCACCGTTGTCCTCGTCATCCGCACCGTCCGCTCGCCTTGGCGCCCTGACCAGGAAAACCGGAACCCAGGCGTGGCGGCGAGGGCTCTGAACGCCCGGTAGCTGATGTCCCGAGCGTCCTGGGGCGCCAGGTTCCGCTCGTCCTCGACCGTCTCGAAGACCTCGCGCCACGGATGCCGCTGACCATCGCCCAGGGCCCGGGTGATGACCGCCGCCGCGTGGAGGGCCTCAGTCTCGTCGTCGAAATAGCGGTCGGGTGAGATGGCGGCCTGCGGCGGGGTCGCCACGGCGGCGATGGTCGGTTCGGGCTGGTCCCTGACGATCACGGCGATCGTCGCGGCGCCGTGCCACGAGCAGATGCCGGGCAGCTCGCCGATGCCGAGAACGTGGGCCAGGCGCCCGATCAGCTGGTCGGCGACGTAGGGGCGCATCCCCAGCGCCTCGCTCATCGCTTCGGCCAGGCAACGCTTGCAGTGGCAGCCGTCGCCGTCGCCGGACCCCAGGCACGGGCCGCACCAGTCCGCCTCGTGGGCTCTGCACGCCAGGTCCGCGAAAAAGTTGGTCTGGCGGTAGTCCCACAGCCACAGCGCGGCGTCGTGGAGGTCGGCGGCGGGGATGTGGCGCCGGCAGTAGCCGCGCCACCACAGCTGCCACTCACGGCACGGTTGCCCGTCCTGGCGGAGCCCGAGACAGGTCTCGCCGGTTCTCACGTCGGCCCTCCCGCGTTCGTCGTCGTCGACGGCGAGTCCGAGTCGGGTTCGAGCTGCGGGCGGTGCTGGTCGGCGTCGGCCTCGATGGCGTCGGCCGCTTCGATCAGCTTGGCGGCGAGGTCCCTCGCCGCGCCGGCGCTCAAGCCGAGTGCCGCCACGGACCTGGCCCGCAGGGACCGTGAGATGCCGAGGTCCACCTTTCCCAGCCCGGCGTAGCGCACCACCTTGACGCCGCGCCCCCGATACCCGTCGACGAACCACTTGACCGTCATGTCCGCGCTCCTCTCTCGTTCGTGCAGTGGAAGCAGACCGGCCGGCCCGCGACCAGGGTAATCAGGCCGCCACAGACATCGCAGTCGGTCTCGCTCTTCTTCCTGTCGTCGTCCCCGTCCCTGGGACGGGGGACGGGGTTATCGCCGAGGCTTCCCGACCCCGTCCCTCTGGGGGCACCCCTCTGGGGTGTGCACCCCCCAGGGGACGGGGTTCGGTCAGGGGATGCCTGAGACCTACCCCGTCCCACCCCGTCCCCTGGTGAGGGACGGGGTTCGGTGTAGAGCTTCGACTGCCCCTTCTGGGTCACATCAAGAACCCCCTCCACAACTAGATCGCCGAGCGTGCGGCGGATCAGAACACCCTTCCCGGCGACGCCCTGCTCGATCTTCGTCTGGGAGACCGGGCCGTGCTTGTGGACGAAGTCGACTATCCGCTTGCGGATCTCATCGCTGGCGTCCAGGAGGGCGCGGAAGACCGGTACCAGCTTCATCACCAGCGACCCGCCGACGACCTCCCTCTCGAACGTCATCGTCGGCCACGCCTCGCCGTCCTTGGGCGGCTTGTCGCAGACCAGGGCAACCCGGTGGGCCTGCCCGTCGCGCTCGACCTTCACCATCACGTCGGCTGCTCCTCGCAGGGCACCGGAGCCGCGTTCCGTGACGCCGTCCTTGCCGGTGTGGTGAACGAGCAGCCGGGTCGCCACAGGCAGGCGGCCAAGCTCGTGGAGGAACAACCCGACGTCCTTCGCCGAGTTCTCGTCCGCACCGACCATCGACCGGGCCATCGTGTCGACCACGAGCAGCTGGACCGGCCCCTGCACCAGTGCGAGCGTCAGGCGCAGCTTCTCGGCCGTGCTCTCGTCGATCAGGTCCACGCCCTCAGACACGAAGAACAGGCGCCCGAGGTCGCGGGGACCGTACACCTGCTGCCAGGCGTCGACCCTCAGCTTCATGCCCCTGATGCCCTCAGCGGCCACGTAGACGACGTTGCCGCCCTTCACGGGATGACCGTGCCAGTCGCAGCCCGCCGCCACACACAACGCGAGGTCGAGCGTGACGAAGCTCTTGAACGTGCCCGGCTGGCCGAAGACGACGGCGTTGCCCTCGGGCACGATCCCGTCGACAAGCCATTCCGGGTCTGGGAGGTTGTCCAGGTCCGCGACGGTGAGCAACGGGAAGGTCGCACCAACGCCAGGCGGCACGCCGATGACCTCCCCGGGCTCGTAGCGCCCGACGCTCCGCGCGATCGTCCGCACGTCGCGGTCGTCGAGCGGCGGGTCGCAGCTCTCGCGGCTCGTGACGGCCAGGGCCGCAGCGATTGCCGCTTCGCTCATGCCCCGCCGCCGCATCGTGCCGGCGAGGCTGGTGAGCGTCGAGTTGCGATCTCCCGCCGCGATCACCGAGCCGACCGGCGGAGCCGGACCGGTCTTCGTCTTCGCGTTCGGCACCAGCACCGCCGGCACCGGCAGGAGGGACGTCGTCCACGGCCGGAGCTCGGACGCCCACTCGTATGCGACGCCGGAGGCGTGACGAGAGCCGGGCAGCATGACGTAGCCGCCCACAGCCTTGATCTCCACCCCGCGAGTCGCGGTCTTCCCGGTCGGGACGCCGTTCTGGCAGTAGACGTGGCCGCCGCGCACGCCCTCCAACGGACCGGTCTGCGCTTCCCCGGTCCAGACGGTTGGGCGGCCGGTGAGGTCGTGCTCATCGATGAGCTCCGACGGGTCAGCCCCGTGCTTCGGGTCGATGTCGACGACCGAGAAGCTGTCGCCGCACACGACAGCCCAGTTGGCGTCAGGGCACTGCTTGTTCCAACGGTGCAGCTGCTCCTCGTCGACGCTGGCGTCCTTGAAGCCGTGGCTCGTCTTCGGATGCTTGCCGGGGTGCTCGCAGTCAGCCTCGCTGCAGGTGCAGCGCCCGCCAGGGCCGACGCTGTAGACGGGGAACACCCGCAGGCCGTGGGAGGCAACCTCCAGCGCGGTCTTGAACGCCTCGCTGTACGTGAGGGCGGTCATCGGACCGCCTCCCGCCGGGACGGGGCGCTAGGTGGCGGTGGGGGCGGCTCACCCGCCCCGTCAGAGCCTGAGTCGCCGGACCGGGCGCTCGACCGCGAAACAGTGCGACGAGCCCGGCGGCCAGCAGGACGACCAGCCCCCCGAGCCCTCGGCCGAGCGACCTGCTGCCTACAAGCGACGGCGTACATGGCGTACATGGACGGGCCGACGAACCGGTGGAGCGCCGTCAAGCGGCGATCCATTTCGCGGAGCGCGGCCTGCTCGGCCAGGTGCTCGGCTGGCGACATCGCGGCGCGCTTAGCGGCCTCGGCGGCTTCGCGCGCAGCGATATGAGCGTCCAGCTGGGTGAGGGAGCTGGGCTCGCCGACCAGGGCGTGCATCAGCTCGGTGAGCGGCGGGGCGGGGTGAGCTTGCGTCATTTGCGTCTCCGAAGTGGTGCCGCTTCGGTCAAGGCGGCGGGCTTTTCCAGTAGGCGCTCGGTCAGGCACCGTGTGGCGTCCGAGCAGACTTCCAGACGGCTCGGACGGAACGGGACCAGGCGGGCTGCGTGGGTCGCCGGGCGGAACCAGACGAACGAACGGCCCCCCGGACGCAAATACAGGAGGCCGCTCGTTGGAGTTGCGGTCCGCGCCACCACAGCGCGGACATCGTCCGGGACTTCGGGACCCGGACTCCCAGGACTCTACGCGAGCCGCTGGACAGACCCGCGTCGTCCGAGCCCGATCGACCGAACAGCGAGGGCGGCGCCGCGTTGACCGACGAAACCGCCCCGTGCTGCTGGGCGGCCGGCGGGAGACACCGACCGGACCTCCCGAACGACCGGCGCCGTGCCCTTGCCAGGCGTGGCCTCTCCGAGGCTACCGAGGCTCCGCCAGAGGCTCCTTCGGCGGTCATCTTTCGGTCGGTCCTGGGCTTTTTCCGCTAAATCTGCGGCGGTATACGGCGGAGTAAAGGTGCTGGGCGGGGGTGAAGTCGCTAGGGGGTCCCCTGGGTGGGTCCGTTCAGCTGTCGCTTTCTGTGCGTCTGGTCGATCGTCTGGGGCGGCTGCGCTTTGGGGTTGACGGCCGGCTCCTCCATACCGCCGGGACCGCATGTTGGCCCGACAGGCCAAACAGATTTGGCGGTGCGGTCGGTACGGTGGCCGAGCACCCGAATGACAAGCCCGGGGGCACTGCCTCTCTCCCAGCGAACGCCTCGGTGGCCCTCAATTCCGCCGGGGCGTTCGTCGTAGTCGCCTGCACACTGCGCGAAGCGGCCTCGAGCCAAGCGATCGCCGTTCAGCCGCGCGGCGCCGTGTGGGGCTCGGGCGGGCGTGTTTTGGCCGGCGCGAAAGCGGCTAGGGTCCGCGTTGGCCGGGCGTTGGACTTCCCCGGAGTCGAGCGCCCGGTCCAGAAGGTTGCGAGGACTACGCACGTCGGAACGGCGGGCGTTTGGCCTCGTGGCCGTCAGCTTCGGGCCGGTCCCTGGTCTACCGCCGGCTCA
>JBPCNA010000008.1:0-6805 GCA_051001735.1 Solirubrobacteraceae bacterium
CCCTCGGCGAGGCGATCGCCCGCACCCGGGGCGAGCTCGCCGCCCGCGCCGTGCGCACGCCGCCGACCGGCCGGGCGGTGGACCGGCCGCTCACCGACCACCAGGTCAACATCGCCGCCGCCGCCGACCACCTCCGCCACAGCGGCCTGCCCTACGGCCAGCCGTGATGCCCGAACCCGCATCGAGCTCATCGACGGCGGGGGACTTCCCGACGCCGCGCGACGCCGCCGACGAGTAGGCGCGCCCGAGGTTCCGGGACATTCAGGCGGTCCCCGACCCGGCGCCGCGGCATACCCTCCGTGTTGGATGTAGAGCACGACTCTCCGAAAGGACGCGATGGCCCTCCACACCAAGGTCCCGCCCGAACTCGCCGAAGAGCCCCTCCGGATCCGGCCGCAGAACGCACTCGATCCCGACCTCGTCAAGCCGCCGCGCTACCGCCTCGCCGACAGCGCGATGCCGGCCACCACCGCCTACCGGCTGATCACCGACGAGCTGACCCTCGACGGGAACGCCCGCCTCAACCTCGCCACCTTCGTGACGACGTGGATGGAGCCCGAAGCCTGCCGGCTGATGGCCGAATGCGCCGAGAAGAACCTGATCGACAAGGACGAGTACCCGGTCACCGCCGAGATCGAGGCTCGCTGCGTGAACATCGTCGCCGACCTCTGGAACGCCCCGGACGAAGCCGCGGCGATGGGCTGCTCGACGATCGGCTCGAGCGAGGCGTGCATGCTCGCCGGGCTCGCCTTCAAGTTCCGCTGGCGGCGGCGCGGGCCGGCCGGCGGCGGGCGTCCGAACCTCGTGATGGGCGAGAACGTCCAGGTCTGCTGGGAGAAGTTCTGCCGCTACTGGGACGTCGAGCCGCGCAAGGCGAAGCTCCACGCCGGGGCGACCCACCTGACCGCCGAGACGGCGATCCCCTTGTGCGACGAGAACACGATCGGCGTGGTGGCGATCCTCGGATCGACCTACGACGGCACCTACGAGCCTGTGGCCGAGATCGCCGCCGCCCTCGACCGGCTCGAGGCCGAGCGCGGCCTCGACATCCCGCTCCACGTCGACGCCGCCTCCGGCGGGTTCGTCGCCCCCTTCCTCGACGCCGATCTCGTCTGGGACTTCCGGCTCCCCCGCGTCCACTCGATCAACGGCTCGGGCCACAAGTACGGACTCGTCTATCCCGGCGTCGGCTGGCTCGTCTGGCGCGACCAGGCCAAGGTGCCCGAGGAGCTCGTGTTCAAGGTCGACTACCTCGGGGGCGAGATGCCGACCTTCACGCTCAACTTCTCGCGGCCGGGCTCGGAGGTGATCGCGCAGTACTTCAACTTCCTCCATCTCGGCCGCGAGGGCTACACGCGGGTGCTCGCCGACTGCCGCGAGACCGCCCGCTGGCTGGCGGCCCGCCTGGCCGAGCTCGACGAGGTCGAGCTGATCTCCGATGGGAGCGGCATCCCGGCGTTCGCCTTCAAGCTCCGCGACGGTCTCGACTACACGGTCTACGACGTTTCCGACCGCCTGCGCCGGCACGGCTGGCAGGTGCCGGCCTACCGCTTCCCGCCCGACCTCGAGGAGCTCGCCGTGCTCCGCGTGGTCGTCCGCAACGGCTTCGGCCGGGACCTGGCCGAGCATCTCCTCGGCCACCTGCGCCAGGCCCTGGCCGATCTCGCCGCCGGCGGCCGCAAGGGCGAGGAGCGCGGAACGGGGTTCCACCATTGATGCCACGCCGGGGCGGGCGTTCGTGAGAGGATCCCGCCCCGTCGACCCCGCCCACGTCCCGAAGGAGGAGCAATGAGCCCGTTCGTTCTCAAGATGGCCATCCCGGCGGTCGTCTCCGGCTCGAGCACGTTCTTCTACGTCGTGGTCGCCATCGCCCTGATCGCCGGCGTCGGCGTGATCATCTTCGGGCCGGGGCCGGCCCGCGGCCTCGGCATCGGCCTGATCGTCGGCGCGGCGTTGATCTCGCTGATCATCCTCACCGGGCCGTCGAAGCCCTAGTGAATTCCGGAACCCGGCATTAGTCGGAGCCGACATGCCCGACCGCCCCGAGCGTGTCGTCGTCGAAGGTGGGCTCGAGCCCTACCGGGCCAAGCGCGACTTCGGAGCCACACCGGAGCCGCCGGGGGCGCAGGACGCCACCGAGGCCCACCGCTTCGTCATCCAGGAGCACCACGCCCGGCGCCTGCACTGGGACCTGCGCCTCGAGCGCGACGGAGTGCTCGCGTCGTGGGCGGTGCCCAAGGGCCTGCCGGAGTCGCCGGGGACCAATCACTTCGCGGCGCGGACCGAGGACCACCCGCTCGAGTACATCGACTTCCACGGCGAGATCCCCCGCGGCCAGTACGGCGCGGGCTCGATGAGGATCTGGGACCAGGGGACCTACGAGACGCTCAAGTGGGAGCCGCGGAAGGTCGAGGTCCGCCTCCACGGCGAGCGCCTGGACGGCCGCTACGCGCTGTTCGCGATCGGGAGGCAGGAAGCGCCGAAGGACTGGATGGTCCACCGGATGGACCCCCCGGCCGACGCCGACCGCGAGCCGATGCCGGAGCGGCTCCTGCCGATGCTCGCCCGCCGTGGTCGGCTCCCCGACGGCGACGAGTGGGCCTACGAGATCTGCTGGGCAGGTGAGCGGGCGATCGCCTACTCGCAGCCCGGCGTCCTGCGCTTCGAGGGCCGCGACCTGCGCGATCTGACCGGCCGCTATCCCGAACTCGGGCGGCTGAACCGGGCGCTCAGCTCGCACAGCGCCGTCCTCGACGGGGTGATCGTCGCCCACGGCGGCAACTCGGAGGCGCTCGAGCGACGGGCGGCAGCGGCCGCTCCGGCCCAGGTGCGGCGGCTGTCGGCCGAGCTGCCGGTGAACTACGTGATCTTCGACGCGCTCTGGGTCGACGGCCGTTCGCTGCTCGCCCTGCCCTACGTCGAGCGCCGCGAGCGCCTGGCCGGCCTGCGGCTCTCCGGCGAGCGCTGGCAGACCCCCGACCACGTCGTCGGCCAGGGCGAGGCGGTGCTCGCGGCGAGCGCGGCCCACGGCTTCGGCGGGGTGGTCGCCAAGCGCCTCGACTCGGCGTACGCGCCCGGCCGGCGGGCGCGGAGCTGGACGGAGGTCACCGAGGCCGATCCGGAGCAGGCGACGGACGCCGAGGGGGCGGACCGGCCCCTCGTCCCGGAGGACTCGGCCGCGTCGGCGACCGTCGTCGCCCTGGGGCGGGAGCTCAGGCTCTCGAACCTCGACAAGGTCCTCTATCCGGCGACGGGGACCACCAAGCGCGCGGTGATCAACTACTACGCGGCGATCGCCCCGGTCGTGCTCGGCCACCTCCGCGGCCGCGCGCTCACGGTCAAGCGCTGGCCCGACGGCGTCGCCGGCAAGTCCTTCTTCCAGAAGCAGTCGCCGGCCCACCGGCCCGACTGGGTGCGCACGGCGGGGCTCCCGGGCGGGGGCAAGGTGATCGAATACACCGTGGCCGACGACCTGCCGACGCTGATCTGGCTGGCCAACCTCGCGGCGCTCGAGCTCCACGCGCCGCTCGCCGTCGCGGCGGCGCCGCAACGGCCCACGGCCGTCGTCTTCGACCTCGATCCGGGGGCGCCGGCCACCGTGGTCGAGTGTTGCGACGTCGCCCTACGGCTCCAGGGGATGTTCGAGCACCTCGGCCTCGAGAGCTTCGCCAAGACGTCGGGATCGAAGGGTCTCCAGGTCTACGTCCCGCTCGGCGCGCCCGACGTCACCTTCGAGCAGACCAGGTCGTTCGCCCGGATGGTGGCCGAGCTGCTGGCCGCCGACGAGCCCGACCTGGTGGTGTCGCGGATGACGCCGGCGCTGCGGACGGGGAGGGTGTTCGTCGACTGGAGTCAGAACGACCGCCAGAAGACGACGGTCTGCGCCTACTCGCTGCGGGCGCGCGAATCACCGACGGTCTCGACGCCGCTCGAGTGGGACGAGGTCCGCGGGGCGCTCGACTCGGGCGACCCCGGCGAGCTCGCGTTCGACTACGAGCAGGTGCTCGGCCGCGTGGCCGAGCAGGGTGACCTGTTCGCCCCCGTCCTCTCCCTCCGCCAGAAGCTCCCGGGCGTCTGAAGCGGCGCCCGGGGCCCCGGGGACGCCGCCAGAAGCTCCCGGGCGTCTGGAGCGGCGCCCCGAGGCGCCGGGCCGGGCCCCCCGCTCGCCGCTCGCCGCGACTCAGGCGGCTTCGCGGAGGGCGGCGAGCGTCGGCTGGTTGCCGAGGCTGGCCATCGCGGCCTCCTCGAGCTGGCGGGCCCGCTCGCGGCTGACGCCGAGTTCGCGGCTTGTCGCCTCGATCGTCCGCTGGCGCCCGTCCCGGAGGCCGAAGCGCAGCTCGACGACATCGCGCTCGGCGGCCGGGAGAGCCTGGAGGGCCGCCGCCACGGTGCGCTCGACCTCGTTCGTCTCGACCTCGACGCTCGGGTCGGGGGCATCGCTGGCGATGAAGTCGCCGACGCTGCTCTCGCTCTCGTCGCTGACCGGGACGTCGAGGCTGGTCACCGTCCGGCGCGCCTCGCGCAGGGCGAGGACGTCGGCGACGGTCATCTCGGCCGCCTCGGCGACCTGTTCGTCGGAGGGATCGGTCGACATCTTCGCGGCGAGCTCGCGCTCGACCCGGGCGAGCTTGCGCTCACGCTGCTCGATGTGGACGGGCAGGCGGATCGGCCGGGACGTGTTGGCGAGACCGCGCTGGATGCTCTGGCGGATCCACAACGTCGCGTAGGTCGAGAACTTGAAGCCCTTGCGCCAGTCGAACTTCTCGGCCGCGCGAATCAGGCCGAAGGTGCCCTCCTGGACGAGGTCGCCCATCGAGAGTCCGAGGCCCTGGTAGCGCCGCGCCTGCGAGACGACGAGCCGGAGGTTGGAGTTGATCAGCCTGTCCTTGGCCGCCATGTCGCCGCGCTCGATCGCCTTGGCCAGCACGACCTCCTCGGCCGCGTCGAGGAGGGCGTAGCGCGAGGCCTGGTTGAGGAAGGTCTGGAGCGAGTCGGTGGTGCCTTCGGTCTGAGCCCGGCGCTGCGCGCGGGCGCTGTCAGCAGCCGTCGCCCGGCGGCGTGTCGGCTTGGCGGGAGCGGTGTGCTCGCCGCGTCGGCGGGCCCCGCTCGGTCTTGAGGTCCTATCCATGCGCTCCCTTTCACGCGTCGTGATCGGTCGGCCCGGGCGCGCCGTCCCCGTCGGCTCGCGCCCGCCTGGCGGGACGAGAGCGGAGTGATCGGGAGGGGAGCACTCGAGCGACCCGGCGGGCTCCAGCACCCGCCGTGGAGAGAGGATATCAAATAGTTGTGCGCACAACAAGGGCGGGCCCAGGCGGCCGGCTCGCGGCTCGGCCGGAGTGCCCTCGTCTGAGGTGGGCCCGGTCCCGCCGGCCGACTCGCCCTGACCGGCCGGCGGATCTGCGACGATCGGCGGGGATGGCGGCGCCCCCCTCCGGCCAGCAGTTCGAGATCAGCGACGGGGACCAGCGGGCCACCGTCGTCGAAGTGGGCGGCGGCCTGCGCCTGTACGAGCGGGACGGCCGGCCGGTGATCGATCCCTATCCCGTCGGGGCGATGTGCGACGGCGGCCACGGCGCGCCGCTGATCCCCTGGCCGAACCGGCTGGCCGACGGCCGCTACCGCTTCGACGGCGTGGACCATCAGGTCGCGGTGACCGAGCCGGCCAAGCACAACGCGATCCACGGCTTCATGCGGTGGCGGCCGTGGCGGGCGGTCACCCGCGAGCGGCGCCGCGTGGTGATGGCCGCGCGGCTCCACCCCGTCTCCGGCTACCCGTTCGACGTCGCGCTCCGGATCGCCTACGAGCTCGGCCCGGGCGGCCTCGCCGTGGAGACGACCGCCACCAACCTCGGCACGAGCGCCTGCCCCTACGGCTGCGGCCAACACCCCTACCTGTCGCCCGGGGACGGCCTGATCGACGAGTGCCAGCTCGAGGTCCCGGCGGCCACGCGGATCACCACCGACGACGAGCGCCAGCTGCCGACCGGGCGCGAGGCGGTCGCCGGGACGCCGTTCGACTTCCGCGAGGCCCGCCGGCTCGGCGACCTGCGCGTCGACCACGCGTTCACCGACCTCGAGCGGGATCCCGACGGCCGCGCGGTGACCCGGCTGACGGCGCCCGACGGCGCCCGCGCCGAGCTGTGGATCGACGAGCACCACCCGATCTTCGAGATCTTCACCGGCGACACCCTCAGCCCGGCGCGGCGGCGCCGCGGCCTCGGCGTCGAGCCGATGACCTGCCCCCCCAATGCCTTCCAGACCGGGGAGCAGCTGATCCGGCTGGAGCCGGGGCAGTCGGTCAGCACGCGGTGGGGCGCCCGCCTCGTCTGAGCCTCCGCCGGCCGCCGCCGCGGGCCGGCCTGGCGCTCGCCGCCGTCCTTGCGCTCGCCGCCGGCGTCGCCGTGCTGGCCCCCGGTCCGACCGACGGCGCGGGCGGGGCGGCCGGCGGCCAGGCGCCGAACAACGCCCTGCGCAGCGGACGTATAGACACGTGTGTGCGCCCCCGGCATCCCGCCGGCATCCCGGCATACGCTTCCGGCGGCACCCTTCTGCCCTTCACGCTGGCCACCGGCCACGAGCCGGGTACGCGGCCGCGCTGCCCGGCGGGCGACCTGCGGATCCTTCGCCTCCAGGCCCTGACGATCGACGGCCAGCGTGCCTACGTCCGCCGCGGCGGCTGCCGGCAGCCGTGCCGGGTGCGCCAGCCGACCGTCCACGTGCTGGCGCGTGACCTCGCCGGACCGGTCGCACTGCTCCCGCCCGCGGCGCGCGGCGGCGACGGCGCGGCGGCCGGAGGGTGCACCCG
>JBPCNA010000009.1:0-12655 GCA_051001735.1 Solirubrobacteraceae bacterium
AGCGGCGCGGGGGTCGGGCAAGCGCCCGGGGGGCTGGCGGCGCTGGCCGGGCGGTCTTGCCCCGCCCGTCACTCCGCTACTCGCGTCTGACTGCCGTCGGTCGGGGAGCGTTCGCTGTGGCAGGTTCCTTTTCCGAGGAGGCGCTTGGGCTGCTTCGAGGGTTGGTCGGGGATGGGGCCTCGTTTCGGGATGGGCAATCCGAGGCGATTGCCGACCTGGTGGTAGGGCGGCGGCGGGTGTTGTGCGTGCAGGCGACCGGCTGGGGGAAGAGCGCGGTCTACTTCGTGGCTACGGCGATGCTCCGGGCCGGTGGGCGGGGGCCGACCGTGCTGATCAGTCCGCTGCTGGCGTTGATGCGCAACCAGATCGCCGCGGCTTCGCGGTTGGGGCTGCGAGCGATGACGGTCAACTCGACCAATCGGGACGAGTGGGAGGTGGTGCGCAGCGCGCTGGCGGCCGATGAGGTCGATCTGCTGCTGATCTCGCCCGAGCGGCTCAACAATCCCGCCTTCCGGGAGGGGATGCTGCCGCTGTTCATGGCGCGGGTCGGGCTGCTCGTCGTCGACGAGGCTCACTGCGTATCGGACTGGGGGCACGACTTCCGGCCCGACTACCGGCGCATCCGGGACGTGCTGGCCGGGCTCTCAGACGACGTCGCCGTGCTCTGCACGACGGCGACCGCCAACGATCGGGTGGTCGCCGACGTCGGCGAGCAGCTGCGGATCGGGTCGGACGAGCAGCACCTCACGATGTATCGGGGGCCGCTGGCGCGGGCGAGCCTCCGGCTCGAGGTGGTCAAGCTCCCCAACCCGGCCCACCGGCTCGCCTGGCTTGCCACCTGGATCCCCCGGTTCACCGGGTCGGGGATCGTCTACTGCCTGACCAAGCGCGACACCGACACCGTCGCCGACTGGCTCGGGCAGGCCGGGATCAGCGCGGTCGCCTACAGCGGCGACGTCTCCGACGCCGAGCGCGTCGAGGCCGAGGCGCGGCTCCTGGCCAACGACGTCAAGGCGGTCGTCGCCACCAGCGCGCTCGGCATGGGCTACGACAAGCCCGATCTCGGCTTCGTCGTCCACTACCAGGCGCCGTCGTCGGCGATCGCCTACTACCAGCAGGTCGGCCGCGCCGGCCGCGGCGTCGAGCTCGCCCACGTGGTGCTCCTCCGCGGCGCCGAGGACCGGGCGATCCAGGACTTCTTCATCGAGTCGGCCTTCCCGCCCCGCCTGCTCGTCTATCAGGTGCTGGCGACGTTGGGCGACGAGCCGCTCAGCGTCCCCGCCCTCCAGGTCGAGGTCAACCTCGGGCGCGGCCGGATCGAGGCCCTGCTCAAGGTCCTCGACGTCGAGGGCGCCGTCCGCCGGGTCGGCTCCGGCTGGATCCGCACCGGCGCCGACTGGACCTACGACACCGCTCGCTACGAGCAGGTGACCGCCCTGCGCCGCGCCGAGCAGCGGGCGATGTTCTCCCTCGGCGAGGACGGCCGCTGCCTGATGGCGGCGCTCCAGGCCGAGCTCGACGACCCCGCCGCCGCGCCGTGCGGCCGCTGCTCGGTCTGCACCGGCGCCCGCTTCGCCGGCCCGCTCGACCCGGAGCTCGCCGCCCGGGCCCAGCGCCTGCTCCGCTCCCAGCCGCTCGTCCTCCCCGTCCGCCGGCAGATCCCCCGGACGGGCGACCGGCCGGGCCGGCGGCTCGGCGCCGGGCTCCTCCTCGGCGAGGGCCGGGCGCTCTCGCGGGCGGGCGACGCCGACTGGGACCGGCTCGTCGCCGCCGGGCGGCGCGCCGGGCGCTTCGACGACCAGCTCGTCACCGCCTGCCGCGAGCTGATCGACCGTTGGGCGCCGACCCCGCCGCCCCGCTGGGTCTGCTCGGTCCCGTCGCGGCGGTCCGGCGAGCTCGTCCCCGACTTCGCCCGCCGCCTGGCCGCCCTCCTGGCCCTCCCCTTCGTGGACGCCCTCGCCCGGGTCGGTGACGGCCCGCCTCAGCGGGAGATGCGCAACGCCGCCCAGCAGGTGGCCAACGTCCGCGGGCAGTTCACGGTCTCAGGACCCCTCACCGCCGAGGCCGGGCTTCTCGTCGACGACGTCCGCTCGTCGGGCTGGACGCTCACGATGGTCGGCGCCCAGCTGCGGCAGGCGGGGGCGGGGGACGTTCACCCGCTCGTGCTCTCGCTCGCCTGAGCGGCCGGTTACGGTTCGCGGGGCGCCGGCCGCGACACGCATGGGTGGCCGCGGACGCAGAACCGCCACGGCAGGTCGATCGCCCTGGTGATGCCGATCCGCGGGCTCGCGGTGATCGCCGGCGGCCGCCAGGAGGCCGCCGGCGGCTCGATCGTGACCGGCCCGTGCTCGAGGTCGCCGTCGTTGCGGTCGAGGCCGATGCCGAGCGCCTGGGTCAGCTTGCCCGGCCCCGAGCAGAGGTCGCGCAGTCGCTCGAGTCCCCGCCGCTCGCGCATCAAGTCGAGCCCGTCGAGCGGCTCGAGGCCGCGTATCAGCGCCGCGGCGCCGACGCCCTCGGGTTCGGCCACCGCGTTCAGGAGGAAGTGGACTCCGTAGGAGCGGTAGACGTAGGCCCGGCCCGGCGGTCCGAACAGCGTCGCCGTCCGCGGGGTCAGGCCGGCGAAGGCGTGGCACGCCGGCTCCGAGTCGTGGTAGGCCTCGGTCTCGACGATCACCCCGGCGCACGGTCCGTGGCGAACGACGCACCCGATCAGGTCGCGGGCCACCGCGAGCACCGGTCGATCGTAGAAGTCCCGGTTCACGCCCCGCCGGCCAGGACCGCCCGCGCCGCCGCCAGCTGCTCGCGCACCCGCACGAGCGCCGTCCCGCCCTCGGACACCTTCGACTCGAGCCAGGAGCTGCCCTCGAGCACGGCGTAGTACTCGTCGTCGAGGAGCTCCGAGCGCTCGCCGATCTCGGCCGGCGTCAGCTGCGACAGCGTCCGGTGCGAGTCCTCGGCCACCCGCACCAGGGCGCCGACGATCCCGTGCGCCTCGCGGAACGGCATCCCCCGGCGGACGAGGAGGTCCGCCACGTCGACCGCGGCGATCATCTCGTCGGAGGCCGCCGCCGCCAGGCGCCCCCGGTCGAAGACCACCCCGTCGAGCATTCCCCGCGCGGCGCGCAGGCACAGGTCGAGGGTGTCGGCGGCGTCGAAGAGATGCTCCTTGTCCTCCTGGAGATCCTTGTTGTAGGTCAGCGGCAGGCCGTGGAGCACCCCGTGCATCCCCAGCAGGTGCCCGGCGACCCGCGGGGCCTTGGCCCGGAGCAGCTCGGCCGCGTCGGGGTTGCGCTTCTGGGGCATGATCGACGACCCCGAGCTCCAGGCGTCCGGGAGGCTGCAGAAGGCGAACTCCTGGCTCGACCAGATCACGAGCTCCGCGCCCAGGCGCGAAAGGTGGGTCGCCGCGGTGGCCGCCGCCGCGAGGAAGTCGAGCACGAAGTCGCGGTTGGCCACCGCGTCGATCGAGTTCGCCGCCACCCCGTCGAAGCCGAGCTCCTCGGCCACCAGGGCGCGGTCGGTCTGGAAGTTCACGCCGGCCAGCGCCCCCGCCCCGAGCGGCAGCAGGGCGCACGCCTCGAGGACGTGGCCGAAGCGGCGCCGGTCGCGCTCGGCCATCCAGAAGTAGGCGAGCACGTGGTGCCCGAGATAGACCGGCTGGGCCCGCTGGAGGTGGGTGTAGCCGGGCATCGCCCAGTCGATGTGGCGCTCGGCCTGCTCGAGCAGCGTCTCCATCAGCCGCCCGAGGCCTGTCCGCGCCCGCTCGGCCTGCTCGCGGGTGTAGAGGATCACGTCGGTCGCCACCTGATCGTTGCGCGACCGCGCCGTGTGGAGGCGCCCCCCGGCCGGCCCGACGAGCTCGGTCAGCCGCCGCTCTATTGCCATGTGGATGTCCTCGTCACCGGCCGCGAACGGGAAGCTCCCCCCGGCCAGCTCGGCGGCGACCAGGTCGAGACCGTGGAGCAGCTGCTCCTGATCCTCCGCGCTGACGAGGCCGGCCGCCCCCAGCATCCGCGCGTGCGCCCGCGACTGGGCGACGTCCTGCGGCCACAGGCGCCGGTCGAAGCCCAGCGACGTGTTCATCCGCTGGAAATCCGGGTCCTGGGGCGCTCTGAACCGGCTCATCGTGCCGCCAGTCTAGGAGCTGAGGTCAGACGCCCCGGCTCGCGACGACATATAGGTTTCCCCAAATCTATCTCGGGTATATACTTGGTCTCGTTCCGGCGCAGGGATTCCACGGCCGCGAAGCAGCCGACAGAGCCCGCGCTCGGGCCAACACCGAGACGGACGGGAGACCTTGGACGCCACGGCCGGACCACGTAGAGCCGCCATGATCCGCCAGCACTGTCCGCGCTGCCGCTTGGCGATCGCGGTTCGCGCCGAGAACCTGATGGTCACCAACTGCCCGCGCTGCCTGGCCCGAGCGGCGACCCCGGTCACGATGTCCGTCCTACCGGCGGGCGCCCCCGAGGGCCGGGCCGTCGAGCACGGGAGCCGACTCCCGCCCAGGTGACCTAGGCGGCCGCGGAACCTCGGTTGGCCGCGCCCGCGGCCGGCTCGCCGGCCGGCCATCATCCTCCCGGCCGGCTCACCCGCCGGGGGCCGATCTCGTCAGCCCGTAGGCGGCGTTGATCAGCGCGATGACGTAGCCGCTGAACGTCACCGCGAGCGCCTTGACCGCGTCGGGTGTCTCATTCTGGTTGAGGACGTAGACCGCGACGACCGCCGCGGCCACGATGGCGTACGCCCATATCCCGAACGTCAGCGGCCAGCTCTTGGCATCCACGTCGCTGGGTTCGAGCGACATCGCCCGCCTGATCCCGGCGGCGACCGGGGATGCCTCGCCCTGCTTCGCGGCGGCCGCATGCCGGGCCAACCCGGTGTTCACGAGCGACGGATCGGGGGCGACACCGATTCGCAGTGCAAAGGCGGAGCCGAGCACCCCCGACAGCGCCGCCGCCGCCGTGATGAAGGTCGCGTCGATGTGCGGCTTCACCCCGGTCCGAGCATCCGAGATCAGGACCATGAAGTAGATGAACAGACCGGCGAAGGACAGCACCGCGGCGTAGAGCAGGAGCCCGCGCAGCGCCGAGATCCCGGCGACCGCGTCGTTCGACGTCGTAGCGGGGTCAGCCGGCGGGTTGGGAGGACCGCCCGCCCTGGCCGAGCCCGAGTCGCCCTGCGCCGGCGGCGGCGCCCCGCTGCGGACGCCGCCGCCGTCCAGAGGCAGGGGTGGCACCGTGAAATGTCCCTCCATGACGTGTCCCTTCTGCCTCAGGGCGTTCTCGGTCGACGGCTCGGCCCCTCGCTACGGTGCCGTCCATACGCTCGGCGGCACCGACAGCGGCGCGGCGGGCACCAGGGTGGCCACCGACACGTGCGGCCAGGTCAGCCCGGCGAAGTTGAGGTTCACCGTCTGCGTGTACTGGATCTGCGTGGCGGGCACCGTGATCGTCCGCGGGTGCGTGATCGCGAACGGCGGCCGCACGTTGAACGTCGGCAGCGTCTGCCGGGGGGCCGTCGCCTGGGGCTTGAGGATGAGCGGGTGCTGGCCGACCTTGAACGACGGCACGACGATCTTGTGTTGGACCGTCTCGATCCAGAAGACGGCCGTCATCTCGACCGCCTGCGCGTTCTGGCCCGTCGGGTGGGGGCTGGTGACCGCCGCGGGGTTCCCCCAGAGGAAGGCGATGTTGTCCGTGCCACCACCGAACAGCGGGGACGACGGCGACGTCGAGATCTGGATCACGGTGGTCTCCGTGATGTGTTGACCGGCGATGGCGTTACGGAGAACCGAGTTCGGGTCGTCGAGGATGGCCTGGGTGATCGTGCCGGCGTTGATGAAGGACGCGAGGTCCTGAGGGATCCGCGGCGTGCCGTGCGCGGCCGCCGCCTGGCTCGCGAAATGGATCTTCGTCGCCGGCGAGCCTTCCACGAACGGGGTGATGTCGACCTTGGCGATCACCGGCGGCCCGGCGACGGTCCTGAAGTTCCCCTGCGCGTTGATCGTCGTACCGTGGGGGATCGACGCCATGCGCGCGAGCGTCGACCCCTCCTGTGGATCCTTGGTGGGCGGGACGATCACCCAGAGCCCAGGCTCGAAATGGATGCCGATGCTGTGCCCGGTGGTCACGTCATTGATCGCCTGCAGATAGGGCACTCCGTTGAGGAAGGCGTCTCCCTGCACCGAGCCCCGGTTCGGCACGGAGCCGAGAGCCGCGGAGAACGACAACGTCTCCTGGGTGAGGTTCAGCTCGAGGATGTTGTCGGTCGTGCCGACGGGTACCGGCAGCGGCGTCGGCGTCACCGTGTTGTCGGGCCGGAAGATCGTATTGAAGCCACTACCGTGGAAATTGCCGTGAAAGGCGGCGAGCGGCCCCAGGGGAGGGTTCACAGGAGGCAGAGAGATGTGCGCGGCGCGGACCTCGTCGAAGCGGAAGTCGCTCGGCATCGAGACCGCCGCCTTCAGCGGACTGGGCGTCGTCGCGGGCCGGACCTCCATGACCGGTCCCGGCGGGGTCGCGGCCTCCCCGGCGCCGGCCGCAGCCATGTCGGAGCCCCGGGCGGGGTCGGCCGGCTGATCGGGAGTGTCACTGAATGCGGTCACTGTGCCTTCTCCTTGTGAATTGGGTGCCCACGGCCACGACCTCTGTGGAGGCCGGTTCTACTTGCCCACCGATACGCCGCGGCGCCCGGTATCGGCATGCGCCACGACCAACGACACGGCTGGCCCAGCCCGCGCCTGCCCGGAGCGGCGAAATGGTTACTGCCCTACCTCAAGTCCTCTGCGACCGACTATAGGACCGGTCGATTTTCGAGTCAATGGTTCGCGGGGCTTCCGTGACGAATGTCACACAACGGTCGCCGCGCTGACAGGTTGGTGATCACCCACGCCGAGCCGGCTCTGTCCCATGTCGATCTCGAGAAGGGCGGCCAGGCGTCGACGCCCGCCGTCGTCCCGAACCGGGCCCTCTTTTGTGGTACCTGCTGCGGTCGTACCGGACATCCTCAGATGCGGCTCGCGGGCCGGTGTTCCTGACGCTCGCCTCCCCCGGCTGCCACCCCGGCAGCCGGCGCGTGGGCGGCCTCGCCGTGCGGCTCGGCGCCGCCGGCAGCGATCGGACGCAGCGCCTTCGGCTCGACCCTCCGCTCGAGGTCAGCTGCGCCACCGGCTGACCGTCGGCTCACCCGGCCCGGACGACGTGCGCCGGCCCGACCGCCTCGGGCGACGCGCAGCCGAGCAGCGCCAACGCCAGGCCGACCTCCTCGCGCAGGAGCTCGAGCACGCTCGCCACGCCGGCCTCGCCCCGGGCCGCCAGCCCCCAGATCACCGGGCGCCCGATCATCACCGCCGCCGCGCCGAGGGCCAGCGCCGTGACGACGTCGGTGCCCCGGCGGACGCCGCCGTCGAGGAGGACCGGCGCCGCGCCGGCTACGGCCGCGACGACCTCGGGCAGGGCGTCGAGCGAGGCCACCACCCCGTCGAGCTGACGGCCGCCGTGGTTGGAGACGGCGACCGCCGCCGCGCCGTGCTCGACGGCCAGGCACGCGTCCTCGCCGGTCAGGATCCCCTTGACGATCACCGGGAGGTCGGACATCGCCGCGACCGCTTCGACGTCGCTCCAGGTAAGGGTCGGGTCGAGCAGCTCGACCATCTCGGCCAGGGTCGCCGCCCGCCCCCCGCCGGTTGCCGCCGCGAAGCTCGGCACCGGCGTCTCGGCCGGGATCGCGAAGCCGGTGCGCAGGTCGCGCTCCCGCCGGCCGAGGAACGGCATGTCGACGGTCAGGACGATCCCCTCGAAGCCGGCCTCGGCCGCCCGGTCGACCAGCGACCGCGTAAGACCCCGGTCGCGGTAGCAGTACAGCTGGAACCAGCGCACCCCCTCCGGCGCCGCCTCGGCCACCTCCCGCGGCGCCGCCGTAGCCAGCGTCGACAGGCAGTAGATCGTCCCCGCCGCCGCCGCTGCCCGGGCCACACCCGGCTCGCCGTCCGCATGCGCAAGCCGCAGGAAGGCCGTCGGCGCCACCAGCACCGGCATCGACACCGGGTGGCCGAGCAGCGTCGTCGCCGGGCTGACCCTCCCCACGTCGACGAGCATCCGCGGCCGCAGCCGCCACCGTCGGTAGGCCGCGCGGTTGTCGCCGAGCGTCCGCTCGTCGCCCGCCCCGCCGGCGAAGTACCCGAACGGCCCCGGTTCGAGGATCCGCTCGGCCAGCTGCTCGTATTCGGCGACGCTCAGCGGCTCCGGCGCCCCGGTCACAGGAATTCGTAGGCCGGCAGCGTGAGGAACTCGATCAGCTCCGGCGAGAGCGCCACCCGCTCGAAGACCTCCCGGGTCTCCTCCGGCCGGCCCGCCCGCCACGTCTCCTCGCCCACCTGCCCGCGGATCTCCGCCGTCTCCTCGTCGATCAGCTCGCGCACGAGCTCGGCCGTCACGGTCCGGCCGTCCTCGAGCCTGGCGCCGTGGTGGACCCACTGCCAGATCTGGGTCCGCGAGATCTCCGCCGTCGCCGCGTCCTCCATCAGCCCGTCGATCGCCGCCGCCCCCCGGCCACCGAGCCAGAAGGACAGGTAGCGGAAGCCGACGCTGACGTTCGTCCGCAGGCCCTCCTCGGTGACCTTCCCCGGCGTCGCCGCCAGGTCGAGCAGCTCGTCGCGACCGACGTCGACGGACGGCTGCCGATCGAGCTGGTCGGCTCGGCCCCCGAGGCCGCGCTCGAAGACCTCGCGGGCGACGGGGACGAGATCCGGGTGGGCGACCCACGTCCCGTCGTAGCCCTGCCCGACCTCGCGCTCCTTGTCGGTCCGGACTCCGGCCAGCGCCTTCTCGTTGGCCTCCTCGTCGACGCGAGACGGGATCAGCGCCGCCATCCCCCCGATCGCGTGCGCCCCCCGCCGGTGGCACGTCGCGGCGAGGAGCTCGGCGTAGGCGCGCATGAACGGAACGGCCATCGTCACCTCGCCGCGGTCGGGCAACACGTACTCCGGCCGGTCGGGAAAGCACTTGATCGCCGAGAAGATGTAGTCCCACCGCCCGGCGTTCAGCCCGGCCGAGTGGTCACGCAGCTCGTAGAGGATCTCCTCCATCTCGAACGCCGCCGGGAGCGTCTCGATCAGAACGGTGGCCTTGATCGTGCCCCCGGGGATCCCGCGCGCCTTCTCGGCGAAGCTGAAGACGTCGTTCCACAGGCGCGCCTCCCGGTGGGACTCGAGCTTCGGCAGGTAGAAGTACGGGCCCGAGCCTCGGTCGAGCAGGGTCTCGGCGTTGTGGAAGAAGTAGAGGCCGAAGTCCATCAGCGCCCCGACGATCGGCTCCGCGTCGACGCGCAGGTGACGCTCGGACAGATGCCATCCCCGCGGCCGCACCAACACGGTCGCCGGATTGGGGCCGAGCTCGTAGTGGCGGCCATCCGACCCCTCGTAGGTGATCGTTCCCCGGGCGGCGTCGCGCATGTTCACCTGCCCGTCGACCATGTTTCGCCAGGTCGGGGCGTTCGCGTCCTCGAAGTCGGCCATGAAGCCGTCGGCGCCCGAGTTGAGCGCGTTGATCGTCAGCTTCCGATCGGTCGGCCCGGTGATCTCGACCCACCGCTGCGCGAGCGCCGCCGGCGCGGCGGCCACCTGCCAGTCGCCTTCGCGGACGCCCCGGGTCTCCTCGAGGAAGTCCAGCGTCTCCCCCTCGGCCAGCCGGGCTCGGCGGCCGGCCCGAGCCCGCAGGAGCTCGTCGCGCCGCGGACCGAAGCGGCGCTGGAGCTCGGCGACGAAGGCGAGCGCCTCCACGGAGAGGATCTCCTCGTCGCCCGTCCTGGTCTCACCGCGGAGCTCCACCGCCCCGCCACCAGTCACGGAACCATCCATGACAGCGGTCCGGATTGGAGGAGGACGAGCACGGCCATGGCCAGCAGGAGCACCAGGCTCCAGCCGATCACCTTCCGGAAGATGTCGCCCTCCTGGCCGCCGAGGCCGACGGCGGCCGCCCCGATCGCCAGGTTCTGGGGCGAGACCATCTTGGCCAGCACGCCACCCGAGCTGTTGCCGGCGGCCAGCAGCAGCGGCGAGAGGTGCGCGTGCTTGGCCGCCGTGACCTGGAGCGCCCCGAACAGCGAGTTGCTCGACGTGTCGGACCCGGTCACCGCCGTGCCGAACCAGCCGATCACCGGTGAGAGGAAGGCGAAGAACCCGCCCGTCCCCGCCGCCCACGTGCCGAGGGTGATCGTCTGCCCCGAGAGGTTCATCACGTAGGCCAGGGCGAGCACCGCGCAGACGGTGAGGATCGGCCAGAACAGGAGGCGCAGCGTCCGCAGGTAGACGGCGAGCGCTCGCGCCGGCCTGACCCGCAGCACGGCGGCCGAGAGCAACCCGGCGACGAACAGCTGCGTTCCGGCGGCGGTCAGCCAGTTGAGCTTGTAGATCACGCTGCTCGGCGGCTTCCCCGCCGCGTTCAGCACATGGAGACCCGGCCAGCTGAACTTGCTGGTCAGCGTGTCGAGCTCCCCAGCCACCGCGCTCAGGCTGCAGACGCCGAGCACGAGGATGATGATCACGTAGGGGGCGAACGCCGTGGCCACCGCGGCCGGGCCCACCGGCCCCCCGTCGCCGGCGAGTACCCGCCGCTCGAGCGCCGGGTCGGCCTCGGCGGCGCCGGCGATCGCCGGCCGCCGCCCGACCGCAGGCGGACGCTCCGGCGACCGCGGCGACCACACGAAGAGGAGCGCGACCAGCGACGCGGCGGCGCTCAGCGACGCGAGGATGTCGGTCAGCTCAGCCGACACGTAGTTGGAGGCCGCGAACTGGACGACCGCGAACACCCCGCCCGCGGTCAGCGCTGCCGGCCACGCCTCGCGGACGCCGCGCCGGCCGTCGACCATCAGCACGAGCAGGAACGGAATGAAGAAGGCCAGGACCGGGCACTGGCGCCCGACCATCATGCTCAGGTCGGACTTCGGCAGCCCGGTCACCTGGGCGAGGGTGACGATCGGGATGGCGATCGCCCCGAACGCCACCGGGACGGTGTCGGCCAAGAGAGCCACCGCCGCCGCCTTGATCGGCGTGAAGCCGAGCCCCACCAGCATCACGCCGCAGATCGCCACCGGCGTGCCGAACCCGGCGAGCGCCTCGAGCAGCGCCCCGAAGCAGAAGGCGATCATCACGACCTGAACCCGCTGGTCGTCCGACACCGAGCTGAACACTCGCCGCAGCACCGCGAAGTGGCCGGTCTCCTCGGTCATATGGAAGATCCACAGGGCATTGATGACGATCCACATGATCGGGAAGAAGCCGAACGCCGCGCCCTCGACCGTCGCGTCCGCCGCCTGACCCACCGGCATCCCGTAGACGGCGACGGCCACGACGAGGGCCACGCCCAGCGAGATCACCGCCGCCCACTGCGCCTTCATCCGCAGGACGCCCAGCAGCAGGAACAGCGACAGCAGCGGCAGCACGGCGACGAGCGACGAGAGCCCCAGGGAGTGGGACACCGGGTCCAGGATCTGCTTGTACATGGGGAGCCCTCCTCTCCCGAGCCGCCCCGGGCGAGCGGCTTGCGGTGCGACAGATGCCCCGCCGAGGCGACCGGTAAACGCGGACTCACCGCGGCTGCAGCCGCCGCCCCCGGTGAGCCCTCAGCTGCTCAGGTCGATGACCGGCGTCGGCTTCGGGATCGGGTCGGCCGTCTCGACCGGGATGATGGCCGTGCCGACGCCGAAGAACTCGATCACGTGGCTGCCCCAGCCGTGGCTCTGCTCCTTGAGCTGGACGCCGACGATTCCCTCGGCCTTGAGCGCCTCGGCCTCGGACTGCATCCGACCCATCGCGAGCTCGCGGGCGTCGTACATGGCCTGGGTGAAGTTCGGCATCTCGACGTTGCGCCCGGTCATCTTGAACGCCTGGCGCATCGCCTGGTGGGCGACGTGGTAGACGCAGCTCCCCATCACCATCCCCACCGGCCGGTGGCCCGTCCGCAGCAGGGTCCAGAAGTCCTGGCCCGAGAGGTCGCTGGTGAACGGCCGCCCGTTCGGAGCTCGGTGCATCGCCCCCTCCCGGTGCTTGATCGCCGTGCCCAGCGCGATGAACTCGGCCATGTTCTCGCCCCACGCGTAGCGGTTGACCTCGAGGCGCACGCCGACGATGCCGTCGGCGCCGAGTTGGTCGGCCTCCTCCTCCATCCGCGTCATCGCCAGGTTGCGCGCCTCGTACATCGCCTGCGAGAGCACGGTCAGCTCCATCGACTGCCGGTAGCCGGCGACCTGGAGCCCGACGTGGTAGATCGAGCTGCCGACGACGAAGCCCACCGGATCGAACCCGGCCTCCCGCACCACGAGGAACTCGTTGACCGACAGGTCCGACGTGAAGAGGCCGCGCTTGTTCTGAGCCAGACGGCCCCGGCCCGCCTCGGGCACGCCGTCGAGCGAGCCGGCGTGGTACTCGGTGTCGGCCGGCGGCGCCTCCAGCTCCACCGACTCCTCCTCCGGTTGACCGTCGCCACCCCTGCGGTTGAGCAATCCCATCGAATTCTCCGTTCGCTGTTTCAGATGAGGAGGCGCTCGAGCGCCGCCCGGGCCCGGGCGATCTCGCCCGAGGAGGGGTACAACCCCTTCGTCAGCGGCCCTCGCCAATCGCCCCACTCGAGCACGTAGCGTTTGATTGGGATCTACC
>JBPCNA010000010.1:0-16554 GCA_051001735.1 Solirubrobacteraceae bacterium
GCGGGCAGGTCGGGGCCGGCGTGGATCGGCGCGGCCGGCGGGCGGCGGTCCCAGGCGCCGGCGGCCAGCGCCACGGCGACGGCGGCGGCGATCAGCGGCGCCGAGCGAAGTGCCGACACCAGGCCGAGCGCCTCGGCCAGGAGCAGCGCGAGCGAGAGGCCGATGACCAGGTCGGCGAGGAGCCCGACCGGTCCGTCGGGCGCGACCAGGCGCCGGCGCAGAAGGCGGGCGGCGAAGGCCACGGGCAGCGCGAAGGCGCCGAGGCGGGCCACCCCGGCGGCGTACTGGAGGACTGTCATCTACACCTGACCGACGGCCGCGGCGGGTCGGCTAGGGACCCTCGGGTACGGCCCCCGGCGGCGGTTCCGGGGGCGGCTTGTGCTTGGAGCGGACGATGTCGAACTCACCGGTCTCGATCTCCTCGACCACCAAGGCCTCGATCTCCGCGTCGCTCGTCTCGGGGGCGAGCCGGCGCAGGCGCATCCCCGTGAGGCGCTTGAACTTGAGGATCTCGAGCACGTAGATCAGGTAGACGCTGGCGGCGGCGACGGTCAGCCCGAGCGCCCCCATGACCAGCGACCAGCCGGTGTGGAGGTGCCCGTGGTGGTCGGAGTAGGGCACGAAGCGCAGCGCCATCGCGAGCCCGGCGAGCAGCAGCGTCCAGCTGTAGAGGTAGAAGACGGTGCGCCTCGGGCTGAACCCGATCCGGGCCATTCGGTGGTGGAAATGCTCGCTGTCGGGCTTGTAGAGCGGCTGGTGGTACTTGAGTCGCTTGAGCACGACGAACGTCGTGTCGAGGAAGGGGACGGCGAGGAGGATCAGCGGCAGGGCGAAGGAGACGACGACCGGTGTCTTCACCGTGCCCTCGACGGTCAGGACGCCCATCAGCAGCCCGAGCAGGTTCGACCCGCAGTCGCCCATGAAGCTCGACGCCGGCGGAAAGTTGTGGACGAGGAAGCCGAGCGCCGCCCCGGCGGTCAGCGCGGCGAGGACGCCGGCCTGCTTCTGTCCGAGGTCGAAGGCGATCACCGCGAGAGCCGCGGCGATGATCATGCAGACCCCGGCGGCCAGGCCGTCGACCCCGTCGGAGAAGTTGACGATGTTCATCAGCCCGACGAGGCCGATCGCCGTCAGCGTGGCCCCGGCGTTCGGGAAGTGGAGCGCTCCGACGAACGGGAGGGTGATGTAGTGGACGACGACCCCGGCGTTGACCGCGATCACCGCCGCGACGATCTGCCCGGCGAGCTTCGCTCCCGGCGGGAGGTCGAAGCGGTCGTCGAGGGCTCCGACGACGACGATCACCGCCGCGGCGGTGAACACGCCGTGCCACTTGGCGGTCGCCGGGAGGAAGATCAGCCCGGCGAGGAGCGCCCCGGCGAAGATGGCGAGGCCGCCGAGGAGAGGCGTCGCCCGCGAGGAGAGGCCGCGCTCGCGCGGCTGGTCGACGGCGCCGACGCGCACGGCCACGCGCATCGTGACCGGCGTCAGAGCTGCCGCGACGGCCGTGGCCACCATGAACGCATAGAGCGCGTCAAGCTCGGTGATTTTCATGCCGCGGCCGAAGCATCGCAGGGACCGCCGACGTCCGGGCGCACGCCGCCCGGTTTCGCCACCGAGCCCCGGCGGCACGCCGGCAGAGCCCACCGGCGCGCCGGGGGCTTCGACGCGGGCGGAGTCCGGTCAGCGAAGGCGGTACGAGTACGGGATCGCGGCGACCTGGTCGGAGCTCACCGTGATGAAGTTGAACGTCTCGACCGCCAGGAAGCCCCGAGCTTCCACGTGCCGGGGGACGGGTCGTGGATCTCGTCCTCGCCGAACCCGCCGCCGCTGCCCTGCGGTCGCGAGTGCGAAGCCAGCCGTCCGGCGGGATCGAAGAGGGTGGCCCGGATCTGGGCGCCGCTGAGGTCGTTCGCGTTGCCGCGCCAGGCCACCCGCGTGACCAGGCGGTCGACCCCGGCCGGAACGGTGAACGTGACCGTCTGCACGTCGTGGACGGTGGCTCCCGTCTGGTAGATGAACGTCCCGTCGGTCGCCGGGTTGAGCGTCAGGTCGCCCTCGGCGAGCGTCCGCGCCGGCCCGAGCGCGCGCAGCGCCGGGGTCACGTCCCGAGCGGCGGCGCCGGTGTTGGTGACCTTGACGGTGGTCGGCACCGTCCGGCCCGGCCGATCGGTCAGGCCGATCGACGTCGGCGAGTAGAGCAGGCTCTGGCCGACCGCCGCCGGCGCGCCGCGCCCGTCGCGCACCGAGCGCGCCTGCTGGACGGCGCGGAGCGCGTCGACGAGGCCGGCGCCCTGATTGGCCGCCGGGACATGGAGATCCTGCGCGCTGCTCATCACGATCTGCTTGACGAGCGCGGGCGAAGGCGTGGCTCCGCCGTGGGTCTCGCGGTAGGCCTGGACGACGAGCGCGGCGGTCCCCGCCGTCAGCGGGCAGGATTCGCTGGTCCCGCCGAAGGCGACGATCGGCTGCGGATGCGGGCCGTGGTAGATGTCGGCGCAGCTGCCGAAGGTCGCCGTGTCGGTCGAGCAGTCCGCCCACCCGGCCTCGCCGGGCGCGACCACATCGATCGTTCGCGGGCCGAAATCGGTGAGCCCAGAGCTGCTGATCGCCGAGACGTTGTTGCTCTCCCAGCCGCCGCTGCCGACCCGGTAGCCGTAGGAGCCGGTCTGGGCGTAGAGGCGGTAGGTGGTCGACGCCCCCGTGCCGAGGAGCCCGGGGGCGGTGGCGGGCGTCCCGATCGTGTTCGTCGTCCCGGCGTCCCCGATGGAGACGACGGCGGTGACCCCGGCGGCGACGGCGTCGGCGTTGAAGGCGGCGACCGGATCGGTCCCCGGGTTGGGCACCGGGTTACCGCCGAAGGATTCGCTGAGGATGTCGACGTGGTCGTGGAGGACGGCGTACTCGAGCCCCTGGAGGCTCTCGCTGTCCAGGGCGAGGTTTGCCTCGCCGAAGACCTTCATCACCGCGACCGAGGCGTCGGGGGCGACGCCCTTCATGCGGATGTTGCATCCGGGCGGCAGCGGGTGCGCCGGGTTGACGTGGCCACTCAGGTCGTAGGTGTGGGTGCCCTGGGCGATCAGCGGGTGGCGTCGCCGAACGCCCCACCGCCCCCCGTCGGGGCGCCGAGGCCCTCGCCGCTGAAGTCCACGTAGTCGAAGTCGCCGGCGTTCCGTCGGCGCGAAGGAAGTCGGGGATCCGCGGGTCGAGCCCGTCGGGGAAGACCGCGATCTTGACCCCCTTGCCCGTCGCGTAGTCGTGCGCGGCGGGCTGCGCCGCGCCGGCGCCGAAATCGACGTTCATCGTCTGGAGCGCCTCGGGCTCGAGCAGCGGCTCGGCCGGCGGTCGGACAGACTCCCGCGGCCGGGGATGCCGCGGCCGGGGCCGGGCCGGCACCGGCCGGAGCGGGCGTGGGCGCCGGCCCCCGGACGAGGGCGTCGGGGACGACGGCGGCCACCGCCGGGTTGCCGGCCAACCGTTGGGCCTCGGCCTTCGAGACGGTGGCGGCGATCGCGTTGACGAACGCGAAGCGGTGGATCCGCGGGGCGCGGACGGCGCTGAGCTCGGAGACGATCGGCGACTGGTCGCCGACGAGGGCCGACGTCCGCTGCGCCTGGGCGCCGGGGAGCCCCGGCGCCTCGGGGTGCTGGTTGCGCAGGAGGACGATCACGCGCTCGCCGGCCTTGGCCCGAGAGCCGCGCGATGTCGGTCGGCGAGAGCGCGCTCGGATTGGTGCTCGGGAGCTCCCCGGCGCCCGGGGTGGCCACTGCGCCGGTCACCCCGAGGCCCAGCACGGCCGCGCAGGCACCGGGCGCGGGCCAGTCCGCGCCTGCCGCCGGATCCCCACTTGCCCGTCATCTCGCTCCCTCGTCCCACGCCCGGCGTCCGTCCGACGACGACGACGACGACGACGACGACGACGACGACGACGACGACGACGACGACGGATAGCCGAGTTGCCGCGGCGCGTCAACCGGCGATCGGTCGCGCGCCGGCGATCAGGCGAAGCTCGGAAGCCGGGCGGCGACCTCGGAGGCCCCGAGCGCGCCGGGCCGGACGACCCGCCAGCCGCCGTCCCCCTCGTAGCCGGTCAGGTCGATCACCGTCGACGGCGTCCCGGGAAGCTCGCCCCCGTCGATCACCAGATCGGCGCCGGCCCGGATCGCCGACGGAACATCCGCGAGGCGCCGCGCGTCCGGGCCACCGGCGGCGTTGGCGCTCGACTGGAGGAGCGGCCCCGGCAGGGCGACCGGGGCGACCGGCACCCGTAGGCCGAGGGCCTCCCCGCCGGCCAGCGGGAAGCGCCGGGCCGGGTTGGGGACGAGCAGGGTGACCGGGCCGGGGAGCAGGGCGCCGAGGGCCGCCCGCGTCCGCGGGCCGAGCTCGGGTAGGTCGGCGAGTGCCTCCGCGAGACTCCCCCAGAGCACGGCGGCCGGCTTCTCGCGGGGGCGCCCCTTGAGCTCGTACAGCCGCCGGACGGCCTCGGCGTTGCCGGCGTCGCAGCCGAGCCCGTAGACGGTGTCGGCGGGGAAGACGACGACTCCGCCGGCCGCCACGCAGCGGGCGAGCTCGGTCACCTGGCGCCGACGAGGACCCGTTCGATCCCCGCCAGGTCCACCCGGCGCTCGAGCCCGCCGAAGCCCGCCGCCGACAGGAGCGCGCTCACCGCCGGCGCCTGGCCGGCGCCGATCTCGAGCGCCAGCAGCGGCGCCCCGGAGTCCGCCGCCTCCTCGATCAGCCGGCGGATCAGCGCGAGCCCGTCGGCGCCGCCGTCGAGGGCCAGTCGCGGCTCGTGGCGGGAGACCTCGGGCTCGAGGCCGGCGAGCACGGCCGTCTCGACGTAGGGTGGGTTGGCCACGATCAGGTCGAAGGGGACGGGGACCGCGGCGATCAGGTCGGCCTCCCTCCAGTCGACGTCGAGGTGCAGGCGCGCCCCGTTGGTCCGCGCCACCGCCAGGGCCGGGCCACTGATGTCCGACCCGACGACGACGAGGTCCGGCCGCTCGTCGGCCAGAGCCAGGGCCACCGCCCCGCTGCCCGTGCAGACGTCGAGCACGCGCCCGCCGGCCGGTGCCACCTCGACGGCGACCTCGACGAGGAGCTCGGTCTCCGGCCGCGGGATCAGGACGGCCGGATCGACGATCAGTTCGAGGTGGCGGAAGCCGCGGCGGCCGACGATGTAGGCGACCGGCTCCCGGAGGATCGACCGGCGGCGGACGAAGGACTGGAACGTCCGCACGGCCGCGCCGCCGACGGCGAGGTCGCGGTCGGTGTAGAGGCGCTCGCGTTCGACCCCGAGCGCCGCCGCCAGGAGCAGCTCGGCGTCGAGGCGGGCGCTCGGCGAGCCGGCGGCGGCGATCGCCGTGACCGCCCCGTCGAGCGCGTCGCGGGCGCTGACCGCGGTCGCCATCTTCGATGACGATGCCCGCGCCGGGCTCAGGGTCGGGCCGCCTGCTCGAGCCGCCGGCGCTTCTCGTCGCCCACCAGCCCGGCGGTCAGCTCGCCGAGCTCGCCCTCGAGCACGTCGTCGAGGTTGTGGACGGTCAGCTTTATCCGGTGGTCGGTGACCCGGCGCTCGCCGTAGTTGTAAGTGCGGATCTTCTCCGCCCGCTCGCCGCTGCCCACCTGCGAGCGGCGGTCGGCTGCGACCTCGGCCTGCTGCTCGGCCAGCGCCCGTTCGTAGAGACGGGCGCGGAGGACCCGCATCGCCTTCTCGCGGTTCTGGAGCTGCGACTTCTCGTCCTGCATCGATACGACGATGCCGCTCGGCTTGTGGGTCACGCGGACCGCCGAGTCGGTCGTGTTGACCGACTGGCCGCCCGGGCCGCTCGAGCGGTAGACGTCGACCTGGAGGTCGTTCTGGTCGACCTGGATGTCGACGTCCTCGGCCTCGGGGAGGACGGCCACCGTGGCCGTCGACGTGTGGACCCGTCCCTGCGACTCGGTCGCCGGGACGCGCTGGACGCGGTGGGTGCCGCCCTCGAACTTGAACACCGAGTACGCGGCGTCGCCCTTGACGGCGAAGGTGTACTTGCCGTCGGAGATGTCGAGCGATTCGGTCTTGAAGCCGAGCCGTTCGGCGTACTTGGTGAGCATCCGGTAGACGTCGCCTGCCCAGAGGCCGGCCTCGTCGCCGCCGGTCGCCCCCTGGATCTCGACGATCACATTCTTGTCGTCGCTCGGGTCGCGCTCGACCATGGCCATCCGGATCTCCTCCTCGAGCCGGTCGATCCGCTCGCGGGAGCTGTTGAGGACCTCGCGGAGCTCGGCGTCCTCGCCCTCGGCCAGGAGCTCCTGCGCCCCGGCCAGGTCGTCGCGGGCGTGCCGCCACTCCTCGGCCAGTCCCGCCGCCGCTTCGAGCTGGCGGTAGGCCCGCCCGACCTCGGCCCGGCGATGGCGGTCGCCGGTCACCTCAGGGTCTGAGATCTGGCGGCCGAGCTCCTCGAAGCGGACTTCGATCTGCTCGACGAGGGACTCGATCATCGGCCGAGGGTAGCGGTCGGCATCCGGCACCGGCGGCCACCGGGCTCACGCGACGACCTCGAGGCCGATCAGCGAGCCGGCGTCGTGGGCGTCGTCCCTTTCGACCGCGAGCACGGCTTCGAGGGCGGCGATGGCCACCGCGAGCTGGTCGAGCTCGGGCTCGCGCGTGGTCAGGCGCTGGAGGGCGAGGCCCGGGCTCATGACGATCTGCACCCAGCGGCGCCCGCGGTGGCGCGAGGCGTTGCGGATCACCTCGTAGGAGAGGCCGGCGATCACCGGGACGCCGAGGATCCGCGTGGCCACCAGCCAGTACCACGGCGGCAGGCCGATCGGTGCGAAGACGAAGATCGCGACGATCATCACGATCAGCAGGAAGCTCGTCCCGCACCGGGGGTGCAGGCGCGACTGGTGGCGAGCGTTCTCCGGCGTCAGCTCGAGCCCGGCCTCGTAGCAGGCGATCGTCTTGTGCTCGGCGCCGTGGTACTCGAAGACCCGCCGCAGCTCGCGCAGGCGCGACAGGAGGAGGAGGTAGCCGAGGAAGATCGCCGTCCGCACCACCCCCTCGATCAGCCAGAAGAGGGTCGAGGAGTGGAGCTGGTCCTTGATCAGGCTGGTCAGCCCGACCGGGGCGACGAAGAACAGGCCGACCGCGAAGGCCAGCGCCAGCGCGATCGTCCCCGCCCACACCCCGCCGGAGATCTCCTTCTCCTCCTCGGGGAGCTGGGCGCTCGCGGCGATCCCGAGCGCCCGCACCCCGATGGCCAGTGACTCGCCCAGGGCGACGACGCCGCGGACGACCGGAAGCCGGAGAGCGCGGTGGCGGCGCAGGGGCGACGCCAGCGGGAACGTCTTGACCTCGATCTCCCCGGCGGGAACCCGGCGCGCGGCGCGCTGCTCGACCTGCGCGGGCGTCGGCTTGCGCACAGCGACCGCCCACGTCCGCACGCCGCGCATCATCACGCCCTCGAGCACGGCCTGCCCGCCGACCGGCGCGTCGCCGACCGCGACCCGCCCGGTCCTCACGGCCTCCGCTCGCGCGGACACGCGGCTACCGCTGGGCGGCGGCGGCGGCGCGCTGACGGCTCTTGGCGACCCGCCGCTGGAAGCGCTCGACCCGGCCACCGGTGTCGACGAGCTTCTGGCGTCCGGTGTAGAACGGGTGGCAGTTGGAGCAGATCTCGACGTGGAGCTCGGACTTGGTCGAGCGCGTCATGAAATCGTTGCCGCACGTGCAGGTGACGTGAGCCTCGGTGTAGTTGGGGTGGATCTCGGTTTTCATCGCCCACTCAGTGTAGCGACCGCGTCGCGGTCGCCGGTCGCGCCGTCAGCCCGCCACGCCGCTCAGCGATCCGACGACCAGGCCGGCCGCCGGAGCGGCCGTGACGACGCACGCCGGGGTGACCCGCCGCGCCCGCCGGATGACCCGGTGATGGGTGCCCAACCAGCGGAAGGTGACCGCTACCCGGAAGCTCGCCGGGGCCGTCAGGCTCGTCACCTCCTGGCTGTAGCCGAACACCCCGATCCCGGGTTCCGAGCTCTTCCACACCCCGAAGCCGGGGACCCCGCTCAACGCGTGGAAGACGGGATCCATCGGCGTCCGCTCGTCGAGCTCGAGGCGGATCGACATCTGCTCGGTTCCCGGCACCGCCGCCATCTGAGCGCCGAACGTCGCGTAGCGCGCGGCCAGGTTCGGCGCCGCGTGGCAGGCGTCGAGGGTGGCCGAGACCCGCCCCGCCGGCGGCGTCGCCGGGGACGCCTGCGCGGCGGACGCGCTCCAGAAAAGAACCCCGGCGAGGCCGAGGACGGTCAGTGGTCGGGCGAGCATCCTCAACGGGAACACCGCGACCCGGCCGAGGTTGCGCCCAGCCGCCTCAGGTCGCCTGGTAGAGCGGCCCGTCGCCGCCCTCGGGCACGGTCAGGCGCCCGCCCTTGGCCGTGATCGCCCCGCACTGGACGCAGTTGGTGTAGTTGACGATCACGTTGACCTTGCCGTGCTCCGGGGCGTCGTCGGGCAGCTCGTAGACGCCGGCCGGGCACATCCACCGCCAGGTCTCGGCGATCTCGATCGGGACGTTGCGGCGGACGCGGATGTGGTTGGGCGCGTCGTCGCGGGTCGCGTTCCCCGTGATGAAGACGCTCGACAGCTTGTCGAACGTGTACTTGTTGTCGGGTTTCGGGTAGCGCCGCTCGCGCCGGCCGACGAACATCGGCTGGTCTGCGTCGGGGTGGTTGGACCAGCGGCCGTCGGGGAAGCGGCCCTTGGTGGCCATCATCGCGTTGACCGCGGCCGCGCCGACGAAGAAGCCCTTGTAGAACGGCTGCTTCATGTTGCGCGTCCGGTAGAGGTCCTCGCCGATGAAGCCGGCCTCGACGGCCGCCTCGTAGGCCGCGAGGTCGCGCGAGCGGAGCTTCAGCGCCGCGACGATCGCCTCGGCCGCGAGCATGCCCGACTCGATCGCGTAGTGGATGCCCTTGAGCTCGGGGACGTTGACCATGCCGCCGCCGTCGCCGGTGATCGCCAGGCCCGGCGCGGTCAGCCTCGGCATCGCCCAGTAGCCGCCCTCGGGGATCGCCTTGGCGCCCCACGCCGTGCGCGTCCCGCCCTCGAGGATCTTCCGGACGAGCGGGTGGAGCTTCCACTCCTGGAGGACGTCGTGGACCGAGAACGTCGCGTCGGCGTAGTCGAGGCCGGCGACGAAGCCGAGCGACACCTTGTCCTCGCCCATCGGGTAGATCCATGAGCCGCCGAACTCGTGGTACTTGGCGCGGACGCGCAGCGGCCAGCCGAGCGTGTGGATCACCTTGGTCAGCGGCTTCGGCACCTCCCAGACCTCCTTGACCCCGAGCGACCAGACCTGGGGCTCCGAGTGCTCGGCCAGGGCGAAGTGCTTGATCGCCGCCCCCGTCAGGTGACCCCAGACGCCCTCGGCGAGGACGGTGGCCTCGGCGGTCACGTCCGAGCCCGGCTCGAAGTTCCGCAGCGGCTCGCCGTCGCGGCCGCGGCCCTTGTCGCCCGAGCGGATGCCCCGGACGACGCCGTCCTTGACGAGCAGCCGGCTCGCCGCCGTCTCGGTGAGGACGTAGGCGCCGGCGTCCTCGGCCCGGGCGGCCATCCACCGGCAGAGCTCGGCGACCGAGACGACGTGGCTGCCGTGGTTGCGGAAGTTCGGCGGCACCGGGCGCAGGCGGACGGCCCGCTTGGCGGTGGCCATCAGGTAGACGGCCTCGCCCGGGACCTCGCCGTAGCTCGGCCAGTCCTCGGGCGCGACGTCGGGGAAGAGGCGGCGGAGCGGACCCGGCCGCATGACCGCGCCCGAGAGGTTGTGGGCGCCGCACGCCTTGGCCTTCTCGATCACCGCGACCGGCACCTCGCCCAGGCGCTCCCGGAGCTCGGGCTCGTCCTCGAGCAACTGGAGCAGGCGGTTCGCGCAGGCCAGGCCGGCCGGCCCACCGCCGACGATCACCACCCCGACTTCGATGCGGTCGTCGACCGGGTCGAGCTCCCTCTTGATGAACTCCCCCGACCGAACCGGCGGGGGGAACTCGCTCGGCGCGACGGCCACTACTCGGCTCGCTTGGCCTTCACGGCCTCGGTCAGCTTCGGCAGGATCTTGTTGAGGTCGCCGACGATGCCGAGGTCGGAGTACTCGAAGATCGGGGCGTTGGCGTCCTTGTTGATGGCGACGATGTTCTCCGCCGACTGCATCCCCACCTTGTGCTGGATCGCCCCGGAGATCCCGGCCGCCAGGTAGAGCTTCGGCGCCACCGTCTTCCCGGTCTGGCCGATCTGGGCGGCGTAGGGGTACCAGCCGGCGTCGACCACGGCCCGGGTCGCCGCGACCGCGCTCTTCTCACCCAGGGCGGCGGCGAGCGCCTCGCACAGCTCGAAGCCCTCGGCCTTGCCGAGACCGCGTCCGCCGGCCACGAGCAGGTCCGCTCCCTCGATGTCGACGTCGGCCCCCCGCTGCTCGCCGCGCTGGATCATCGTCGCCCGGGTCGAGAACGGGCTGAACTCGACCGTCACGTCCTCGACGGCGGCCTCCCCGTCGCCCGGGGCGGCGATCTCGAAGGCGTTCAGGCGGCCGATGACGATCCCGACCGGGCTGCGGTACTCGATCTCGGAGATCGCCGAGTCGCCGAGGATCGGCCGCTCGGCCACGAGCTTGCCGTTCTCGGCGCGGACCGCGGTGACCTCCATGGCCACGCCGGCGCCGAGGCGCGCAGCCAGCCCGGCGCCGATCTCGAAGCCGAGGAGGCCGCCCCCGAAGATGGCGTAGCCGATCTCGTTCTCGCCGATCACCTGGGCCATCGCGTCGACCACCGGCTGGGCCAGTCCCTCCGGACCGTCGACGCGGTAGACCTTGGTCGCCCCGTAGGCGCCCAGCGACGCGCAGAGCTCGGGGGTCGCCGAGTCGCCGACGACGATCGCGTGGGCCTCGCCGCCGACCTCGGCGGCCAGGCGGGCGCCCTCGCTGACGGCGCCGAGCGAGTTCTTGTTGAAGGCGCCCTCGTAGTGGAGGGCGTAGACGAGGATGTCCGCCATCTCTAGATCAGCTTCCTTTCCGCCAGCCAGGCGACGATCTTCTCGACGGTCTCGTCGGTGTTGTCATCCTCGATGATCATGCCCGGCGCCTTGGTCGGCGGGGCCTTGGCCGACGTCCAGTGGGCCGCCGAGTTCTCGCCGCCGACCAGGCTCGGGTCGATCTCGACGTCGCCCGCCGACAGGAGGTCGAGCGGCTTCTTCTTGGCGCCCATGATCGCCTTCAGCGACGGGTAGCGCGGCTCGTTGATGGCGTCGCCGACGGCGATCACCGCCGGCAGCTCGACCGCCACCGTGTCGTAGCCGTACTCGGCCTGGCGCTCGCAGATCACCCGCGGCCCGTGGCCGTCGGCGGCGTCCTCGACATCGAGCTTGATCACCTGGGTCAGCGACGGCATCTTCAGGTGGTCGGCCACCACGGCGCCGATCGTGTAGCACTCGCCGTCGTCGGACTGCTGGCCGAGCAGGACGATGTCCGGGGCCTCGCGCTCGAGCGCCCGGGCCAGGGCGTAGCCGGTGGCGGCCACGTCGGAGCCGGCGAGCGACGGGTCGCTCAGGTGGACGGAGCGGTCGGCGCCGAGCGAGACCGCCTTGTGGAGGGCGCGCACCGCGGTCTCGGGACCCATCGTCACCGCGACGATCTCCTCCACCGGGAGGACGCCCCCCTCCTTGATCTGCATCGCCGCTTCGATCGCGTGCGTGTCATAGGGGTTGAGGTTCCGTTCCCCGCGGCGGTCCATCCGCCCGGTGGACGGGTCGATCCGCTTCTGGACGGCGGCGTCTGGCACCTCTTTGACCAGGACGCAGATCTTCATTCAGGGACGCTCCTCGGCTTCGGGCAACGGGGGATACGCGAATGCTATCGCGCTGGTTGACTGACAAGTCAATCGGCCGGCCCGCGGCGCGGCGGGCGCGGGCCGGCCGGGTGGGGGCCGGGTGACCGGGTGGACGCTCAGGCGACGGCGGCGACGGCGGTGCGGATGAAGTCGATGATCGACTGGGTGGAGGCGCCCGGGGTGAACACCTCGGCGACGCCGAGGCGCTTGAGGTCGGGGATGTCGTCGGCCGGGATCGTCCCGCCGACGGTGATCACCACATCGTCGATGCCCTGCTCGTGGAGAAGGTCGACGATCCGCGGGACGAGCGTCATGTGGGCGCCCGAGAGGATCGACAGCCCGACGGCGTCGGCGTCCTCCTGGATCACCGTCTCGACGATCTGCTCCGGCGTCTGGTGCAGACCGGTGTAGATGACCTCCATGCCGGCGTCGCGCAGGGCGCGAGCGATGATCTTGGCCCCCCGATCGTGGCCGTCGAGGCCGGGCTTGGCGACCACGACGCGGATCTTGTTCTGGGGGGCGGAGGCGGGCATGCGGAGGGCCCAGGGCGTTCCGGCTGGCCGAGGCGGGGCGGATTGTAGTCGAGACCGTGCCGATTTCACCGGTGACCGATCGTCGTCGGGGTAAGCCCCGACCGAGGGCGCGCCCAGAACGAGGGGAAACCCACGCGCACGGCCCGCTGAGGGCGCCCGGCGCTCCGGCTGGGAGCGCCGGCTCGGTTGGTCACGGCGTGGCAGCGGCGCGCGTCGAGGCGTAGGTCTCGGCCCCGCCGCAGTCGGCGACGACAGTCGGACAGACGGCGCACGCGGCGCCGCCGCGCTGCGCGTACCAGCGGCAGGTGCGCCGGATCGAGCAGGCGGGCAGCTTGGCCGGCGCCGGCGGCGGCGCCTGCGCCTGCGGGGCGGCGGCTGCGCGCTGCTCGAAGATGTGCTCGACGAGGCCACAGCCGCTGCCCGTCCACTGCGAGCACCCGGCCTCGACGCACGGCAGCGAGAACCGGTAGCGAGCCTCCGGGCGACCTTCCGCCCGGGCCCGCTCGGCGAACTCGGCGTCGATCCGGGTCGGCGGCTGGATGTAGGCCAGCCGCCCATCGGCGGCCACCACCCCGAGCAGCAGAGCGCCGTCGATGCACGGCGCGCTCGGGCAGGCCTTGCCCTCGGGGCCGCCGATCTCCTCGACCGCGGGCCTCTTCGGCGACGGCACGACGGTCAGCTCTGCCTTCGGGGGGCTCATGGCGGCTAGCCCGCCTGCTGGGCGGCGTGCTGCTGGAGGGCCTTCAACACGTCGGGCCCGGGGATGCCGTGCCACCAGATGTTGCGACCGACCTGGACGGCGACGGAGTCGGGCGGCGTCAGGCCGGCGAGGGCCTGCGATCCGGCGAGGCCGATCGCTTGGCTTATCCCCTCGACCTGGGCGTCGGTGAGCTCGACGTCCGAGACCGCGAACTTGAACTGATGCGTGGCCATTTCTGCTCCTGTGGTTGACGGTGCGGCTGACATGAAGGAGTGTCTGCCCGCCGCCGGGCGGACTGTGTGAGGACGGTCACAGAGCCGGGGGGTGTTCACCGGATGTACATACGGTCGCCGTCGCTCCGACCCCCGGTCCCTATCGCGCCCTCCGGCGGTCGTCCACACTCGAACTGCGATGACCGGAACCAGACTGACGGCGCTCGACGGGTCCTTCCTCCGCGTCGAGAGCGCCGCCGCCCACATGCATCTCGCCTGGAAGGGCTTCTTTGCGCCTCGCCGCGACGGGCGGCCCGTCACGGTCACCGCGCTGCGCGCGTCGATCGCCGGCCGCCTGCGCCACGCCCCCCGCTTCCGCCAGCGGCTCGCCTTCCCGCCCGGCGGGATCGCCGAGCCGGTCTGGGTCGACGACGAGCGCTTCGACATCGAGCACCACGTGCTCGGCCTGGCCGATCCCGGCGAGACGCTCAGCCGCGAGCGCTTCGACGAGCTCGTCGACCGAGCGCTCTCCCAGCGCCTCGACCGCGGCCGGGCGCTCTGGCGCGTGCTGCTCGCCCCGCGCCTCGAGGACGGGGCGATCGGCCTGGTGATGCAGGTCCACCACGCGATGGTCGACGGCAAGTCGGCCGTCGAGCTCGCGCTGCTCCTGCTGGACATCTCCGCTGACGAGCCGCTGCCCGCGCCCGAGATCTGGGAGGCGGCGCCGGCGCCCGGACCGACCCGGCTCGCCCTGGAGGCCCTCGCCGACCGCGGCGGCGAGTCGCTGCGGTTCGCCGGCGGCCTCGCCCGGATGGCGGTCAACCCGGCCCGCGGCGTCCGCCTGGCCGACACGCTGCGCCGGGCGGCGATGTCGGTCGGCGACGATGTGCTCCGGCCGGCGCCGTCCTCGTTCGTCAACGTGCCGATCGGGCCGCGCCGCGCCCTCGTCCACCACACCGCACCGCTGCCCCCGCTCCTCTCGGTCAAGCGCCGCTTCGGGGCGACGCTCAACGACGTGGCCCTGGCCATCGTCGCCGGCGCGCTGCGCACGCTGGTCGTCGGTGCCGGCGGCCGGCCGGCGCCGCTGCGGGCGATGGTCCCGGTCAGCGTCCGCGACGCCGCCGACGGCCCCGGCAACCGCGTCTCCTTCGTGCTCGTCGACCTCCCGGTCGAGCGCCCCCACGCGGTCGACCGCCTGCTCGCCGTCCGCGCGGCGAGCGCCGACTTCAAGCGCGACCAGACCGCCCAGGCGCACGAGACGGTGATGGACGCGATGAACCTCCTCCCCAGCCTCCTACGCGGCCCGGCGGCTCGTCTGGCGGCGAGCTCCAAGCTGTTCAACCTGACCGTGTCGAACGTACCCGGCCCGCGGGTGCCCGTCTTCCTGCTCGGTGCCGAGATGCTCGAGGCCGTCCCGGTGGTCCCCCTAGGAGGGATCGGCGAAACGCATCCGCCCAATGGTGGCGGGCGTTTTCGTTGGCCGCCGGGCAGCGGTACCCCACATTTGGGCGAATTTTACCCCAACGCGTGCCCTTCGCCGTTAGATCAGCGCTGCGGCTACCTCGGGTGGTGCGGTGGATCGGATCAGCTCGGTAACTGCGTTATCGATGTCTCGGGCTATGCCGTCGTCGCGTAGCGCTTCGCGGGTGACCCTTCGGGCCTTCTGAAACTGCCAGCGGTCGTCGAGCGCCACGGCGGCCGAGACCCGCTCGGCACGAGCAGCCAGGGTGGCGACCGCCAGGTGGAGCGCGGCGTCTCTGTCGAATGAGGGAAAGCCGAGCGCGAAGATGTGCATGTCGAAGTCGCGCGGGCCGTACTGGCCGCGTGACTGGAGCGGTAGGACGGCTTGAGCCAGCGCTTGGCTGTTCAGGATGCCGGTGAGGTAGCGTGCCTCCTCCACCGTTTGAGTCGCGGCCCAGTAGAGCTTGTGTTCGATGACCGCGTCGGGGTCTTCGATTCGACAGGCTGCGAGATGCTGGCCGCTCGCGGTGTACACGACGCGATGGGGCGCGATCGGGAACTGTTTGGTCATGTTGTTCTGGAAGTCCATTCGCCCGCGTAGCGTGAGCGCGTTGTCGCCGCCGTGGTGGGTTCTCCACAGGCGCTCCGCATGGCGCCACCATGCAGCAAGGCCCGGGAACTCGTCGAGGCGGTCGTTGCTTCCGTCAAGCAGCTCACCGTCGAGCCAGGGGACGACGGCGAGGATCGGAACGCGCGGCCGGAAGGCGACGATCGTCGCGCCTAGGTGCATCGGTCGCAGGAACCGGTCCTCGACGATGCCCTCCAGCGAAGGCATGCTCTTCCACGGCTCCTTCTCGTTCGTGCTTCGCGCGTTGCGAATCGCGGTGCGGCCAGACGGCAGCCCCATCGGCGGCGCCGGCATCGCATCGACGGTGACCAACATGCGGGGAACGACGGTCGCGCCTTGTGTGAAGCGCTTGCGGTAGGGAGACTCGACCGAGTCGATCGCGTGGGCGATTGCATTGGCGGACGCGGTGAGGTAGGCGGATGCCTCGTTCCATCCGAGGTGGTGGTGGGGGACCTTGCCGGTCCACGTCAACCCGTGGCTGTCGAGGGCGCGGGGGACGGTCGTCTTTGAGCCGCTGATGACGCAGGCGGGTACCGGGAACAAGGGGGGTTTGATGCGTGCGAACTCTTCGGGCGCGTCAAACCGCGCAGCGTGTACGCCTCCGCCTTGCGAGGTCCAGTCGCCGGTGCGGAAGCCGGCGTACTGGCGGCGCGAGAGGACAGCGAATGGCAGGACGAATGCGAAGGTGCCGCCGGGCTTGAGGTACTGCTCGATTACGCGCGCGACGAAGAGATCTGAGAGGTCTTGGTGGGTCGCGACCTTGCCGCCGGCCCACAGGCCGCGGGGCTTGGCGAGTGCTTGGTAGCGCTGTTGCAGGAGGGGCGGCATGTGGCGGTAGGCGAGCCATGGCGGGTTTCCCACGAGCACGTCGATCTGGTGGTCGGGGCGCGTGAAGGACAGGGGGCGGGCGAGGTTGCGTACGTAGTAGCCCCAGACGTGATCGAGTTCTTTGGCGTGGAGGCGGCAGAGCTTCGCGAAGACCAGCTCGACTGCGGCTCGGTCTTCGCTGGCGACGCCATGAGCGGCGAGGATGCCAGCGATCGACGGCGGTACGATCGCTTCGTCCGTTCCGCTTCGCGGCAGCCGCGACGAACGAGTCTGAAGGGGAAGAACCGCGAAGATCCTTGGAGGGTAGGGGGCGGAGAGAGAGCAGGAGAGGGGGAA
>JBPCNA010000011.1:0-3412 GCA_051001735.1 Solirubrobacteraceae bacterium
ACGCCGGGGTCGCCCGCCACGCCGGACCGGCGCCGCCCGCGCGAGCCGTCGCTCGGATCTCCGGCGGGACGATCGCCCCGGCGCCGGCGGCGGCGGCGGCCGAGACCTCGGCGTCCACGCGACGAGCGGCGACGGGAGCCGGCCGGGTCGAGACGCCCCTGACCGGCCAGGACACCTACGGCCAGGCGGCGACGGGAGCGCTCGGACTCGACGCGGCGACCGGCTCGGCGACGGGCAGCGTGACCGGGGGAACCGCGGCCGACACGAGCTTTAGCACGCCGGCGCCCGACCCGGCGGCGAGCGGCGCCGCCGGGCCGAGCACGCCGGCGTCGACCGGCGCGGCACCGACGGCGGCGACCGACGGCTCACCGACGGCCACCGCGGCCGGCGCCCCGCGGGTCCCCCTGACCGGCGCGACCCTGGTCAGCGCCGTCCAGCAGGGCCACTCCTGGAGCCAGCCGCCCGCAGGTACCCCGGCGGCGCCGACCGCGTCAGCCGCGCCGTAGCCGCGCAGGCGTCGAGCTCGGATGCTTCGTCGCCGTCGCCGCCGCGTTGACGGGAGCCGCCGTGGGGGCGGCGGCGGCCGCGCCGAGCAAGGTACGGGCGCTCGCGTTCGCCCATGCGGTGAACCTCGTCGCCGCCGACGTTCCCGGCTTCACGCCGTCGACGCGCCAGACGAGCCCGCCCGGCAGGATTCGCGACACCGCGGGTTGCCAGGGGTTGCCAGCCCGCCATCGCCCGGTGGCCAGCCTGGGATCGCCGGACTTCAACCACGAGGACGCCAACGGCGTCCCGGTCCAGACCGTGAGCTCGAAGGTCCAGGTTTGCCGCCTCCTCGCGGTTCGCCGCCGGGAGCCTCGCCGTGGCCCGCAGCGCCCGCTTCCGACGCTGCGTAGCGACCCTGATCGCGCGGTCGCTCATGGCGGGCGCGCCAGCGGAAATCCGCGTCGGGAGGCCCCTGACCACCACCGCGCAGCCGTCGGCTCCGGGTACGGACGGGAGCTTCGCCATCCACGTCAGGGTGAGGGTCACCGTGACCGGGGCGGGAGCGTTCAGCCTCTACCTCCACCTGGCTGCAGGCTCGGACCGGCGCAGGTCAGCCTGCTCACCCTGGGGTCCGGCTCGCCTTTCCCCGTGGCCGAGGAGCAGCGGCTGTTCGGGCTGCTTGTCGGGCGCGCCGTCGCCAACCGGCTCTCACCGCGTCACGGCCGCGAAGGACGGGAGCGATCGTGCTCAGCGATCCGGCCAGTCGTAGCGGCGGCGCTCGACCCCGGACGGCAGGCGGCCGGCGCCGGCGAGCTTGTCGAGGTGGGCCTCGAGCGTGACCGCCGCGGCCGGGCGGAGCGCCTCGGGCACCCCGGTCCAGACGCGGGCGAGCAGCTCGTCGACCGAGCGCAGTCCGTCGCCGAGCGCGGCGAGCAGGCGCTCCTCGCGGGCCGCGCGGTGGGCCAGGTACTCGTCGAGCTTCGACGCCGGGTCCGCGACGGGCGGACCGTGGCCCGGGCAGAGCACGTCGAGGTCGAGCGCCCGGAGCCGGCGCAGCCCGTCGAGGTGGGCGGCCATCGCCCCGGGCAGCGGCGCGACGAAGACGCTGCCGGCGCCGAGCACGGTGTCGCCGGTGAAGCAGGCCCGGCCGGCGAGGAAGGCGAGGTGGTCGGGGGCGTGACCGGGGGTGGCCAGCGCCCGCAGCGGTCCGAGCCGGTCGCCGTCGCCGAGCAGGACGTCGACCGGCCCCCGGCCGGCGGCGACCGGGGCCGGGAGCCGGGCGCGCAGGGGGTCGACGCCGTCGCTGTGGTCGTGGTGGTCGTGGGTGAGGAGGATCGCCCCGAGCCCGCCGCGTGCGGCCACCGCCGCGGCGATCGCCTCGATGTGGGCGGGCAGCGCCGGGCCCGGGTCGATCACGTAGGCCGGGTCGCGGCCGACGATCCAGGTGTTGGTCCCGTCGAGCGTGAACGGCCCCGGGTTCTCGGCCCGGAGGCGGAGATGGTCGGGACCGGGGGTCAAGCGGCGACGCGGACGAGCAGGGCGGCGCCGAGCGCGCCGCCGAGGTCGCCGAGCGCGTTCAGCCTGACCGCCGGGGGGTCGTCGTCGGCGAACAGGTGCGGGAGCATCGCCGCGGCGATGCGCTCGACGTACGGCTGCCCGAGCCGGTCGCCGAGGCCGCCGCCGATGATCACCGCCTCGACGTCGAGCAGGTTGACCGACGAGGCGATGCCGGCGCCGAGCGCGTCGACCGCGTCGTCGATCAGCTTCACGGCGAGCGCGTCCTTCTGCTTGAGCGCCCGCGCCCAGACCCCGCTGGTCAGCCGCGTGCGGCCCCGCTTGCGCATCAGCGCGAAGAGCTGGGTCTTCTCGCCCGCGGCGTGCATCCGCCGGGCGCGGGCCTCCATCGCGCCGCGGCCGGCGTAGGCCTCGAGGCAGCCGAGGCGCCCGCACGGGCACCGCTCGCCGCCGCGCTCGACGACCATGTGGCCGATCTCGCCGGCGCCGCCCCGGCCGAACCAGGGCGCTCCGTCGAGGATCAGCCCGCCGCCGACCCCGGTGCCCCAGAAGACGCCGAGCAGCGACGGGAAGGGCCGGCCGGCGCCGAGCGCGAACTCGGCCTCGGTGGCGACGGTGACGTCGTTGCCGAGCGCGATCCGCGTGCCCTGGGTCTCGGCGAGGGCGCTGGCCAGCGGGTAGCTCTCGGCCCAGTCGGGCAGGTTGCCCGCCCGGGCCACCGTGCCCTTCGCCACGTCGACCTGCCCCGGGCAGCCGACGCCGATGCCCTCGAGATCGGCCGGCTCGACGCCGGCGGCCGCGGCGGCCTCGGCCATCGCCTCGCCCATCGCCGCGACGACCGCCGGCGGCCCGCCGCTCGACGGCGTCGGCCGCCGGGCGGAGCCGAGGACGGTGTCGGTCGCGTCGACTACGACGGCTTGAAGCTTGGTGCCGCCGACGTCGATGCCGCCGCGGAGGCTCATGCGGGGAGCTTACCCGCCGAAGCGGTCCCCCGGCCACGGCGAGGCGCTCCCGTAGCGCTCGATCGTCGGCCCGCCGGGGGGCGCCGGGGAGCCGATCAGACCCGGCCCGAGGCGGAGCACCCGGGCCGGGAAGATCCGGGCGAAGGGGTCGTCGCGCACGACGGCCAGCGGCGCGCCGCGCCAGGCCGAGATCGCCCCCTCGAACAGCGAGTCGCCCGACAGGAGCGTGGAGACGGCGGCCGCCGGACGGCCGGCGAGGACCGCGCGCCGCGCCTGCTGGACGGCCGGGTCGTCGAAGGCGACGCGGCGGCCGGGCGGAGCGAGGACGAGCGAGACGACCGCCGCCCCGCCGGCCGGGTCGACGATGCCCCGCCAGACACGGAGCGCCCCCGGCCGCGGCGCCGCCGCCGACGGCGCCCAGGCGGCGAGATAGCCGGCCGGGACGCCGC
>JBPCNA010000012.1:0-22175 GCA_051001735.1 Solirubrobacteraceae bacterium
CGGCGACAGCTACCGCATGCGCGACCACCGCGCCCGCCTCCAGACGCTCCGCGCCGGCCTCAACCCGCCGCCCGAGGGTGGGGAATTCCGATGATCGCAACTGGGGAAATCACACGATCTTTGACAGCTGCGGCTCACCGCGGCAGACCTCGAGGGCGTCTGGCGCTCGGACGCCGACGGCACCCTGCTGTTGCGCCGCTTCGGGAGCGAGGTGCGCGGGGTCTACCGCTACGGTAACGGCACGATCCGCGGCAAGGTCTCAGGAGCCGGCGTGTTCCGAGGCGTCTGGTGTGAGGGCCGGAAGCGTCCGCCGGACACCTCCGGGACGAGCAGCCAGGCCGGATTCATCGAGTGGCGGCTCGTCGACACGCGGTCGGAGGGCCGGCTGATCGTCGGAGCACGCAGCTACGGGCTCGCCCCGGGCCCCGCCGGGAAGCCCGCGGCCACCGCCGGCTGGGATCTGCGCAAGCTCAAGATCGACAAGGCGCCCGACCTCGACCGCCGCCTCACGACTGAGTCGTCGAGCCGGTTCTGCACGATGCCGCGATAGTTCACCGTGTACGACGACCGCCGACTCGGCCGACACCGACCGGACCCGCGGGCTGTGGGGGTCGATTTCCCGGTCATGCCGGCGACGCCGCCGACGGGGCGAACTACGCCTGACCAGGACCCCGCGAGACCGCCGCACCTGCCAGTACGCGTGCACGCCTGTGGGTCCAGAAGTACTTCATCCCTATCGCGCCGCGCAGGTCGTCGAGCGCGACCGGCGCTCCACCCGCGCCTATGAACGTGCGCGAGACCGTCGTGCAGACAGCCGGCGGGGAGGAGCCGCCGGCGGCGACCAGCGCGTGCGTTCGGGCGACGCCCTTTCCGACGACGCGGCTCTCGAACAGTTCGCCGCCGGAGCACTCACCGACGACCTCTGCCTCCTGGCGGCCCGCATCACCTGAACCCACACGCGACCCCGCCGACACCGCGAACCCCTGTCATGGGGAGTACATGGCCGTGGTGCTGGTGACCGCGAGCAGGAAAGGACGAGGCTCGTGGCGCCTGTCGCCCGCCCCAGAGACGGCGGGGGCGGGCGCGTGAGGTCAGGGTCGCGCCGAGCTCACCTTGGTGCAGAGGCGCTCTTGCCCTTGGTCCCCGGCCTCGTGGGGGCGGAGCCAGAGCGTGGCTCTGGTCTCGCCGCCGCTCAATAGTAGTGGCGTCGACCGCCAACGGCTCGACCCATTGAGCCGAGAACCGCGAGGATTAGGCCGACCACGAGCACGATGATGCCAACGGCCCACAGTACCGCCAGTTTGGGGACCAGGACGGCGATGAGGAGGAGGATGATGCCGAGAACGATCATAGGTCTACGACCTCTCTGAGCCGTCAGAGGACGGCTCGGTCCGGGAGTTCCGGGCGCGCGCTCCAGTCGTCGCGGCCCGTGCTCCATCACCACCACGCTACTCCGTCTCCAGGTCGGACCCTCTCGGCGTTTGTGAGCGTGGCGTCGGACGGCTGCACGCCGACGCTGTCGAGCCAGACGAACCAGCCGGCGTGAAGACGCGCACGAGCTTGAGAGCGGGATCGGGCGGCGAAACGAGAGCGTCGTCAGGCAGTTCGGTGAGAGGCCGCGGGTCAGCGCGGGTCCCGTAGCGCCCGCTGCTGGGGGAGGGGAAGGAACTCGAGGGAGTTCGAGATCGCGCTCACCCCCGAGCACTGCCAAGACCATATGGACGTTGTCGTCCGGCCTGGGCGGTAGATAGGGCCGGTCCCTCGCGACGCTGATCGTGGGGTGATTCGTAGCCGAGCGGGTGGCACCCCGCGCGGCGCCCACAACCGCAGACGGAGGAACCGACCATGGGCAAGGTTCGCAGCTGGGCTGGTCTGGACGTGCATGCAGCGAAGGTCGTCGCCGCGACGGTCGACAGCGAGACCGGGGTGCTGGGGACGCGGCGCTTGACGGGCAGAACAGGTGGGGTCGTCGAGTTCTGCGTGGGGCTGCCGGGCCCGACGCGCGTGGCGTACGAGGCGGGGCCGACAGGGTTCACGCTCGCGCGGGCGCTCGAGGCGGCCGGTGTCGCGTGTGTCGTCGCGGCGCCGGGGAAGATTGAGCGCCCGGCGCAGGACCGGGTCAAGACTGATCGTCGGGACGCGGAACGGCTCGTGCGTCTTCTGATGGTCGACGGCCTACACCCGGTCAGGGTTCCCAGCAGCGAAGAGGAGGCGTTGCGCGACCTCGTCAGGGCGCGCGAGGACGTGCGCGGGGATCTGATGCGCGCCCGTCACCGCATGGGCAAGCTGCTGCTGCGTCACGACATTCGCTGCGACGACGACGTGAAGAACTGGACGGCGCGACACCGCGCGTGGCTCGGTCGGCTGCAGCTGCCCAACCCGGGCGGGCAGGTCACGCTGCTGGACTACCTCGGCGCGATCGACGCGCTCGTGATCCGCCGCGACGCGCTCGAGGCATCGATCGCGCAACTCGTGCCCGGCTCGCCCTGGGCCCAGACGGTCGCGCGGTTGCGGTGCCTGCGCGGAATCGACACCCTCTCCGCGGTCGGGCTGTGCGCCGAGATCGGCGACTGGCAGCGCTTCGAGCGCCCCGGGCAGCTGATGAGCTACCTCGGTCTCGTCCCATCGGAGGACACCAGCGGCCAGAAGCGCCGCCAGGGCGCGATCACGAAGTCCGGGTCAAGTCACGCCCGCCGGCTGCTCGTCGAGGCCGCCTGGCACTACCGTCGAGCGCCGGCCAGGAGCGTGACGCTCAAGCGCCGCCAACAGGATCAGTCGGCCGCGGTGATCGCGCTGTCCTGGAAGGCTCAACAGCGCCTGTACCGCACGTGGCGCAGGCTCGACACCGACCGCGGCAAGCGCCGCACGATCGTTGCCGTCGCAGCCGCCCGGGAACTCGCCGGGTTCTGCTGGGCAATCGCCAACGCCGACTGAACCCCGGCCCGTGCACCACGTCGGTTGAGGAGGCGGCGGGACCCATCCTGGCCACCACGCGCGAGAGCATCCGCGATAACGCTTTGAGTAACCCCGAACGTGGGGTGACGCTCGATCTAAGACGGCGGGCTCTCACGACGAAACCCGGTCCTGCGGTAGCCAACCCGCGTATATCAGCCTGACCGCGCGTCGCGCATCCGCCAGGCCCGCCGCCCCCTCAACCGACCAGGATGCCCGCCACCGCTGCGGGCATCCGGTGCTGGGCACTTGACAAAAGCACGTCCATATCAGCGTTGGGGGTGGTGTCAGGGGAGGCGTGCGGTGCCGAGGATATGCGGTCCGCGGAGCCTCTCGAGCAGGCCTGGGCGAACTCGAAGCGGTCGATGGCCTCGATTACGAACCCGGCCAACTCGATATCGCCGACGCCGGCGGACACACGGACTGGAACGGGGTGCAGAGGCGGCTTGCTCAATCGCCTGTTGGCGGAGGTTCTGCTCGGGTTTCGACGGCGAGTACGTCGGTGACTTCCGGCGGGTGGTAGGCGAAGTTCAGGCCCGGTCCGGCTCCGATCTCGATCACGCGGCCGCGAAGCCCGTCGAGGAGGCGCTGCCGATACTCGCCCTCCCCGGCAGCCATCGCGCCAGCGCTGAAGCGCGGCCAGAGGACGCGCGAGAACAACAACCGACGGCTGTAGCTCGCGCTGTGCTGAGCGGGAGGCTGCGTGGGCTCGGTCTGGGGCATGCATGGTTCCTCGAGTTTCTCGGGGCTCGTGCGGGGCTGTCGATGCTGGGCCGGCATCAATCAGGCGGGACGAGCTCGCGATCGGATTCACGTGCGGGCTGCTGCGCCTCGTGGACGCGATTCACGAACTCTTCGGGGCCCCTCCGTACGGCAGGCCGAGCCGTGGCTGTTCACGTTCGACAAGCACGGCCGGATCGCGGGACTCGAGGGAGCATTCGGCGTCGCCGCCTTCGGGGAAGCCGTGCACGCGCGCTGGGCTGAGCACCGCGGATCGCATGCAGCAATGAGCGTTAGACTGACGGGATGGCTGACGATCGCTGTGACCTGCTGTGCCTCGACCTCGAAAAGGCCGAACGACTACGCCGCGAGCGCATCGACAGCGACCTCGCTTTCACGCTCGCCGCTCGCGCACGGGCGCTGTCTGATCCGACGCGCCTGACGATCGCCGTCGCGCTCGCCTCCACCGACGAGCTGTGCGTCTGTGATCTGGCGTGGGTGACCGACCGGGCCGAGAACCTCGTTTCCCACCACGCCCGAACGCTGCGCTCACTTGGGCTCGCGCGCAGCCGCCGCGACGGCAAGATGGTCCTCTACTGCCTCACCGACTCCGGCCGCGCGCTCCTCGCAGCACTCCTCGACAGCGCCGAAACCACTGCATGAGCGCCACCGACCTTTCGCTCGTTCAGGACATGCCCGGCCAGCAGGCCCCGGGCGAGCAGGCCCCACGGCCACCGGTGCGGAGCGAGGCGTGGCTGCGCGCCGCGCGCCGCGCGGGGCTGCTGGCCTGGGCCAGCCTCGCCTGGATGAGCGTCGAGGGGTTCGTCGGCGTCGTTGCCGGCGTTCAAGCGCACAGCCTGGGGGTGGTGACGTGGGCGGCGAGCTCGTTCGTGGAGGCGCTCGCGTCGCTGATCGTCGTATGGCGCTTCACCGGTCGCCGTACGCTGTCCCCGACGAGCGAGGCTCGCGCTCACCGCTGGGTCGCCGCGAGCTTCTTCGTGCTCGTCCCGTACTTCGTCCTCGAAGCTGTCCGCAAGCTCATCCACGGCGGCGACACCAAGGTCACCGTCCTCGCGGTAGCCGTGACCGTTAGCGCGATCGTTCTGATGCCGCTACTCGGCTGGGCGAAACTTCGCCTCGGGCGCCAGCTCGAGTCCGGAGCGACCGCTGGCGAGGGCATCCAGAACATCATGTGCGCCGTCCAGGCCGCCGCGGCGCTCACGGCGATCGCCGGCGCGAGCGTCGGGCTGTCGTGGCTCGACCCGGTCGCGGCGCTTGCGATCGCCGGGATCGCGCTCAAGGAGGGCCGCGACGGCTGGCGCGGCGAATCGACCTGCTGCGCACCGATGCCGGGCCTCGGCGCCGCGCCGGCCTGTGGCGAGGACTGCTGCACCTGATGGCCCACCACCACCACCGCCACGCGCACGGCCACGACACGCCGGGCGCTCGCACGGCGTCGGCGTCGACGCTGACCGCGGCAAACGGACGATCGCGCTTACGCTGATCGCCGGCTTCATGCTGTTCGAGGAATTCTGGGACTCGTCGCGCGCGGGCTGACCAACGCCAATCGCAGGGCGACTCGCGAGCAGGCCCGCTCACCGCGAGAACGCAAGGTCAGCCGGATCCTTGGCAAGCTCGACTGCTGCGACCGCGCCGGCTCGTCAACCTCGCCTACGAAACCGGCCTCGTGACACCCGGCAACCCCGACTGAAACTACAGCGACGGCGACGCGGGGACGGGTCGTCGTCGCTGAGAAGCTGGCGCACGGCCGAGCCGACGGCGCCCGTCTCCCGGACGAACGGCCCCTTGCGGTCCGGTTGCCGGACCCCTCGCCAGCGCGGATACCCCCATAGGGTATAGTTTGCGAATATGTCCACGAACACTAAGCCAGTGCGCGGCTACAGCGCGACCAAGGATCAACTGCAGAACCGCCTGCGCCGCCTGGAGGGTCAGGTCCGCGGCGTCGAGAAGATGGTCGAGGAGGACAGGTGGTGCCCGGACATCCTGGTCCAGATCGCCGCGATCCGCGCGGCGCTGGACAAGGTCGCACTCGGCCTCGTCGAGGGTCACGTCGAACATTGTATGGCTGAGGGCGCCGGCGACGAGCGGCGCCGCGCGGAGATGACCGCCGAGCTGATGACGGCCCTCGGACGACTTGTGAGCTAGCGATGACCGGCCTGGTCAACACGATCGGCGGCGGCTTCAAGGACGCGTTCCTGATGGCCTGGGAGGTCTGGTGGGCCCTGGTGTTCGGGTTCGCGATCTCGGCGATCGTGCAGGCGTGGGTGCCCAGGGAGCGGATCCAGGCCGCGCTGGCCGGGAACGGCCTCAAGCCCCTGGCCAAGGCGACCGGGTTGGGCGCCGCGTCGAGCTCGTGCTCCTACGCGGCGATCGCGATCGCCAAGAGCCTCTTCCAGAAGGGTGCGTCGGCGTCATCGGCGCTGGCGTTCCAGTTCGCCTCGACCAACCTCGTGTGGGAGCTCGGGCTGGTGCTCTGGGTCTTGATCGGCTGGCAGTTCGCGCTGGCTGAGTACATCGGCGGCCTCGTGATGATCGCGCTGATGGCCGTCCTGCTGCGGCTGTTCGTCTCCCGCCGGCTCGAGGCGCAGGCGCGCCAGCATGCCCAGGAGGCCGATACCGGCCACCAGCACCACATGGCCGGCGAGACGATGACGTGGCGCCAGCGGCTGCGCTCAGCCTCGGCGTGGTCTGACGTGGCGCACAACTTCCGCGGCGACTGGCAGATGCTGTGGAAGGAGATAACCGTCGGGTTCCTGCTCGCCGGGTTCGTCGCGCAGCTCGGCGACGGCTTCTTCAACGGCCTGTTCCTCAAGGACTCCCCGGCGCTCGTCCAGACGGTGTGGGGCGCGATCATCGGCCCCGTCATCGCCGTCCTCAGCTTCGTCTGCTCAGTCGGCAACGTTCCCTTGGCCGCGGTGCTGTGGTCGGGGGGGATCAGCTTCGCCGGGGTGATGGCGTTCATCTTCGCCGACCTGATCGTGCTGCCGATACTTGCGATCTACCGCAAGTACTACGGCACCCCCTTCGCGCTGCGGATCACGGCGTTGATGTTCGTCACGATGGTCGCCGCTGCCCTGGTGATCGATGGCCTGTTCAGCGGCCTGGGCATCATCCCGAACGGGCCGCGGCCGACGCGGGCTGACATCTTCAGCTCCATTCACGTCGACTACAAGCTCGCGCTCAACGTCGTTGGGGTCGTGGTCTTCGCGGCGCTGTTCTGGATCACCGCGCGGCGCGGCGCGACCGACCCGACGTGCGGAATGAAGGTTGACCGGGCCAAGGCCGTCCAGAAGAGCCTGGCCGGCGAGACGTTCTACTTCTGCACCGAGCGCTGTCTGCACGCGTTCGAAGCCGACCGCGCACACCAAGACCCCGCAGTCGAGCGCGCACCCGAAACCGCCCATACCCATTGAGGCGAGACATACAGGTGGCCACTACCGCCGCGACCCGCGGCCAGCACCCTCAGATCGCCGTTCTGAGCAAGAGCATCACCGCTACCCAGACGACCGAGATCGCCCGGTTGATGACGATCGCCCAGCAGCTCGGCGTGAAGCCCGAGGCGATGCCCGCGAGCGGCACGCACAACATGAACACAGGAGCCAGCGGGCACATCGGCGCGGCGGCCAAGACGCTCGGGATCCCCGCAGCCCAGATGGGGATGGGGAATGACATGAGGTCGCTCGATACCGCCCAGTCGTTGACCGCGGGTTCCTCGACATGATGATCCCCCACCACCAGGGCGCTATCCGGGTGGCCCTCGCCGAGCCTAACGGCGGCCGCAACCCGCACCTGAAGAGGATCGCGAACGGCATCACCGCCGCACAGACCAAGGAGATCGAGGAGATGAACAGCTGGCGGACCTCGTGGTACGGGAAGGATTCCCCGGCCGGCGGCGCGCCCTCCACCGCATAAACGATCCGGCGCCGGCGCGCCGCCCGACCCCGGGGGCTGCCTCAGGGCCGCGCCGCACCGCCGCTCCGCCTTCGCTCCGAGGACCAACGATGCTCACAGACCGACAAGCCGCGCGGGTGCTCAATCCCGCGAGGCGCTGGGCGCTGCGCGAGTTGAAGATCCATCCCGGCCACACCGTCGTCGTCGCCGGCGCCCAGGCGGTCTGGACTGTCGAGCTCGTGCGCGAGCTCGTCACCAACACCGGGTCGGTGATCGTCATCGAAGACAACGCGCAGCTCGCCGCGGAGATCGCGCGGCGAACAGCCCGGCGAGGCTGGACCAACGTCAACGTTCGTGCCGACGCCACTCGCGACGAGCCTCTCGCGCGCGCTGACCGCGCGTTCTTTGACAACCCGGGGCTCGTAGCTGAGCCGAGTCCGCTCGACCGGATCCTTCGGCCCCTGGGTCCCGCCGCTCGCGTGGCTGCCGTCTGCACGCGAGGCACCAGAGACCGGCTCATCCCAACCCTTGAACGGCACGTGCATGTCCTGCGCTCCGAAGGCTTCTACCTCGGTGCCGCGTTCGCGCTCTGGGGGCAGCTCCCGTGACCCGCGGCACATCCCCGCGGCCACCCGGGAGATCGCGCCGGCTCGTGTCCTACCGTGACCGGCGACGACGATGCGCGACTACTTCCCCGACCTCGATGAGCTCCTCGCGGTCGCCCGCGCGTGACCCCGCGTCTTCGCCCAGGCCCCCACGAACGCGCAGCCCATCGCGATCGAGCGGGCCGCCTCGTCGTGCTCAGCGCGAGCGAGCAGCCCCTCGCCCTCGTCGGCGAAAACGCCGAGCAGATCGTACGGCTGCCGAAACCGCCTCCTCGACGGCGACGTCGTCGTGAACGGCGTCGACGCGATCGAAGCGACCCGCGCCGAGCTCTATCTCGCCCGCGACCTCCTTGTGCTCAAGTCCCGGCTCGTCGGCTGCGACGTCGGCATCGAACCCAACGCTGGGGCACGCGTGGCCGTCCGGGCGGATGCGCGGTCGGGTAGTTCTCCGCGGCAAAATACGGGAGAACCCGCCCCTTGGCCCTTGAGCGGGATCTACGCTGATAGTCCGATACAGCGATGCAGCCTGGACCAGCGGCTCCCCGGAGGCATGAGATGAAGCACAAACTCGACACGACGAAACACTCGATGAAGATGTGGGGTTGCGTGATCTTCGCTGTTCTCGCGATCATCTTCGTGGCCAACGGCGTAGGCGGCGGCGCCTTCTTTCTGATCCCCTGCATGATCATGATGGGCGCGATGATGTGGATGATGATGGGCGGCACCGGCGGCCAGCGGCGCGGCGGCGGCGCCAAGCCCGGCGATCCGCCGACCAAGCCCTGACCACTCCTTTCCCGGCGGTCCCCACCGCCCCTCCCGTCGCGCTGACCCCCCCGGTCCTAGACAGCGCGCACCGAGCCACCCAGGGCAGCCGGCTGAAGACTAGGAGCACCCGATGATGTATTCGAACCACCACATGACCACCGCCGGATCGGCGTTCTCAGCCCTCGGCACGCTGATCATTCTCGGCCTGATCGTGGCGGCGATCGTCTGGATCCTCGCCGCGCTCCGTCCCGGCAGCCGTGCGGCGCCCGCGTACGGCACATCCAGTGCCGCCCCTTCGCCGGCGACGAACTCGCCACTGGCACGGCACGACGCCCGCCCGCGCGACGCGAGACTCCCGGACCCGCCGCCAATCGACGAGGTCAGCCCGCGACGATCGCCCCCTCCGCCTGGGTCAACGCGCCACGACACTGAAGATGCCTGATGCAGACCGAGCGCGGCCGGTTCTTCCGCAGAACGAGGAGCCGACGGTCACCCGGAAGCGGCAGTGCCCCGCGCGCAGTCGAGCGGAAGCGTGACGTCGCGGTTCGGCCAGCGCGGCGCCCGCGGGGCGGCGCCCGCCGGCGCCGCACACGGGGATGCCGGTCGCACCGCCCACGCGCCCCGCTGGCGGTGAGATCTGCCGATAGGAGCTGAGCCGACCACGCCGTCTGCGGCCGTCGCCGCTATCCGCAACCCGGGGTACGCGCGCCGAGCCCCCGCAGGCCGGAACGCACCGTAGCGAACCGAAAGCACCTCGATCTTCGCCATGCTCGGACGCGGGGGGCGCCTCCCCGTGACGGTCGCGCCGTGGCCTTTGGGAGCGGCAGGCGGTCCCAGGCCCAGCGTGAGCGGCCACCCACCGACCCGGCCACGGTGATCACCCGGTGAGGGGCGCGAGACGCGGCTCCCACCGAGAAGGCGAAGGCCCCAGGAGCGTCGCGATCATCTCAACAACGGTGGCGACCGTCGGGTGCGGGCGGTCAGCGGCCGCAGATGACATGCACCTCGATGCTCCAGTTGGAAGCGAAGGCGCTGGTCGCATTGCCCGCCGCGACCCAGCCGGTCGGGTGCGCGCTCGCATCCGGGTTGGGACGGCTCTGCGTTATCGCCAGAGGCACGATCCCTGCCGGTTCACCCGGAAAGTGCAGGTGGGCGCCCCCGCCGATCGCGACGTAGCCCTTGGGGCAGCGGACGGCGACCTGCTTGCTCGGGGACGCGTCGGTCGCCGCGTCCTTTGAAAGCGCCACGAACTTCTGGCCCACCGCAGCCACCCCGGGGTGGTGGTGCGGGCTGGCCGCCAGGACCGAGCCGCCAAACGTCAGCGCTATAGCTCCGGAGCCGGCGACGGTGGCCAGCACGATGCGCTTCGACGTCATTGAGGCACTCTCCAAATCTCAGGGGGGGGTAAACCAGATCGATCGAGCCGCCCGCGCACCGCGGACCCCTGCCCAGAAATCATACCCTGTAGGGGTATTGGAGGCTCTTCCGCGCTACCGGCGCGCCGCCATGGCACTTTTGCCACATAATTCCTAAAATGTCGCAAAACAACCGTTGCTTGGATGAACGACCCCCGGCACTCGAAGCGTCCCCAGACAGCACGACGAAGGGCGCCATCGGCGCGGTCGTCATGGACCGGAGCTTCGAACGCTCACTCCGCGCATGCTCGCTACGGGCTGATCGCCGTCGCGAGATCCTCGGCCGATCAGGCGGCCTACGTCGTGACGCTGTCGCTATGCGCTCGTTGCCACTCGGCCCGGCCGTCGTCGAGGCGTCGCGCCGTGCGGCCGGCGGCGTGCAGCAGTCGGACGGCCTGGTGGGCGTAGGCGCAGAACGGGCCGCGGCAGTAGGCGACGACTTCGCAGTCTGGCGGAAGCTCCGCCAAGCGGTGCTCGAGTTCGTCGAGCGGGATTGAGCGTGCTCCTTGAATGTGGCCGGCGTCGAACTCTTCGGGTGGCCGTACGTCGACGAGGACGACTTCGCGGCGTCGCAGCCGCGCTTTTAGCTCGTCACGTCCGATCGCTTCGACGTCCTCGCCGAGGTAGTTGCGTGCGGCCCGTTCGACTTCGGCGAGGCGGGCGAGGGAGGTATCGCGTAGCGCCAGCCACAACGCGAGAGCGTCATCGCCGGCGAGCGCGTACCGCACGCTGGTGCCCTCGCGTGCCCGGCTGACCATGCCGGCGGCGTGCAACGCCTGTAGGTGCTGCGAGGTGTTCGCAGTGGACTGTCCGCTCGCCCGCGCGAGCTGATCGACCGTGCGCGGCGCCTGGGCGAGGAGGTCGAGCATCTCCAGCCGCCGCGGGCTGGCGAAAGCCTTCCCCATCAGCGCGATCGCGTCGAACAGCGCGTCCTTTTCCGCGCGAGCGTCAACCATAAGACGCCTATTCAAGCGATTACGTGATAACTTGTCAAGCATGATGATTGAAGTCTCGTCAGCCGTCGCCACCGATCCCCCCGAAACCTCAACGAGGTCGGCGCTCGAGGAGCACTGGAACGCCGCGTACGCAGCCGGCGCAACGAAGGCAAGCTGGACTCAGGCCTACCCAACACCGTCCTTGAGCGCGCTCGCCGCGGCCTCCCCGGATCTCCGGGCGGCGATCATCGACGTCGGCGGCGGATCCTCACCGCTCGCCGGCGCGCTGCTGCGCGCCGGCCACACCGACGTGACGGTCCTCGACTTATCGGCCATGGCGCTGAACATTGCTCGGCGCCAACTCGGCGACCGAGCCACCCGGGTGCAGTGGCTCGTCGCAGACGTGCTCGCCTGGCGCCCGCCGCGCCAGTACGTCGTCTGGCATGACCGTGCCGTGCTGCACTTCTTGACCAACCCTGCCGACAGAGTCCGGTATGCCGCCACCCTGCGTGACGCGGTCACGACCGGTGGCTGCGCGGTCATCGCCGCCTTCGCGCCCGACGGCCCGAGCCGCTGCTCTGGTTTACCGGTTCAGCGCTACAACGCCGACGAGATCCTAGAGCTGCTCGGCGACCAATTCACGGCGGTCCTCACCGCAACCGAGCTCCACCGGACGCCCAGCGGGCAACAACAGCCATTCACGTGGTTAGTGGCCCGACGGACGGCGGTCACAACCGGCTACCGGGAGCCACGTGCCGCGTAGGCCGAGGTGCCTTGACCGGACGTTGGGAGTAGAGCGGCTCACGCGGTCATCCAGGGCCGCGGGCAAATCGCTGCGGTCGGCGAAAACGCGCGCACCAAGCTTGACGGGCATGGCGATCATGCTGTCCCATTCGGTCCAGGCGGGCGGGTAGCGGGATTTCGCGGCCGGTCGTTAGTTGACGAGCGCGGCGATCGCGACGAGCACGGCGCTGATCACGGCGATCGCGACGATGCCGACCATCAGGAGCGGCACGAGCGGTGCCTGGCCGAGCGGTTCGCCGAGGCGCATGGCCCGCTCGTTGGCCTGCCAGCGTTTGAAGCCGATGATGCCGAGCAGTCCTCCCAGCCCGATCGTTGGCAGGGCGAGGACGAGGTGCCCGCCGCCGAGGCCGAAATGAAGAACCTGCGCCGCGAGGAGGCCGCCGCCGATCAGCGCCAATCCGGTGCGGGCCCAGGCGAGGAAGGTACGTTCGTTGGCGAAGGTAAAGCGCGGATCCGGCTCGGTACCGACGTCTGCCAGGTCTGGGTGTAGACGCTCGACTGCGGCGCGGACGCGGCTGCGCGAGGCCTGGGTCGCCTGCGGGGTATCCAGATCGTGAGTCGGGGTCATCGGCGCATTATCCAGTCGATTCGGGGCGGCGGCCAGTGTTGGCCGGGTGGTGTCCGACTGGGTGGCGCCGGGGGGCCCGGTCGCGATCGGCTTTCTGGGTCCCGGGATGGGAGTGCGGGCGGGCTCACCGGCCGAGCACGAGCACGCCTGCGGCGACCGCGGTGATCAGCGTGACCACGGTCAGGGCGCGCAGCTCGGCTTCGTGGAGGGTTGCGCCTTCCTCGAAGGGACGGTCGTGCTCCGAATAGATGCGGACGCTATGCCACCAGGCTCCCGCGGCGCTGATCGCGAGCAGCAGCGTGAGGGGGATCGCGACGGCGAGCAGGTCGCCGGTGATGCCGGCGCGCAGCACGAGCGCCGCGATCGCGAGGAGCGAGATCGCCGAACGGTGCCAGGCGAGGACGGTGCGCTCGCTCGCGCGTCCCTCGTCCCAGCCGGCTTCGTGCCGAGTGAGTCCGGGGCGCGCCGGGTCGTCGCCGTTCACGGGCGGAGTTGATCGATTAGGAGCACGACGCTCGCGATCAGGGACACCGCGCCGACGGACAGGCCGACGAGTGCGGGGCCGAGGCCCGCGGTGGGAAGCGGCTTGTGGAGGCGCATCGTGATCTCGTTCGAGCGCCAGCGCGCGAAGCCGATCGTGCCGATCACCGCGCCGAGCGCGATCAGCGGTAGGGCGACGACCTCGCGCAGCCCGGTGACGCCGAACTCGAGCAGCTGCGCCGCGACGAGCCCGCCGACGATCATCGTGAGCGCGGTGCGGTTCCAGGCGAGGAACGTGCGTTCGTTGGCGAAGCTGAAACGCGGGTCGACGGGGCGACCGACGCGATGGACCGGCGGGCGTGGTGCCCGAAGCCGGCGAGCGGTCGGCGTGGCCGCTCGCGGCTGATCCTCGTTCTCGTCTGTGTCCGCGGGTGGCATCTCCTGGTCATCGTCCTTCGTGGGCCGTGGCGGCGTCGAGCGGGCCCCATGTTTCGGCCGGGGACCAGTCGACGTGCTCGGCGAGGTCGAAGGCGCTCGGTGGCTGCGTCTTCCCGGCGTCGCGCGCGGTCTGGGTGCGCGCGTCGTCGGGGAGGGTGTAGGCGTCGAGGACGGGTTTGACGGGGCGAAAGAGCCAGATCGGGCGGCGGAGTTCGCCGGTGGCGGGCCGTGTGAGGGATTCCCATTTGTGTGCGACGGCGGCCGCGCGGTGGCCGTCGACGTAGATGTCGGCGTAGCGGTCGCCGGGCAGCGCGGGTCGTACGCGGACTTTCTGGTGCCAGCAGTGCATGCCGCTGATCGGGTCGGGATGGACCGGGAATGTGATGTTCTGGTGCACCCCGGCGTCGCTCCACCACACCCTGCCCGAGCTGGGGTCCGAGGACTTCCAGGGTTCGACGCCGTGGATCTGGCGGAAGTTGACCCGAGCGTCGGTTTCGGTCATGTCGACGAGAGCGGAGGTCCAGCGGTCTGCGCCGGTGGTTTCCTTGAGGCGCCAGCGTCCCATGTGGTGTGAGGCGGCGACCACGCCCGGGCGGATGCCTTCGGTGACCATCGCCTTGATGACGAAGTACCCGATCTCGGTCTCCACTCGCGCCAGTTCCCCGGTCGCGAGACCGATCCGCTCGGCGTCCTCCGGGCAGACGAGCAGCGGGTGGGTGTGGGCGAGCTCGTTGAGGTATTTGGCGTTGCCCGAGCGCGAGTGGATCATCGTCGGCAGGCGATAGGTCGGCAGCAGCACGTATTCGCCCTGTTGGTGGTCGATCAGCGAGTGGTGGACGTGGCTGCGCGCGTAGGCTGGCGTCGCGAACTCGGGCCACCCCCACTCGGAGAGTGTCTCTGAGTACAGCTCGAGCTTGCGCGACGGGCTGTTGAACCCTCGTCTGGCGACACCGTCGACCTGCGTGGCGATTGTGTCCGGGCGCCCTGTCAGCGGAAGATGTCCCGGATCGAACCGGCGTTTGGTCACGGTCTCCTCGACGCCGCGGACGTCGGTGTCCTCGAGGTCTGTGACCGGTGTTTCGTGCTGGGCGTAGACGGTCCCGGGCGGATCCACCTCGACGCACCCGTATTTGCGCATGTAAGCGAGCGGCTCGATGCCCTCAGCGGCGGCTTTCTCCGGAAGGCCCGGCACGGAGTTCTCGAACATCCACCGGTAGTACTCCTCGAGGCGGATCTTCTCGCCCGGGCGGTACGGGGATTCGTAGTACTGGCGGATGCCCAGTGACCCGCCGGGATCGGCGCGCCACGACACCTCGATCCAGAACTCGCCCTCCTCCCAGACCTCGCCGGGGTTGGCCTGGTAGGTGAACTCGACGGGGTGGCCAAGCTTCTCCATCGCGACGCGTCGCACGGGCTGGCGAAACCCGAGCCACCGCCCGGAGTGCGTTTCGTAGGAGTGGGTGTCGTGGCGCTCGGGGCCGTGACCCATCGGCAGCACGTAGTCGGCCCACCACGCCGTTTCAGACCACGTCGGGGTCATCGCGCCGTGCAGTGCGACGCGGCTCTCATCGCGCAACGCGCGCAACCACGAGTAGCCGTCGGGGAACGTCCAGACCGGGTTGAGCACCCGCGTGAACAGCAGCGGCTGATGCGCGCGCCCGTCAAGGAGGTAGTGCGGGTAGAGAATGCTCATCTCGTTATGCGCGAGCGGATACTCGCGCGGCCAGTTCGTCTCGTTCCACTGCAGGTTGGCCTTCGGCTTGCGCCACGGCGCCGGAATGAACTTGTTCCACGCATTCGGCGACACGCCGCCCTCGGTGCCGACCGAGCCGGTCAGGACGTTCAGCAGCCACAGCGCCCTGGTGATCTGCCAGCCGTGGAGGTTCCCCGCTGCGGCGGCCCGCCAGATGTGAGAGCTGAAGGCCGGGGCAGCGGCGGCGATCTCCCGCGCGACGGCCACGATCGTCCCGGCGGGAACGCCGGTCTCGGCCTCGGCGAACTCGGGGGTGTACTGCGCGTACTCGCGGCGCAACTCGAGGATGAAGTTCGCGAACGTCGCCTCGGTTGCGGGCGCGCGGTGCTCGAGGTAGGTGCGCCAGTTGACCCAGTCGCGGACGAACGCGTGGTCGTAGAGGCCGTCGTCGAGGATCACCTTGGCCATCGCCAGCAGCATCGCCCCCTCACTGCCCGGCCACGCCGGGAGCCAGTAGTCGGCCATCGAGGCGGTGTTCGACAGTCGCGGGTCGACGACCGCGACCTTCGCGCCGCGGTGCTTTCCCTCGATGATTCGCTGGGCGTGGGGGTTGAAGTAGTGCCCGGCCTCGAGATGGGCCGAGATCAGCAGCGTGAACTTGGCGTTCGCATAGTCGGGCGACGGCCGGTCGGTCCCCGACCAGAAGCCGTAGCCGGCGCGCCCGCCCGAGGAGCAGACGTTGGTATGCGAGTTGTGGCCGTCGCAGCCCCATGTCTCCAGAAACCGGTCGGCGAAGCCGTCCTCCCCCGGCCGCCCGACGAAATACATCACGTCATTCGGCCGGTTCGCAGCGAACGCTCCATGCATCTTCTCGGCGAACGTGTCGAGCACGTGATCCCAGCTCACGCGCTCCCAGCCGCCGCCTCCCCGCGGGCCCTTGCGCCGCAGCGGGTAGAGGATCCGCTCGGGATCGTTGATCTGGTTGATCGTGGCGGGGCCCTTCGCGCAGTTGCGCCCCCGCGACCCCGGATGGTGAGGGTTGCCCTCGAGCTTGCGGATCTCGAGCGTCTGCTTGTCGACGTAGGCGGTGAGGCCGCACGCCGACTCGCAGTTGAAGCAGACCGTCGGCACGATCATGTACTCCCGCGGCACCTTCCGCGGCCACGCCGCCGGATCGAACTCCGTCCACGAGTCCCACTGCTCGATCGGCGGGTAAGCCTGCAGCAGACGATCCTTGGGTCCATACCCCGTCGGGCGGCGCGCGCCCCTACGATCGATTCCTCCGGCCATGCTGTCCGCTCCTCTAACTCAGGGGAACGCTCTGGCCCGCACGGACCCAGGCGTCTTCGTAGAACCACAAGCCGATCAACGCGAGCACACCGCCCGCCGCCAGCAGACCCACGCCGCCGACCACGAGAAAGACGGTTGCGCAGGCCGCCGGGAGCGCCAGGCCGACGAGCATCCCGCCGATCCAGAAACGCTTCGCGAACATGTCGCGCCACAGATTCAGGGCAGCCCGCTCCGCCTGCCCAGTCGGATGGCCGCCCAACAGATCCAACGCGATGATTGATGCGCTAGCCGCAGTCCCGAGCGCGAGCGTCCACCCGAGCGCCCGGTAGCTGACGGCAGGGGCGTCCACGAACAGCGAGATGACGCCGAGGCCGGCCGCGCCGGCGAGCAGCGCGTTGACGACGGTATGCGCGAACAGCAGTGGGCTCTGCCAGAGATCGCGGCCTTCGCACTGGTTGAACAGGAACGCCGTGTACCCCGCGAGCATCACGCCCGCGGGGACCATCGCCCAGCGCAGCGCGTCGCGCAACCCGTGGAGCCCGAGGAGTGAGGCGATCGCGAACGCGAGGGCGATGAGTGCAGCGACGTTGATGATCTGCGCCCCGATCGCCAGCCACGAGCGCCACTGCGGCCGCGTGAACAGGTAGTAGAACCGCCGCGGCTGCTTCAGATCCCAGATCAGGAAGACCCCGGTCAGCGCGATCCCGCCCAGCGCGAGCACCCCCGGGACGACGTCGGCCAAGGCCGAGCCGTGGGCGCCGATGACGAGCAGCAGAACCGCGAGCATCATCGCCCCGGCGGCCACGCCCTTCGAGAGGAAGTAGCTGGCGACCCGCCACCCCCATGGGGGCGGATGCGCGATGTCGCCCGTCACCGTGGCGGTCGCTCCGGGTGTCAGCGGCGCGAGCTTCTCGCGCTGCGAGGGCGCAACCTCGGTCGTCAGGTACGCATCGCCGCCGCCGACCGCCAGCGGATTCAGCGACGCGTGGTGGACCCCGAGATAGAACAGCTTGGGGCTGGTGCCCTGCTCGGGCGCGCGCACGTAGGCGGGCTCGGTGTCGATCAGCCGGCTGACCTCGGAGTCCGGGTCATCGAGATCGCCGGAGATGATCGCCTGAGTAGGGCAGACGATCTCGCACGCCGGTTTCAATCCGACGTCGACGCGATGCGCGCAGAAGTTGCACTTAGCCGCCGTCTGCGACTGCGGATCGATGTATAGGGCGTCATAGGGGCATGCGTTCAGGCACGCCTTGCAGCCGATGCATCTGTCCGGGTCGAAGTCGACGATTCCATCCTCACGGCGAAACAGGGCCGTGACCGGGCACACCTCGATGCACGGGGCATCGTCGCAGTGGTTGCAGCGCATCACCGAAAAGAAGCGCCGGGTGTCGGGGAAAGTCCCCTGCTCGATGTGCTTCACCCAGGTGCGAAAGACGCCGAGCTCCACTCCGTGCTCGGTCTTGCACGCCACGGTGCACGCGTTGCAGCCAATGCACGAGCGCTGGTCGATCACGAAACCCAGGCGCGTCATCCCCCGTCCCCAGAGTCCGGTCGGGCGGTGGGCAGGCCCTGCGAGGCCAGCATCAAGGTCAGGACGTTTGTCCAGTTTCGGTTGATCGTGGCGGCCATCAGCTCGTCCTGCACCCGGCAGTCGTGCGCCGCGGCGGCCGTCTGAGCGTCGTCGGAGCGCAGCGCAAGCTCCTCGAGGAGGGCGAGACAGGCGATCTCCAGATGCTCGAAGACGAACGCGTCGCGGGCGTTGGCCCCATGGTTCTGACCGCCGACCGCTCCGATCCGGGCGCGGGCGGTTGCCCCGACCGACATGCCCGCCACGCGGCCGCGCGATGGCTCCCGGTCGAGCGCCCGCAGGCGGCCCTCCAGGACCTCGACGTGCGCCGCGGTTTCCTGGCGATGCGCGCTGAACACGCGATGCATGCGTTCGAGGAGATCACCGACGTCGCGCATCCGGGGCGCGCTGCGCTCGGCCGCGACCGCGGCGAGCATCGGGTCGAACATGCGCAGCGCGCCCGCTTTGAGGGCATGGACCGACTTCAGCTGGTCGATCAACCTCGCGTTCAACTCAGTGGCGACCACGGCAGCCATCGCCGGCTACGCCGCCGACCCGACGGCGGACGCCTCGCTCGTATCCAGTGGATGTCCAAGGCGCCCCCACTTGGGTACGCCGCCTTCGACGATGTGGATGGCATGCAGGCCGCCAAAGCGCTGAATCAGGCTTGCAGCCGTCGCCGCGCGCTGGCCCGAGCCGCAGATCACCGCGATCGGCACCCCCGGGTCAAGGCCGGCGGGAAGCTCGGTGATGTCATGCCAGGTCTTCAACACCGAGCCGGGGATGTGCCCGTCATTCCATTCCTTCTCATCGCGCACGTCGAGGATCTGCAGTGCGTCCTCGCCGGCCGTTCGCTCGTGCAACTGCTCAACGGTGGCGCGCTGGATGCTCGCCGTGTCGCGTCGCTCTTGGCGCCAGCTGGTCATCCCTCCGTGAAGGAACCCGGCGAGCTTGCGGATACCGACCGCGATCGCCAGCCGTCCGGCGTGGCGCCCGTCGTCGTCGTCGCGGCCGATCAGCACGATCTCCTGCTCGCGGTCGGCGAGCCACGCCAGCTTGGAGCCGAACCCGGCGCGCATCAGCGGGATGCAGACGGCGCCCGGAATGTGGGCCTCGTCGAACTGCAGGTCGGTGCGCACATCGACCAGCAGCGCACCGCCCGCCCGCTTCAGCTCGACCTGGCGCGGCGCCAGCGGCAGCAACTCCACGCCGTCGGTCAGCAGCGGGCCGGTGTTCAGATCGACGATCGCCCGGAAGTTCGGCGGCTGCGGGCCGAGCCTGGCCAGCGCACCGCGAACGAACTCATCCTCGTCGGTGATCTGAAGCGTCGGGTTGTTGGCCTTCTCGTACCCGATCGTCGAGGAGATCTTCATGTCCATCCCGGGCCCGCCGCACATCGAGCCGCCGAGGTGGCCGGGCCAGACCTCGACGGAGTCCGCGAGCCCGAGCAGCTTGCCCTGCAGCGAGCGGAAGATCCCGCGCGCCCCCTCGGTCTTCTCGATCGCCAGGTCGGGCCGGGCGACGTCGTTGACGAACAGGGTGTCGCCGGTCAGCACCGCCCACGGCTCGTCGCTCCGGCTCGTCTCGACCAGCGAGAACGCGGTGTGCTCCGGGCGATGGCCGGGCGTGTGCCGTGCCCGGATCCTGAGCGTCCCCAGCTCCCACTCCGCGCCGTCGTCAAAGGGCTCGTGGTCGTACTCGGCCGCGGCCTCGCGATGGATGTGGATCGTCGCGCCCGTGGCCGCCGCCAAGCGCCCGTGACCCGAGACGTGGTCGGCGTGGTTGTGGGTCTCGAAGACGTCCTCGATGCTCACGCCCATGTAGCGGGCAAGCTCCAGGTACTCGTCGACCTCGAAGCGCGGATCGACCACGGCGGCGATCCCGGCGTCCTCGTCGCAGACCAGGTACGACGCGCATCCGAGGTCGTCGTGCGTGATCTGGCGGAAGATCATCGCGGCGAGCGTACAACCGAAGCAGCGGATGGGAGACCCGGACATGACGAGCGGTTCAGCAGCGGGGCTGCAGCGGGAGCGCAGGCGCTTCACCACGGCCGGCGTCCTCCTGGGCATCGGCTTCGGCGGCTTCGTGGACGGCATCGTCCTCCATCAGATCCTCCAGTGGCATCACATGCTCACGAGTGAGGGCGACTTCCCCGCCACCACGGTGGCGGGGCTGGAGACGAACACGCTCTCGGACGGGCTGTTCCACGCGGCGACGTGGGCCTTCGCCCTCGCGGGTGTCCTCATGCTCACGAGGGCCATGCGCAACGGCTACCGCGGCGCCGCGCGCCACCTACTCGGGCTCATGCTCGCCGGCTGGGGCGCGTTCAACCTCGTCGAGGGCATCGTCGACCACCACGTCCTGAGGATCCACCACGTGCGGTCGGGCGATGCGGAGCTGGCCTACGACCTGGGTTTCCTAGTGCTCGGGGCGGCGCTGGTCGCCGCCGGCCTGCTGCTGGCGCGGCGGGGCCGGGTCAGCCGCTGAGCGCGTCGGCCAGGCGGCGCCAGTCCTCGCGGGGGAGGTCGCCCGGAGTGGGGCCGATGACCTGGATGCAGACGTGGTCGGCGCCCGCCGCATGGTGGGCGGCGACGCGCTCGGCGATCGCCGCCTCGTCCCCCCACGCGACGATCGCGTCGACGAGGCGGTCGCTGCCGCCCCCGCGCAGGTCCTCCTCGGCGAAGCCCAGGCGCAGCAGGTTGTTCGCGTAGTTCGGCAGCGTGAGGTACCGCCCCATGTGCCCGCGTGCCCGCTCGCGCGCGAGCGCCGGATCGGTCTCCAGCACGACCGCCTGCTCGGGCGCCAGCACCGGTCCCGGCCCGAGCGCCTCCCGCGCGACCACGGTGTGCTCGCGGGGAACGAAGTACGGGTGCGCGCCCGCGCTGCGGTCGCGCGCCAGCTCGAGCATCCGCGGCCCGAGTGCGGCGAGCAGCCGGCGCTCCGGCGGCACGGGCGCCGTGGCGGCGTCGAGCGCGTCGAGGTAGGCCCTCATCGTCGAGAGCGGGCGCTTGTAGCGGCCCGGCTCATGCCGGTCGACAAGCGGCTTGTGGCTGACCCCAGGCCGAGCTGGAAGCGGCCGGGGTGGTCGTCCTCCAACCGCCTCACGGTGGCTGCGACCTCGGCGGGCTCATGCATCCACACGTTCAGGATCCCGGTGGCCACGGGCACGGAGCGCGTGGCGCGGAGCAGCTTGTCCGCGGCGCCGAGCACGTCGCCGCCCCTGCCGCCCGGGATGAACAGCGCCGAGTAGCCGAGCGCCTCGAGCTCGGCCGCCGCGTCGTCGATCGCGCCGCCGTCCTCGTGGCGCCGCAGCTCCGCGCTCCATACACCGACACGACCGAGTTCGAAGCCCATGCGGGCCGGGGCCATCCGAGGCGGCGCGCGCACCGTCCCGCGGCTAGCGCTCGTCCTCGTCGAGGGTGCGGATCCCGAGCGCCGCCGCGAACAGGCCGGCATGGCCGACCACGTCGGCCCACGGCATCGCGGCGCCGCGCAGCCGCTCCAGCCCGGTCACGCCGTTGAGCGTGCAGCCGCGCAGCTCGCAGCGGTCGATGCGCAGGCCCGTGACGTCGGCCTCGGTCAGGTCGCAGCCGTCGAAGCGCACGGAGCGCAACAGCGCCTCGCGGAAGTCGGCCTGGGCGAGCAGGCAGCCGTCGAACGTCGTGCGCTCGAACGTCGTGCCCGCGAACGTCGCGAGGTCGATGCGGCAGTCGCGGAACACGACGTCCGTGATCATCCCGCGCGTCCACTGCGCGCCGGTGAGCCGCGCGCCCGAGATTGCCACCCGCCACAGCGACGGCTCGGGCGCGGCGAGGTTGGCGAGGTTGCCGCGGTCGACGACGACGTCAACGAGCCGCATGCCGCCGAGGCGCGCGCCGCTGAGGTCGACGTCGACGAGGCGGGTCTCGGAGAGGTCGACGTCGCCGGGCGCGAGCGCCGGCTCGGTGCGCTCCTCCTCCAGCCGGGGCGGCTGAGGCGAGGCCATCGCGCGCGGCGCGCGCGAGCTGCGCGGCACGGCGGCTAGCCCGGCG
>JBPCNA010000013.1:0-7641 GCA_051001735.1 Solirubrobacteraceae bacterium
CGAGGCCGAGGAGGGCCAGCTCCAGATCATGTACGGGATCGGCGGTGAGGCGCGCCTCGAGGAGCAGGAGCTCGGCCATCTCTCCGGCTACGGCGGCGCCAAGCCGGTCCGGGTCGGCAACGGCGCCCTCGCGCAGGGCCGTTCGCGCCCGTGCGCGCGGGCCCTCAAGCCCCAGGCGCATGTCGGTCAGCAGGCGCAGCTCGATGTTCATCCCCTCGTTGCTGGCGATCGCCTCGTGGTAGCCCGGTCCGGCGTAGCGCCAGTCGGCGGCCAGGCCGCCGTAGTCGAACGCCGGCTCGCAGTCGAGGTGGACCTCCGCCGAGCCCTGGACGCAGCGCACCGTCCGCAGGAGCACGTGGTCGGCGTCGTAGTCCGTCGGCGACCGACGGTGGTTCACCGAACGCTCCGCTTCGTGCACCCACGGGCCGATGCAGAGGACGTCGCGGACGATGATCCAGCCGGTCGGCGTCTCCCAGCTCGTTTCGAGCACCATCGTGCCCGGGAGGTAGCGGCGTCCGGCGGGCACCTCGACGTCCGGCGGCCCGAGTCGAAAGCCGCCGGCGTCCCGGTCGAGGATCGCGCCGAAGACGCTCGGCGAGTCCATCCGGGGCAGGCACATCCATTCAACGTTGCCGTTCGGGGCGACGAGGGCCGTCGTCTCGCAGTCGGAGAGGAAGGCGTAGTCGGCGATTGGCGGGAACGGGTCCGCGCCGGCGGTGTCGGGATTGAACGGGGTCACGGGCGCCTCGCGCAGCGGTCGGCCGGAGCGTATCCGACACCGACGTCCGTCGGCCGAGGTCGCTCCCCGCGATCGACGGCGCTCAGGCGGGGCGGTCCCTCGAGGACCCGGACGAGCTCGGTTGATCGACTATGCTCGGAGGGCGCGGGGTTCGACCTCTTCGGCGAATCAACCTGTCCCGGGGAACTCCCTGGGTCCGAGGTGAGCGCAACTGTCGGAGCACAAATGCGGCTTGTCCGTTGAGTCGATGAGGAACTTCGGAGCGCCGGTCAGACCAGCGAGCCGAGATCGGACACCGGCGCCGAAGACGTTCACCCCCGACCCCAATCCTTGCCATGCTCAACTCAGCGGTAGTCACCGGGGGCGCCGGCTTCATCGGATCGCACCTCGTCGACGCCCTGCTGGCCGGGGGCACGACCGTCGTCGTCGTCGACGACCTTTCCGCCGGCGACCGACGGCGGGTTCACCCCGACGCCGGTTTCGAGGAGGCGAGCATCACCGACCGGGAGACCTTTGACGAGATCGTCGACCGGGCTCGCCCGCAGGTGATCTTCCACTTGGGCGCGCAATCCAGCGTCATTGTGTCGGTCACCGATCCGGCGCGCGATTGCGAGATCAACGTACAGGGGACGCTCAACGTCCTCGAGGCGGCGCGGCGCCATGGGGCGTCGGTGGTGTTCACGTCCACCGGCGGAGCGCTATACGGCAACGACGCGCCGATCCCCACCTCTGAGGATCGAATCCCGGCACCCCTGGCGCCTTACGGGGCGTCGAAATGGTCCGGCGAGGCGTACATCAACACGTGGTCGGCGTTCACCGGAACACCCCACGCGATCTGCCGTCTCGGCAACGTCTATGGCCCGCGCCAGAGCCCGCACGGCGAGGCCGGCGTCGTGTCGATCTTCAGCAACCATCTCCACGAGGGACGCGCCCCGCGGATGTTCGGCCACGGCCGGCCGACCCGTGACTACGTCCATGTCGCCGACGTCGTCGACGCCCTGCGGGCGGCTGCCGGCAAGCGCGGGACGTTCAACGTCGCGACCGGCATCGAGACCTCGGTGAGCACGCTCTGGGAGATCCTGCAGGCCGAGGCGGGCACCTCGATCGAGCCGCGGCTCGAGCCGCTCCGCCCGGGCGAGCTCGAGCGCTCATGCTTGGATCCGTCGCGTGCCGAGCGCGTGTTGGGCTTCCGGACGCGGGTCGACGTGACTGACGGGCTGCGCTCCACTTTCCGGGCCTTGGTCGAAGAGTTCGAGCGCGGCACCCCGCGGTGAGCCCGTCGCCGGTGAGCTTGCTCTCCGGCCGTTGGGAACCTCGATCGCGCGCAGAGGCAGGCAGTCGGTCGTGAAGGCAGTCGTCGAGCTAGCGGGGGTCGGCATTGAGCATGACGATGATCTCGCCGCGGGCGGCGCGAAAGCCGGCCCGTAGGGCGTCGCCCTCCCCTCTTCCCGCCTGAGGCAGCAGCAGCGCGCCGGGGCGCCCGCCCGTCATCATCGGTGGTGCGATCGGTCGACCCGCCGTCGATGCCGATCTGCTCGTAGATCGACTCGGGGAGGCCGGGGAGCACCGGCCGAACGCATCCCAAGGCGCTCTGGCACGAAATGCGGCGCGTGCGCCCGCACGGCGGTCCAAACCCGACCGGACGCCGCCGGTTGCGGGTCTATGTCCCCCCTTCGGGGGGCGGTTGACCTCACCCGAAGCAGCGCGTAGCCTTGATCGTCCCGACCCATGTCGCCGCGCAAGACCCTCATTCTCCTCGTCCTGATCGCCGCCGCGGTGGTCGCGCCGGCCGCGGCGGCCGGGCCGGCGGCGCGTATCAGCCAGGCGGCGGGCTCGGTCAGCGGCACGGTCTTCAACGACACGAACACCAACGGGATCCGCGACGCCGGCGAGGACGGCCTCGCCGGCTGGACCGTCTACGTCGATCTGCACGGGAGCGGCGCCTTGGCGGCGGACGACCCGAGCGGGGTGACCGGCGCCGACGGCTCGTACTCGATCGCCGGCGTCCCGAGCGGCACCTTCATCATCGGCATCGTCCAGCAGGCCGGGTTCAGTTGCACGATGCTCGGCGGCTGCATCTACCAGCAGACGTTCCCGGTCGCCCTGACCGGGGCCGACTTCGGCGAGCACGCTGGGACGGGGCCGCCGCCCCCGCCGACGGTGACCCCTCCGGCCCTCGGGAAGTCCTTCACCGCGGGGGTGGTCAGCGGCGTCGTGTTCATCAAGCTCTCGACGGGCACCCGGGCCGCGACGAAGGGCACCGGGTTCGTGGCGCTGACCGAGCCGCGGAGCCTCCCGGTCGGCTCGACGCTCGACACGCGGGCCGGCGTCATTCGGGTGACGACGGCGGTCAACTCGACGGGCGGGACCCAGACGGGGAACTTCGGCGGTGCGACGTTCAAGCTCCTCCAGGACCGCAGCCAGAAGGGCCTGACCCAGCTCAACCTGGTCCTCGGCCGGGCGACGAGCGCGTGTCCGAAGGTGGGCAAGGCGCGCACCGCCGCCGCGAAGAAGCTCCTCCCGAAGAGCGTCCTCGCCCTGCTCCATGCGAACGCCAAGGGCAAGTTCCGCACGCGCGGTCGCTTCAGCTCGGCCACCGTTCGGGGCACGATGTGGGATACCGCCGACCGCTGCGACGGCACCCTGACCACCGTCCAGCGGGGGCTCGTGGCCGTTCAGGACCTGCGCCGTCGCCGGACCGTGCTCGTCAGCGCCGGGCACGCCTACCTCGCCCGGAGGTAGCCGCGCTGCGTTATTCGTCGCGCGAGCGACCGAAGGAGGTGACGGTGAGGCCGAGGCTCGTGAACATGCTCGGGTTGACGTTGAGCGCGGTCACGGCGAGCTCGGCGAAGAGCTGGGCGCGGTCGAGGTCGCCGGGGCTGTAGAGACCGCCGTCGCGGCGGTCGAGCAGGGAGAGCACGCCGATCGGATCGCCGTGGCGAAGCATCGGGACGCAGAGCATGGTGTATGGCACGTAGCCGGTGCCGGCGGCGATCCGGGCGGCGAAGCGGGGATCGGTGCGGCAGTTGGGGACGGCCTGGGCCTGGCCGGTCTGGGCCACGCTGCCGGCGATCCCGGTTCCGGGCGGGAGCCGGACGCCGACGATCTCCGAGGCGCCGGCGCCCCAGGCGGACTGGTAGACGAGCTCGCTGGTCGTCTCGTCGATGAAGGCGATCGACGAGGCGGCGGCGTCGAACACGCCGGCGGCGGTTCTCACCACGGCCTCCATCAGGCTCCGCGGAGCGGCGGGCTGCTCGATCGAGAGGGCGAGCGACTCGCCGCGGGAGCGCGAGAGCGGCGGGCCGAGGGCGCTGGCGAAGGCCCGGACCGAGGCGACCCGGCGCTCGGGGATCAGCTCGAGACCGGCGGCCACGGCGCGCTCGAGCTCGGGCGTGACGTCGGCGTTGTACTGGCCGAGGTTGGTCGTCCCGGCGTAGACGGGCGGCTTGCCGGCGATCAGCGTCCAGAGCGTCGCGGCGACGCCGAAGACATCGCTGCGCGGCGAGACCGAGCCGCCGGCGAAGACCTCTGGGGCCATGAATCGGGGGGTGCCGATGCCGACCGTGCCGGGCTCCTCGTCCTCCATCAGGCGGGCGACGCCGAAGTCGACGAGGACGACGCCGTCACCGCCGAGGATCAGGTTCTGCGGCTTGACGTCGCGGTGGATGATCTGCTGCTCGTGGACGTACTGGAGGGCTTCGCAGGTCTCCCGGGTGTAGCGGATCGCCTCCTCGAGCGGGAGCCCGGGATTGCCCCGCTGCTTGAGCAGGACGTGGAGATCGGTGCCGCGGACGAGATCCATCAACAGGTACTGGCCGCTGTCGTCGTGGAAGGAGTCGACGATGCGTACGACGCGGGGGTGGCGCAGGAGCGAGAGCAGCCGGGCCTCGACCTCGAAACGGGCGGAGTGGCGGGTGTCGGTGAGGTGCTTGAGCGCCACCAGCTCGTTGGTCTCGACATCGCGGGCGACGTAGACCGCGCCCATCGCGCCACGGGAGATCGGTTCAACGATCGCATAGCGATCGTTGATCATCAAGTCCAGGGAAAGTGAGAAGGCCGAGTCGTCGTTGGCCACGCTTCGAGCCTAGCGCTAAGCTCGCGGCCATGGGGTGGGTAGCGGTGTTCGTGGCCTTCGCCGTCAGCCACATGGTCGGGGACTACCTCTTCCAGACCGATTGGCAGGCGTGCAACAAGCACGGAGGGCTGAGCCGGCCCGGGGTATCGCGGCGGGCGCTGTGCTCCCACGTGGCGACCTACACGCTGGCCTACGTGCCGGCGTTGATCTGGCTGGCCGGCAACCTCGGCGGCTGGGTGGTCGGGGCGGCGCTCTTGATCGGCGTGCCCCACCTCGTGCAGGACGACGGGCGCCTGATCGGGGCCTACATGGCGCGGGTCAAGCACCTCGAGCTCGGAGTGCATCCGAGCGTGGATCGGGCCGTGGACCAGAGCTTCCACATCGTCGCCCTGTTCCTTTTGTCCCTCGTGGTCGGAAGCTAGGTCGCGGACGTGGCCGGGAGCACGCGCCCCGGCCCTCGGCGGTCCCGGTCGCGGCGCCGGCGGGCCGTGCTCCTGACCCTGGTCGGGGGCGGCCTGACGGCCCTCGTCCTCATCGCTTACGCGACCGACCTCCTCCACGGCCAGGAGCTCAACAGCGTCAACGCGCGCTTCTCGATCCGCGGCACCCAGCCGCCGGCGAAGGACATCGTCCTCGTCGAGGTCGACGACGTGACGTTCAGCACTCTGAAGGACACCCAGTGGCCGTATCCGCGCCAGCTCCACGCGCGGGTGATCGACCGGATCTCCTCGGACCATCCGAAGGGGATCGGCTACGACATCCAGTTCACCGAGAACCCGAAGGATCCCAAGGAGAACGAGGCGCTGGCCCTGTCGATCCTGAACGCGACCTCCGCCGGGGTGCCGGTCGTGCTCAACACGACGGAGACCGCCACGAACGGAGCGACGCGGATCCTCAACGGCGACGCGGTCGTCCGAGCGATCGGCGCGAGGTCGTCGTCGGCCAACTTCCTCCCGGAGTCCGACGGCACGATCAGGAGGGTCTCCTATGCGCTCGACGGGCTGCGGACGTTCGGGGTGGTGACCGCCGAGGCGTTCGACCACCATCCGGTCAAGCCATCGCTGTTCGGCGGTAAGCCGGCGCCGATCGACTACTACGGGCCGGCGGGGACGGTCCCGTCGGTGTCCTTCTCGAACGTGCTGCACCACCTGATCCCGCGGGGGTTCTTCCACAACAAGGTCGTGATCGTCGGGGTTTCGGCGACGGCACTCCAGGATCTCCACGCCACCGCGGCCGGCCCGCAGATGCCGGGGGCAGAGGTCCAGGCCAACGCGATGCAGACGGTGCGGCGGGGGCTGCCACTCGGCGAGAGCCCGGTCTGGCTCGACATCGTCCTGATCCTCGTGCTCGGCCTGGCCGCACCGGCAGCCAGCCTGCGCCTGTCGCCGCTGCGCGCCCTGACGCTGGCCCTGCTCATCGGCGGAGCGTTCGTCGTGGCCACGCAGCTCGCGTTCGATTCGGGTCTGATCACGACCTTCGTCTACCCGCTGGCCGCCCTGCTGCTGACCGCCTCGGGGTCGCTCGGCGTCCACTACGCGACGGCGGCGCTCGAGCGCGAGCGGGTGCGCGACCTCTTCTCCCGCTTCGTGCCGGAGAACGTGGTCGGCGAGGTGCTCGCCCGGGCCGATGAGGATCTGCGCCTGGGGGGGGTCCAGCGGGTGTGCACCGTGATGTTCACCGACCTGCGGGGCTTCACGAGCTTCGCGGAGTCGCTCAGCCCGGACCGGGTGATCGCCGTCCTCAACCAGTACCTGAGCGCGATGAGCGACGCGATCCTCGACCACGGTGGCACCCTGGTCGCCTACATGGGCGACGGGATCATGGCCGTCTTCGGGGCGCCGATCGAGAGCGACGACCACGCAGACCAGGCGCTGGCCACCGCGCGGGAGATGCTGGACCACCGTCTCCCGCGCTTCAACGCCTGGCTGCGGGAGGAGGGGCTGGGGGACGGCTTTCGGATGGGCATCGGCCTCAACAGCGGCCCGGTCATGTCGGGCAACGTCGGCTCGGAGCGCCGGGTCGAATACACGGCGATCGGGGACACGACGAACACGGCGTCGCGGATCGAGAGCATGACCAAGGGCACGGCCCACCAGCTGCTCTTCACCGAGTCGACGCGCGAGCTCCTGCGCCAGGCGCCGCCGGACGTGATCTTCGTCGACGAGTTCGAGGTCAGAGGGCGCCAGGCCCAGGTCAAGCTCTGGTCACTGGACCTGGGCAGCGTGGAGGCGGCGGGCCGGCCGCGGCCGGGGAAGCCGGCGGCCGAGCCGTCAGGGCGGCCGGGGCCGGGGAAGACGGCGGCCGAGCCGTCCGGGCGGCCGGGGCCGGGGTAGGGGGACGCGGCGGCCGAGCCGGGCGAGCGGCCGGGGCCGGGATAGGGGAACGCGGCGGCCGAGCCGGGCGAGCGCCCGGGGCCGGGATAGGAGAACGCGGCGGCCGAGCCGGGCGAGCGCCCGGGGCCGGGATAGGGGAACGCGGCGGCCGACCGGGCGGCCGGCCGGTGCCCGGGCCGGGGAGGGCGGCGGCCGAGCCGGCGGAGCCTCAGCCGGAGACCTTGTAGCCGAGGGCGCGCAGGCCGGCGACAGCGGGCGGAATGCCGGCACCGGCGCGGGTGAGGGCGCGTCCGGCGGCGGCGTAGGCTGCGGCGTCGTGGGCGGCCGCGGCGCTCGCCGACCTGAGGTAGGCCTGCCCGACCGCGGCGAGGGCGCCCGAGATCTTTCGGACGGCCCCGGCGAGGAGCGGGTTGGCCGAGAGTGCGGCGACCTCGCGGGCGGCCGCGGCGTAGGCGGCGGCGAGCCCGCGGTCGGCGGCCGCCTGGGCCTCGGCC
>JBPCNA010000014.1:0-3737 GCA_051001735.1 Solirubrobacteraceae bacterium
GAGCCGCTCTTCTTCGCCGCCCGGGTCGGCGGCGGCCCCCCCGGCCGGGGGCGGAGCCCGCGGCGCCGACGCCTGCGGCGGCTCGGCCGCCGTCGGCCTCTCGGTGCGGCGACCGCTCCAGCTGCGCCCCGTCCGCTTCAGCGCCGCCGGGTCGACCGTTCCCGCCGCCGCGGTCGTCTTCTACGACTTCAACTACGGCGACGGGAGCGACGACGCCACCGCCGCCCCGACCGCCGTCCACGCCTACCACGACCCCGGCCAGTACCTGGCGAAGGTGAGCATCGTCACCACGTGCAACACGATCGTCAGCTCGGCCGAGTACGCCGTGACCGTCCTCGACGGCCAGCCGCCGGTGGCGTCGATCGGCTTTCCCCGGGCCGACCAGACGGCCCACTTCGGCCGGGCCGGCCTCCAGCTCAGCGGAACCGCCACCGACCCCTCCGGCGTCCGGCGGGTCGAGCTGGCGATCCAGCTGCTGAAGGTCACCCGCGCCGTGTCGTCATCGAAGGCGGGCGCGGTCGGGCCCGGGTGCTACTGGTATGACGGGAAGCTGACATTGCGCCTGCGCGCCTGCGCCGAGCCGCTCTTCTTCGCCGCCCGGGTCGGCGGCGGCCGCTGGTCGTTTCGGATGAACCCGCGCTCGCAGATCCCGCCCGGCGTCTACGCGGTGCGGGTACGGGCGACCGATCGGCTCGGCAACCTCACCACCGTGTTCTCGCCCAAGCTCGTCAACATCCTCGCCTTCAGGCTCGTCGCATGAGCCGCGTCGTCGTCGCCCTCGTCATGCTCGTCGTGGCGGCCGGGGTCGGCGCCGCGCCCGGCGCGGCCGCCACGGTTCACGGCGGCTTCACGCCCGTTCACCCGCTGGCCAGCCCGCGGATGATCGCCGCGCCGGCCGTGCTCGGCGACGGCCGCGTGCTCCTCACCGGCGGCTTCGGCTTCACGGGGATCCTCGCCTCGAGCGAGATCTACAACCCCGGATCCGGCGTCTGGACGCCGGCGCCGCCGCTCGTCTCGCCCCGCTTCGGGCACACGGCGACCACGCTCGCCGACGGCCGCGTACTCCTGGCCGGCGGAGCCAACCTCACGGCCCTCTACCTCGACAGCGCCGAGCTCTTCGACCCGGCGAGCAACACCTGGGCGGTCGCGCCGCCGATGACCGTGCCGCGCGCCCACGACACGGCCACGCTCCTCCTCGACGGCCGCGTGCTCCTCGCCGGCGGCCGTAACAGGTCGAGCGTCGCCCTCTCGAGCGCCGAGGTGTTCGACCCGGCCGCCGGCACGTTCACCGCCGTCGGCTCGATGCGCGCGGCGCGCTACCACTTCGCCGCCGCCCGCCTCCGCGACGGTCGCGTGCTCGTCGCCGGCGGCTACAACGCCAAGGACGAGCAGCAGGCCACCGCCGAGCTCTTCGACCCGACCACCAGCACCTGGTCGCCGGCCGGCCGCATGCATGTGCCCCGCGCCAACCAGGTCGAGGCCCTCCTGTCGGACGGCCGCGTGCTGGTGGCCGGCGGCGGCGACCGGCCGTCGGGGTTCTACGACTCGAGCGAGGTCTACGACCCGGCGACCAACGCCTGGTCGCTCGCCGGGCGCCTCGGCGACGCCCGGGGCTTCGCCACGCTGACCGCCCTGCCCTCCGGACGGGTGCTCCTCGTCGGCGGCTTCGGCAACGACGGCGATCTGGGGAGCGCCGAGTCCTTCGACCCGTCGACCGGCCGCTGGTCGCCGGTCGGATCGCTGTCGACGCCGCGCGGGCAGGCGGCGGCGGCGCTCCTTCCCGGCGGCCGCGTCCTCATCGCCGGCGGCCAGCGCTACACCGGCAACTTCCTGGCGAGCACCGAGCTGTTCAATCCGAACGCGACGGTGGCGATCACGCCGAGTGCCCTCCTCGTCACGCCGACGCAGGTGCGCGGCCAGTCGCGGATCACGCTGACCTACCGCTCGCCCGACGCCGCCGTATCGGTGATCCGGATCCAACGCGCCCGTCCCGGCGGGGGCTGGACGCGGCTGGCGGCGCGGATCGTTCACCGCGACGCCGTCGGGCGCAACCGCGTCGCCGTCTCCCTCGTCGCCCGCGGCCGGCGCTACCGGCCCGGCTCCTACCGGCTGGTCGTCGGTCGGAGCGGCCCCGGCAGCCCCGCCGTGACCGTCGCCTTCCTGATCGTCGGCTGAGCTTCCTCTTCGCCGGCGTCAGCGCACGCGGAACCGGGTGACGACCGGCGCCGGGTCGAACAGCATGCCCGGGCCTCCGGCGGCGAAGCTCAGCCGGTGGATGCCCGGCTTCAGCGCCGGCAGGCGCACGCGTCCGAGCCGGCAGATCCGGCGCCGGCCGTCGAGCTCGCAGAGGCCGATCGTCGCGAACGGGTCGTCCGCCCGGTACTCGACGGAGGGCCGGCGGCCGACGACCGCGGCCGGGGGGTGGACGGCGATCGTCCGGGGCGCCGCCAGCCGGCGCAGGAAGAGGTTCTCGACGCCGTTGGACGCCGTCCCGACGATGTTGGCCGCCCCCGACTCGAACACGGCCACCAGCCCGTCGCGGGAGATCGCCGGCTGCTGGAGGACGGTCCGGATCTCGGGGCTGCGCGGCCGCGCGTCGGTGGTCACGTCGACGGTCGTCGTCGTCGCGTGCGTCAGGTCGCGGACGTAGACGTTGGGACCGGGGGACGCCGCCGGGGCGAGGTCGTCGGCGAGCGAGTCGAAGATCACGAAGTGGCCGTCCGGGGAGATCGCCGGGCTGAAGCTGTCGTCGTTCCCGGCGGTGCCCGGGCTGCTCAGGCTGACCATCGTCGTCGTGTGCTTGAAGCGGTCGCGCACGAAGACGTTGGTGTGCCCGTTGCTCCGGCGGCGCGTCAGGTTCGTGGCGTCGGAGTCGAAGGCCACGAAGCGGCCGTCGGCGCTGACCGAGGAGACCTGGGTGAACGGGGGGGACACCGCGGCGTTCTGGCGCTTGTTGCGCCGGCCGATACTGATCAGGTCGGTCCGGTTGGCCAGCATGTCGTGGACGTAGACCTGCTCGAACGGCTTCGGGAGGCGTCCGGCGAGGTTGGTCGAGGACGACGCGAAGGTGACCGAGCGGCCGTCGGCGTTGATCGACGGGTTCGAGGACGGCCCGTCGGCCTGGGCGCCGCCGCCGCCCGTGCTGACCCGCCGCAGCGCGCCGCTCCCGAGGTCGTACTCGAAGATGTCGGGCTTGCCGTTGTCATCGCCGGCGATCAGGTCGTCGGCGTTCGAGGTGAACGCGACGTAGCGGCCGTCGGCCGAGATCGCCGGCTGGTAGGAGCTCCCGTCGGCCGGAGCGCCGCCGACGGCGGTGGTGAGCAGGCGCGCGGGCGCGTCGCCGGCCTTGACGTAGATGTTGGTGGTCGCTTTGGCGGCGCCCGGCGCGAGGTTCGTCGCCCGGGAGGCGAAGGCGACGACCTGTCCGTCGGCGCTCAGCGACGGCTGGCTCGACGCGTCGCTCGCCGGTGCGCCGTCGGGGGCGCTCGAGGCCAGGCGCGCCGTCTGCGAGACCGCGTCGAAGACGTAGATCTGCGGCGCGGCGGCGGTGACCGCCGGGACGGTCAGGTTGCCGGCGGCCGAGACGAAGGCGACGTAGCGCCCGTCGGGCGAGATGCTCGGCGCGCCGCTCGCCCCGGTCGGCACGACGAACGGCGGCGCGAGCAGCAGGGTGCGGCCGCCCGGCACGGCCGTTGCCGGCGCCCCGGCGGGCGCGGCCATCGCGACCAGGCCGACGG
>JBPCNA010000015.1:0-11436 GCA_051001735.1 Solirubrobacteraceae bacterium
TGAATGAAGAAACAAAAGTTAGGCAAAAGCACCCGCTGCTTTTGGGCCCTCCCCCGTGGCTGCTACCCCTCCGCCGCCGCCGCCGCCGCCATTCTCTGGGTCGATCCGTCCGGCCGGATCCACCTCCTCGCCGTCTTCCCGCTCCAGACCGTGAAGGCCGCGGCGGGCGCCGCGGCGCCTGCGCAGTCGGTGCCGACGTCGGTGGCCGTCGGACCCGACGGAGCCCTCTAAGCCGGTGAGCTCGCCTATCCCTTCCCGGCCGGCTCGGCCCGCGTATGGCGGGTCGTTCCCGGGCAGCCACCGACCGTCTACGCCGGCGGCTTCACCGACATCTCGGCGCTCGCCTTCGACCACGGTGGCCGGCTGCTCGTACTCGAGATCGACCGCGCCGGGCTCACCAACCCGGCCGCGCCCGGCGCGCTCGTCCGCGTCGAAGCCGACCACAGTCGCACCGTGCTGACCAGCGCCGGTCTCTCCTACCCGACGGGACTCGCCGTCGCCCCCGACGGCTCGATCTACATCGCAACCACGGCGACCGGCCGAGTACCGGCGCCGGTCCCCACGGCGAGATCCTGCGGCTCGCGGCCGGGTAGCCTTGACGGAGTGGCCGACGTGACGGAGGACACCTTCCAGCGCGACGTCCTCGATCGCTCGGAGGACGTCGCGGTGGTGGTCGACTTCTGGGCCGCCTGGTGCGGTCCCTGCCGCGCCCTCGGCCCCGTGCTCGAGCAGGCGGTCAAGGAGCGGCCCGGCGCCGTCGAGCTGGTCAAGGTCGACGCCGAGGCCAACCGCGCTCTCACCGAATACTTCGGCGTCCACGGCATCCCCGCCGTCAAGGTCTTCCGCCGGCGCGAGGTGGTCGCCCAGTTCGTCGGCGCCCGGCCGCCAGCCCGGGTGGCGAGCTTCCTCGACGACCTCGATGACCCGGAGATCGACGCGCTCGTGGCCGCGGGCGACGAGGCCTCCCTCCGCGAAGCCACAGAGAGGGACAGGCGTCGGTCGGACCCGGCGGTCGCCCTCGCCGGCCTGCTCCATCGTCGGGGCGAGAGCGCCGAGGCGCTCGAGATCCTGAAGCCGGTCAGCGGCGGCTTTCGCGCCGACGGACTCGCCGCCCGGATCCGCCTCGAAGGCGTCGAGGACCCCGATCTCGCCGCCGGCCTCGCCGCGCTCGACGCCGACGACACCGCGCGGGCGCTCGACCACCTCGTCGCCGCCCAGGCGCGAGCCGCCGAGAGCCAAGCCGACCACGAGGCCGACGTCCGCCGGCTGGTGGTCAGCGTCCTCGACGGCCTCGGCTTCGGCCACCCGCTGGTCGGCGATCTCCGCCGCCGCGTCGCCGCGCCCGGCCGCAGCTAGCTCCATTAGGGCACCTCGACGGGCCGGCGGTGATCGAAGCCCCGCCGGCGACCGTCGGCGGCCCGGCCTTCGCTGATCACCCCGAAACCGGAAGCCCCGCGCCCGGGCCGCCCGGCCGGTCACCCCCACACCCGCCGGGCCCGCAGCACCAGCGGCGTGACCCGGTAGCAGCGCGTCGCCGAGGTCGAGCAGTCGAACCCCCGGCCGAGCGTCGCCCCGGCCGCCGGGCTCTGGCCAACCACCACGTAGTTGTCGAGCAGCTCCCCCCGGCTCGACGGCCGTAGCGCCGCCAATCGCACGACCTCCCAGTAGAGCCCGGCCCGCTCCGCCCAGGCGACCGCCGCGCTGGCCGGCCGGCCCCGCAGATCAGGGACCGTTACCCGCACATACGTCCCAGCCGGGCTCGCCACCGCGCAGCCCAGCCGCCGCAAGGTGACGACCGCCCCGGCACCCACCCGCGTCCCCGCCGCCGGCGACTGCGCTCGCGCCGCCAACCGACACAGGGCACGCACGGAGAAGGACGACGGGATCGCCATCCGCAGACCCACCCGGTGGAGCCGCCGATACCCCGCTATCACGTCGCCGGTGACAGCCGGCACGACCACCGTCGGCGACCAGCCGCCGGCGACCGGCGAGCCGGCGCCCACCCCCGCGGAAAGCACGACGGAGGCCATGACCATCCCACCGACCCGGCGCATCAGGCGTGCGCGCTCGGCAGCGCGGCCGGGCCGCCGGTCTCGTTGGTGAAGTGGAGTCGCGGGACCATCGCCCGCGGCAGCCGCAACCGCGGATCCGCGACCGTCGTCCCCTGCTGGGCCCGCGTCGCCATCCAGCTTCCGGCGTTCCGCCCCTCGGGATCGACGGCGTGAATGGCCAGCCCCTCGACCGTCGACGCCGGACCCGGCGCCAACCCCGTCCCGACCCCGGCGAAGATGTCGCCGAAGCGGTGGGTCAACCGCTGGAGGTCCGCGACCCGGAGCTCGACGGCGAACCCCGCCCGGCCGCGGTCGACCGGTACCTCGGTGACCGTCATCCCGGTGACTGAGCCGGCCGGCAGGCCGCGCATCAGCACCAGGAGGTTGTCGTCGAGCTGCCGGAGCGCCGCCGCCGGCGAGACCCGGTCGAGCATGGTCATCCCCGCCGCCGGGTTCTGGCCCGGTGCCGGCCGGACCGATCCGTCGAGGTAGAAGGCGGCCCCCGGCGCCTGGGCGCCGGCCCGGTCGGTAACGATGAAGTCGGTCAGGGCCTGGACCTCGGTGGCGGCGACGGCGGCGATCAGCGCCCCGCGCCAGCCGGCCCCGGCGTAGACCGAGGCCGCCGTCGAGTTCCGCGACAGCGGCGGCCCGCCCGGGGGCGGGTGGATCGCCCGATCGGGCAGGACGATGCGGAGGCCCTGGGCGCCCGGGGCCGGCTCGGCGGGCGCCCCGAGCACCGCCGACGCGCCTGGAACCACGGAGGCGGCGATGGCCGCGACACGCCCGGCCGGGCTGACGCCGCCGCCGCCCCCACCCGACAGCGCCAGCACGAGCACGACGACGACGGCGCCGGCGAGTACCAACAGGACACCAATGTCGCGCGGGCGCATCTACTGGCGGTGGCGGATCGTCATCCGCGCCGGCGGCTGGGGGAGCACCCAGTGCGGGTCGTCGGTCGGATACGGGTCGGTCGGGTCGGCGCCGGTCACCCGGTGCGCGCCGGCCCGCCCGGCTCTGCGGTAGACGCTCCAGGCCGCACCTCCGGCCACCCCGAAGCGGGTCGCCGTCTGGGTTGCGTAGTTGGTGTCGACGTCGGTGATCTCGCTGCCGATCGCCGGGCCGCCCTGGTTGAAGCTGAGCCGGTAGACCGATCCGGTGGAGCCGCCGTTGATGCGGATCCCCCAAGTCGCCGGCGTCGAGAAGCGGAAGATGTCGAACGTGACCACCGTGCCGGGGGAGACCGCCCCGAAGAGCTGGCACCGGTAGGCCATCGAGCCGAACGCCTTGACCTCGGTGAAGACGGTGTAGCCGGCCCGGGCCCCGCAGTTGTCGAGCTCGATCCCGGGCCCCGACCGGTACACGCCGGCCTGGATCAGGCCCGGGCTCGCGGCGGTGAAGCTCGACTGGACGACGTCCCGGTGGACGACGAACTCGTCGTTCTCCTGGAAGAGGCGGCTCGACGGCGTGCTCAGCGAGACGATCGAGCCGTAGCTCTTGGCGTCGACGCCGACCGTGCCGTAGTCGGTGTCCGACCGGGCGGCCGAGGCTCCGGCCATCCAGACGACGGCCGCGAGCCCGGCGACCTGGGCCCGCGCCGGCGGCCGGCGGCGGAGGGCTGAGGCGAGCATCGACCCATCCTGACAGGGCGTGCCGATTCTTATGCCGCTCTACACCCGGTGCCCCCACGCCTCCCTCCTCCCGGCGCGGTTCGCGCGCCGCCCGGGCGCGCGGCCGGGCACTACGACCACGAGCTGAGCGGGGAAAACCGGCCGCCGGGGGTCGATGTGGGAGACTCCGGCGGCCGCGATGGCTGCCGACGCCACCCAGTATCTCCTGCCGGAGGGGCTCGACCTCGAGGCGGCGCTCGCGCGGCTCGCGGCCCGCCTACAGCTGGCGGTGGGGCCGGTGGGCGCGGTCGATCGGACGTTCTTCGACACCTTCGACGGCCGCCTCCACGCGGCGGGGTTGGCGCTGGTCGGCGGGGGCGGGCGCCTGGTCGCGGCCGGCGGCGCCGGCTACGGCGAGCTGGCCGCGGCGGCAGTCGCGCCGGGGACCCCGGGGTCGGCGTCGGCTCCGGCGACGAAAGGGCTGTTCGCCGGCGACCTCCCCGAGGGCGTGCTCCGCGACCTGCTGGCGCCGAAGGTTGAGGTCCGGGCGCTCCTGCCGATCGTCCGGACCCGGGGTTCGGTGCGGCCGCTGCGGGTGCTCAACCGCGACGAGAAGACGGTCGTCCGCCTCCAGATCGAGGCGCCGACGGCGATCAACGGCGCGGCCGGTGGGGGCGGTGCCGCCGTGCCCCTGCGGCCGCGGGTCCGGGTGATCGCCGTCCGCGGCTACGACCGGGCCGTGGCGCGGGTGCGGCGGACGCTGGTCGAGGACCTCGGTCTCGAGCCGAGCCGGGTGCCGCTCCACGACGAGGCGGTGCTGGCGCTGGGGGGCAGGCCGGGGGGTACGCCGGCCAAGCTCGACCTCCGCCTGATCGGGGGTGCGCCGGCGGCGGCGGGGGCGGCGGTCGCTCTGGGGGAGATCCTCCGGACGATCGAGTTGAACCTGCCGGGGGTGGTCGACGACATCGACAACGAGTTCCTCCACGACTTCCGGGTGGCGGTGCGGCGGACGCGATCGGTCCAACGCCGGCTGGCGACGGTGTTCCCCGCCGAGCGGCTGCGGTGGTTTCGGGCGGAGTTCCGTTGGCTCGGCCAAGTGACGGGCCCGACCCGGGATCTCGATGTGCTCCTGCAGGACCTTGTCCGATTCCAGCGCGAGGCGACCGCGGGGCGGGCGGCCGAGCTCGCGCCGCTCGGCGACCTCCTTCGGGGGCGGCGGGAGGCGGAGTGGGAGCGGATGGTGGCGGCGCTCGAGTCGCAGCGGGCACGGCGCCTGCTCGGCGACTGGAAGGCCTTTTTGGTCGAGCTGGGCGGCGACGGGGCGGCGGGGCCAACGCTGGGCGAGGTGGTCGGCCGGCGGATCCGGACCGTCTACCGCCAGATGCGGCGGGCGGGAGCGGCGATCGACGAGGATTCACCGGCGGTCGAGCTCCACGATCTGCGCAAGCAGGGCAAGGAGCTCCGCTACCTGCTGGAGATCTTCGCCGGCCTCTTCCCGTCGGCGGCGGTCAAGCCGACGGTGAGGACGCTGAAGGCGCTCCAGGAGACGCTCGGGGAGTTCCAGGATCGTTGTGTCCAGGCGACGACGATGCGGTCGCTCGGGGCCGAGTTGGCGACGGTGGCCGGGGGACCGGCGGCGCTGATCGCGCTGGGCGTCGTACTCGAGCGGATCGAGGACGAGAGCGCAGCGGCGCGGGCCGACTTCAGCGCGCGCTTTGCGATCTACGCGGCGCCGGAGCAGCGGGCGCTCGTGCGAGAGTCGTTCCGATGACCCGGATCCTGGCGAGCTACAACATCAAGGGCGGGGTGGGCAAGACGTCGACGGCGGTCAATCTGGCCTACCTGGCGGCGCGGGGCGGAGCCAGGACGCTGCTGTGGGACCTCGATCCGCAGGGGGCGAGCAGCTTCCTCTTCCGGATCAAGCCGAAGGTCAAGGGCGGAGGCGACCGGCTGGTGACCGGCCGGACCGAGGTCGGGGGCCTGATCCGGGGCACCGACCAGGAGGGGCTCGACCTGCTGCCGGCCGACTTCTCCTACCGGAAGATGGATCTGGCGCTCGACGGGACCAAGAACCCGGAGCGGCGCCTGGGTCGGGTGCTGGCGCCGCTGGGCGCCGAGTACGAGTACATCTTTCTCGACTGCCCGCCGAGCATCTCGCTGGTTTCGGAAAGCGTCTTCGCGGCGGCCGACACGTTGCTGGTGCCGCTGATTCCGGCGGCGCTGTCGATGCGGACCTTTCCCCAGCTTGAGCGGGTCGTCCGGGGCGGTCCGGAGGTGCTCGCCTTCTTCTCGATGGTCGACGGCCGCAAGCGGATGCACCGAGAGGTGATGGCGGCGATGGCCCGCGAGCACGCCGGCCTCCTGGCGACCGTGATCCCGGCGGCGAGCGACGTCGAGCGGATGGGCCTCCACCGGAGCGCGGTCGCCGAGTTCGCCCCGCGGGGCCGGGCGGCCCGAGCCTACGAGGCGCTTTGGGACGAGGTCCTGGGCCGTCTGAACGGAGGCTCGGTGCGATGATTGCGCCGACGGGCCCCCGTAGCTCAACCGGATAGAGCGCCGGCCTTCTAAGCCGGATGTTGCAGGTTCGAATCCTGCCGGGGGCGCTGGGTGACGGGCCCGGAACGCCGGCTCGGTCCTCGGTCGGCCGTTTGCGGTTGCCGGGGGCTTCTCAAGGTCTCATCATGTGCTCGACCTCCAGCGGACAGGACTTCCACCTCCGATCTCAAACGTCATGCCCGGCACACTCGCCGTCCGGGCTTCGCCGCCGCGACGAACTCCAGGCTTCGTGTGGCATATGTCCTGAGACACCAGTGACCGATACCTGAGACATATGTCCTGAGATCGGGCACCCTCGGACACGTGATCGGATTCCCAGTCTGTGGAGGGGAATCTGGGCTTGTGTTGAACCCTTTTGGGGTGGCAACAGGCAACACTGAGCGGGTTGTTACTCGAGCGCACCTCGGTGCCTGGCGTCTACCAGCGCGGAGCGCGGTTGGTCGTGATGTACCGAAGCGGTGGCCGCCAGCCCAAGGAATCCGACCGCTCGTTGGCGAGGCGCGAGCGGTGAATCTCGCGCGAGCGGCCGGTGGCGCCGGGAGGGGTCTGGGTCGACGCTGCACGAGTTCGCGTTCGGCTGGCTTCCCCTGGTCGAGCATGGTTGCGAGGGTGAGCTGTACTGACCCGCCCGACCGCGCAGAGCGCGCCATTGAAGCCCGGCGCGAGTCTTCGCGACAAAGATAGTATGCGCGGGGGACCGGCGCCGAGCGGTGAGGTCCGGTGACGGGGCAACGCGACAGGAGGGGCCTTGAGTTTCGACAAGCAGGCGGCGGAGCGCTACGACGTGGCGATCCTGGGGGGAGGCCTAGCCGGGCTGACTCTTGGACTCCAGATCAGGCAGGCGCGTCCACAGACCAGCGTCTTCATCGCCGAGAAGCGGCCTGGTCCCGCGCCGGAAGCGGCCTTCAAGGTCGGCGAATCGACGCAAAACCTCGCGTGTAACTACTTCGGCAAGGTGCTCGGCCTCGAGGACCACTTGCTCAACGCTCAGGTCGAGAAATGCGGGCTGCGGTTTTGGTTCCCGGCAGGCGACAACTCTAAGCTCGCCGACCGGATCGAGCTCGGGCCGACCGGGTACTCCCCCGTCCCGAGCTGGCAGTTCGATCGGGGGCGGTTCGAGAACTTCCTCGGTGACCAGAACCACGAGATCGGCAACGACCTGTTCCAGGGCTCCTTCATCACGAACGTCGAGGTAGGCGACCCGCACCGGGTGACGATCGTGCGCGGTGGCCCCGGCGGCGAGGAGTCGACGATCGAAGCCCGCTGGCTCGTCGACGCGACCGGACGTTCGTTCATGCTGAAGAAGAAGCTCGGGCTCGTCCAGGGCAATGACCACAACGTCAACAGCGCCTGGTTCCGGCTCGCCGGCGGCCTCGACCTCGAGGATTGGGTCGACCCGGGCGACGACGAGTTTTTCGGCCGTATGAAGGAGCGGGGCCTGCGGCGGTACAGCACCAACCACCTGTGTGGCAAGGGCTATTGGGTGTGGATGATCCAGCTCGCCTCCGGCCCGATCTCGATCGGGATCGTCGCCGATCCGCGCTTCCACCCGATGTCCGAGATGGACACGCTCGAGAAGTCGCTGGGATGGATCCGCAAACACGAGCCGCAGCTCGGCGAGCCGCTCGACGCCCGCCGCGACCAGGTCGAGGACTTCCTCAAGGTCGAGGACTTTTCATATGGCTGCAAGCAGTGCTTTGACGGCGACGCGCGCTGGGCCCTCGTCGGCGAAGCAGGCGCGTTCCTCGACCCGTTCTACTCGCCCGGGTCGGACTTCATCGCGATGGGGAATACGCTCACGACCGATCTCATCGCCCGCTCGCTCGAGGGCGAGAACGTCACCCAACGAGCCAAGGCTCACGACGACTTCTACCTCGGCGCCTACCGATGCGGGCTGACCCAGTACGAGGATCAGTACGTGTTCTGGGGCAACCCGCTCGTGATGGCGGTGAAGATCTGCCTCAACAACTTCTACTACTGGGGTGCGCTGGGTCTGCTCTTCTTCAACCGGAAGCTCACCGATCTCGAGCTGATGGCCGCCGTCCGCCCCGACATCGATCGGATGTGGTCGATCGTCCATGCGCTCGAGGGCTTGTTCCGCGAGTGGAACGAGCTCGAGAATCGCGAGTGGGTCCGCGGCATGGCCGGGCCGCAGAGATTTCCCGGCCTGTTCGATCGCCACCACGACCTCCTCTCTCGCTTCGATGACGACCAACTGAAGAAGCGTGTCGCCGCCAACGCCGACCTGATGGAGGCGTGCGCGGTGATCGTCTTCCATCGCGCAGCCCGTAACCTCGGCGACGCCGCGCCGAGCGAGAATCAGAAGATCAATCCATACGTGATCAGCCTCGACCCGGATCGGTGGTCGGCCGATGGCCTGTTCGACGGCTCCGGTCTGTCGCTCGCGCAAGCGCGACAGACCGACGCGGCCGGGGTCGAGCAAATGTTCGTGGACGAGATTACGGCGGGCGCCCGGAACTAGCGTCGTCGCCATCGCTTCGCTGGGCCTCAGGCGCCTGCTACTATTCCGCCAACTTACGGGCTAAGGATAAGGGGGCGACGTTGGCTAGCTTTCTGATCGTTGGTGCCGGCCAAGCGGGGTTGCAGCTTGGCATTGGCTTGCTTGGTGACGGCCATGATGTGACCGTCGTCTCAAACCGTACGGCGGACGACGTGCGAAACGGACGGCTGCTGTCCGGTCAAACCATGTTCGACGTGCCGCTTGCGACCGAGCGCGCGCTCGGCATCGATATGTGGCAGCAGGAGTGTCCCCAGATCGAGGGCAAGGCGTACGCCCTTTTCGATCCTCATGATCCGACCCCGGTCTTCGACTGGGAGGCGCGTCTGGAACGACCGGGGCAGTCAGTCGACCAGCGAGTCAAGTATCCCGTCTGGATGGAAATGCTGGAACAGCGCGGCGGGCGCCTTGAGATCGCTCAGGTGGGGATCCCCGAGCTTGAACGCTACCGCGACACGCACGACCTCGTGATCGTTGCTGCGGGGAGGGACGCGGCCAGCCTGTTCCCCCGGAATTCTGAGGAGTCCCCGTTCGATAAGCCGCAGAAGATCATTGCCATTTGCGCCGTCACCGGGATGCTCCCTCGTGGTCCCTGGGACGGGGTTTGCGTCACGATCGTCCGGGGTTGCGGCGAGAACATCCTGCTGCCGACGCTCGGGCCCAGCGGGCCAGGACACCTCCTCGTGTTCCAATACTTCCCTGGAGGACCGTGGGACCATTGGCCGGAAGGCGCCTCGGTGGAGGAGCACCTGGCCTACTCCAAGCAACTGCTCAAGGATTATCTGCCACGGATGTACGAGCGCTGCCGCCACGTCGAACCGATGGACGCCAACGCGTATTTAAGGGGAGGAGTGACCCCGACTGTCCGCGAGCCGGTAGGCCAACTCCCCTCCGGCCGGCTAGTGCTTGGACTCGGCGACGCCCTCGTGGTCAACGACCCGCTGACGGCTCCGGGCGCCAACAGCGCGGCTATGGCCGCCGACGCTTATCTGACCGCGATCCGCAAACACGGCGATGCCCCGTACGACCGTGCGTTCATGGAGCAAACGTTCAACAATTTCTGGGACACGAACCTGCGGTTCGTGACGCAGTGGAACAACCTGCTGCTCGGCGGTATGCCCGAGCATGTCGCCCGCGTGCTGGCGGCAGGAAACGAGATCCCGGCGATCAGACAGCGGTGGGTCAACGCGTTCAACAATCGAGCCGACTTCTTCGACTGGCTCGGGACACCTGAAAAGGCGGAGGCCTTTTTGCAGCAGGTCGCGCCGGTCGCGTCCTAGCGCAGCGTGCCACAAGGCCCTTGCATCTGTAAGGCACTTTCGGTACGGCGGGTTGTGGCGCGTCCGGCTCCGGCGATCGAACTCTCTGAGGAGGAGGAACGCTGCGCGCGGCGGACGGCGCCACGAACACGCAGATCGCGGCGAAGGAGGTGTTTCGCCGCCGACGGTCGGGTTGTGGAGGCGCAACATCGCCGAGCACCGCGTGGCCGGACTCGCGGACGCGGCGCGCGCGGCCCGCCCGCGGGAGGTGGACGACGATGAGGTCCAGCGCATGCTCGCGATGACGCTCGAGCGTTTCCCGGACGGGAGTACCCAGTGGAGCGTGCGGCGCCTCGCCCCCCGAAGGGCGCTCTGGTGCTCTGCGTGGATGAGGCGACCCAAACGCAGTAGGCAACTTCGAGTTTGAGTGGCTGGTTTCGCGTCCGGCGGGAAGGAGTCTGCCTTGACGTGTAGTACTCAAGAGACTGATGGCTGTTCGACGGGCGTATGCCGACGAGTACGCGGTGCGGGTCAACCGGGCGGTCGCGTTGTTGGTCGACCTGGCGCCGGCGGACGCGGTACGGGTGCTGGAGGCCGAGTGCGTGCTGTCGGAGCGCCAGGCGCGTCGGTATGTGAACGCGGCGCTCGCTCGGCCCGGCGGAGTCGTAGTACCGGAGCGCACAGCGGTGTTCACGGTCAGGTTGGCGCCGTCGTTTCTCGCCGGGTTGCGCGACAGTGCGCGGGTTCGCGGGGTGACGTTGAGCGCGGTGGTCGCGGAGGCGGCGCGCGTGTATCTCGATCGGGCGAGCGAGCGGCCCGGTGGCCAGGCGCGTTGAGGTCGAGTTCGTCGGAGACCGGCTGGCCGACTCGCGGCTGGCGCAGGCGTACGCGGTGTTGGCGCCTGAGCGGCGTCGTGTGACTGGCAACGAACGGAGGGACGATGAACGAGACCAGGATTGTCGGAATGATCTCGCCGGCGGCCGGGCGGCCGGGCGGCCGGGGCGGGTCGCGGCGATCTACGCGCGGGTGTCCTCCGATCGTCAGCGGCGCGAACAGACGATCCAGAGCCAGACCGCCGCGTTGCGTGAGCTTGCCGTCGAGCGCGGGCCGGTGGTCGTTGAGGATCTGGTGTTCGAGGACGAGGGGTTCTCGGGCGCGACCTTGCGACGACCGGGGCTTGAGCGGTTGCGTGACCTGGCTACGGAGGGCCGTTTCGAGGTGATCCTCTGTCACGCGCCGGACCGCCTCGCCCGCCGGTACGCCTACCAAGTGCTGCTACTCGAAGAGCTCCAGCGCGCTGGCGTGGAGGTCATCTGATCGTAAGCGTTCAGGGGGTCGTCGGGTTGGGTGGCAGGATTCCTGGCGGATGCAGGGAATGTTGCAGTCGTGCGGCGGGATCAGGTCGAGGCGTTGTATGCGGTCGGGGTTGATGCTGTCGTTGCGGT
>JBPCNA010000016.1:0-19017 GCA_051001735.1 Solirubrobacteraceae bacterium
GTGGCGCGAGCGCGCTGCGCCGCCCTGGCGACCGTGGACCTCAAGCTGCGTGGCGTCCAGATCGATCGTCGCGTCCTCACCTGGGTCGCGGCCAAGCGCACGGTCCAGACGCCCCCCGACCCTCGCGCTCGCGCGCTCGATTGCCTGAATGTGACAACGCCGAAAGCGCCTGGCGAGCTGCCGTGCCGTCGACGCCGCCGGCACCCGCCGGGCCCCGCGAAGGTCAGTGCCGGCAACGTCGCCGCGCAGTTCCTCGATGTCATCGAAGCACTCGCCGCCGATCAACTGGGACTCCGCGAGACCCAGCAGCAACTCGCCACCCGACACGCCGCGCGCACGGACTTTGACCGGCGCAGCGCGGCGCTCCCGGGCAAGCTCCCCGTCGATCAGCCCGATAAGCCCCAGCGCTCGCGTGAGCGCCCCGATCACCGCGAGCCCAGCGAACGGTGTCAGGCGCTCATCATCGGCGCGAAAGACGATCCGTCCGACCCGTTTGGCACGGTGACCGGGGGTCATCTTCAAGGTGAGCTCCAATCAGCATCGTGGACAGGCTTCGCAACCCCCACGATCCCGGCTCCACCGGACAGAAAGCCCCGCAGAAGCGGGGTTTTCTGCTTCAAGTCCCGCTCAGCGCGCTCGCGACACGTCGCGCGGCCCCGCGCTACTCACGGATGTAGGTCAGAGCAACCCGTTCGCCTTCAGGAAGGTCTGGGCCACGGTGGCGGGACGCTGCTTGTCGACATCGACGGCGGCGTTCATGCTGCGGATCGCCGGGAGCGTCAGCTTGCCGCTGACCAGGTTGAGTGTCTGCTTGAACGCCGGCCCTTCCGCCTGGAGCACCTTCGTGCTCACGACGGGAGCCGCGTTCTGGAAGCCGAAGATGTGCTTGTCGTCGGTCAGGAGCGTCAGCTTGGTCTGAGTCAGCTGGCCGTCGGTACTGAACACGTCGGCGGCCTGCGCCGAGCCTCCTTCGAGGGCGCGGTACTGCAGCCCGATCGCCAGCGGTCGGAAGACGAGGTTGGTGAGGCCGTAGACCTTGCGCAGGCCGGCCACTCCCTGCAGGCGGTTGAGGTTCTCGGGCGTGTCGGCGTAGGTGAAGCCGCCCGCGCCCTTGAGGTCGCCGATCGCCTTGAGGTTGTGCTTCTGGGCGTAGGCGGGGAGGACGGCGATGGCGTTGGTGTCATAGAACGGCGTGGCGTCCAGCAGGGTGAATCCGCGCCCCTGCTCGAAGGTCTGGGCCGCCTGGTAGGTGGCGGTCTGGGACTGCGGCGGCGTGTTCTGGTGGGCGAGCACCGAAAGGATCGTCCCCACGTAGTCCGGGTATAGCTGGATCTGCCCGGCCGTGAGCGCCTTGTCGATGATCTCGGAGCTCCCGATCCCGCTCTTCACCGTGACGTTGTAGCCCTTGGCGCGGAGCGCCTGGGCGTAGAGCTCGCCGAGGATGTACTCCTCGGTGAAGTTCTTGTCCCCGATGGTGACCGCCGGCTTGCCCTTGCCCGGCTGGCTTGCGGTTGCCCCTCCGCCGGCGGAACTGGTGGTGGAGCTGCTGCTGCCACACGCGCTGACGGCGACGGCTGCGGACACGGCCATCGTGGCAATGCTGAGTACGCGCAAGGATTTCATCGCACCCTCCTCGTTCGGTCGGCGGACCCCGACGTGTAATCCACACTACCCGCCCTCGAGGGGGAACGTCCCGGCTAATAACCGGCGGGCGCCGCGGCGGCGCCGGGAACGGTGATGCTCCGGCCGAATGGCGAGACGACGAACCAGGTGCCGAGGAACCCTTCGCCGTTGATCTGCGCGGTCCCGGTGTCGCCGGAGAACGTGTAGAGCGGATGGCCGCCGTAGGCGAGCTGGAGGGTGCGATCGGCGCGGGCGATCGCACCGAGCTTCGCGGGGTCGACGCCGGCGCCGGCGGTCTCCGGGGCTGCAGTCGTCGCCGGGGGCCAGACCCGCGCGCACGCCGCGGTGCAGAGGCTGCGGCCGGGCTTGTCGCTGCCGAAGAGGTAGAGCGTCCTCCCGGAGCGGTCGACGAGCATCGCCCCGAGCCGCGAGTGGACGACGTTGACCGAAGCGCCCCCGGGCGAGGAGGAGGCGGACGAGCAGGAGGCGAGGATCAGCGCAGCGAGACCGGCGAGAGCGGCCCACGAATGCCTGCCCGGACCGGCGCGCACGCTCCGGCCTACGCTGGGCGTCCGGCCGGGAGGATCGCGGGCCCGCCGCCGAGATGGCAGAGCCAGGCGGGGACCGCCGGGGGAGCCCCGCCGCCGCCGTCGATGCTCAGCGAGGCCGTGTAGACCGTCGCCGCCGTCCGGGCGCCGGTCTGCGTGGCGCGCAGGGCGCCGCAGAGCGCCGGGGCGGTCGCCGTCGCCGGGAGCGCCTTGTCGAGCTCGCTGCGGTCGAGCACGCCGTCGTAGATGCCGCTGCCGTCGTAGTCGATGCCGTGGGCGACGATCACGGCGTTGTTCTGGCGGACGTAGGCGGCCACCGGCGCCGGAATGGTGAACGTGCGGACGTAGCGGATGCTCCCGGTCGACGGGTAGCGGCCGAAGGCGAGGATGCTCGCCGGGGAGGTGTCGCCGGAGGTGGTCAGCGCGGTGATCGGCGGCCCGTAGTAGGGGATGCCGTCGGTGGTGCTGATGGCGAGGTGGCCGTTGTGGAGCCGCGCCGCCGAGGCCGGCGGGCAGACGCCGAGCTTGCCGGCGTGGATGTGGAGGGCGTGGGAGGCGCCGTTGAGGAGTCCGGTCGTGGTCACGGTGACCGTCGCGACGTTGCCCTTGAGGGCGACCGTCGCCTGGCCGCTTCCGACGACGCGGTTGGTGGGGATGGGGGCGAGCGCCGCGAGGGCGGGCTTGGCCTTGGGACCGGTCGACCCGCCCGAGCCGCCGAGCACGATGATGGCGGCGACCCCGCAGGCGATCACGGCCAGGGCGAGGACGCCCACCCGCGCGCGCCGGCCCCCGCTCCGGGATGGCTCGGCCGGCGGGGCGAAGGGCGGGGGCGGCGGCACGGCGGGAGGCTCGGCGGGGGGCGCGGGCTCCGGCGGCTCCGGCGGCGGGGGCGGTGGTCGAGGGGGTGTGGCCACGGAGCGCTTGACGGTCGCCTGGAAGCGGGGGTGATCCTCGGTAGGCGCGCTGGCCGCGGCCACCTCGGACGGCGTCTGCACGGAACGGTCGGTGGCGGGAGCCGAGGCGGCGCCGAGGGCGACGACCGACTTCGGGTCGTCGAGGTACTCGGGGAGCTGGCCGAGCCGCCGCTGGATCAGCCGGGCGATCAGCGGGATCCGGCTCGAGCCGCCGGCGAGGTAGATCGAGGCGAGGTCGGAGGGTGCGAGCCCGGCGCTCTTGATCGTGCGCTCGAGCTCGACGACGGTGGCCTCGAGGTCGCTGACGATCAGCTCGCGGAAGGTCTCTGCGCTGGCGTGGAGCTCCTGGTCGACGGGGGGCGGGGCGTAGAACTCGGAGTGGGGGCTGCGCGAGAGGAACTCCTTGGTCCGCCGGGCCTGGCGGAGGAACTCGCGGTTGGCCTGGGCCCAGGCCCGCTCCTTGGAGGAGCGGAGCGCCTGCCACTTGTCCTCGGCGAGCTGGCGGCCGAGGTAGCGGTAGAGGCGGTCGTCGAAGTCCTCGCCGCCGAGCTCGTCGTTGCCCCCGGGGGCGCCGACGACCTCGAAGGAGTCGGCGGTGCGGCGGAGCACGGCGGTGTCGAAGGTGCCGCCGCCGAGGTCGTAGACGGCGACGTACTCGCCGACGGCGAGCCGCTCGTTGGCGAAGTGCATCGCGGCGGCGACGGGCTCGGGGATGAACACGGGCGCATCGAACCCGGCGATCCGGGCGGCCTCGCGGAGCTTGTCGAGCCGGGGCCGGCTCCAACGGGCCGGATAGGTGAGCCGGACCTCGGCGGGGGGCTCGCCGCCGCGGGTGCGGAGCGCCTCCTCGTGGATCTTCCGGAGGATGGCGCCGATCACGTCGGTGACACGGAGCTCCTTCTCGCCGAGACGCATGAACTCGTCGCCGATCCGGCGCTTGGGCGTCCGCTCGAGGCACCAGGGGGCGAGGCTCGAGAGGTCATCGGCCTCCTCGCCGAGGACGAGCCGGCCGGATCGTTCGGATCCGGTCCCCTCGCGCCAGAAGACGAGCGACGGCATCCGCGGCGAACCGTCGACCTCGAGACGCTGGACGACGCCGTCGACGCGCATCGCCGCCGCGGTCGACGTAGTCCCAAAATCGATTGCCAGAATCCAACCTGCCACCGGTGCTCCTCGTCGATCGGCGGAGGCCAAGTCTACTGGCGCCCCGGCGACCCCGGAGCGGGCTTATCCCGGCTGCAACTCGGCGTCCCGGGCGACCAGCTCGAACGAGCGGGCGGCCACCCGGGCGACGCGCCGGGCGGCCGGCGAGGCGCGGCTGTCGTTCTCGAACATCTTCCAGGCCTGGAAGGCGTCGAGGGCGGCGCGGCGGAGCTCGACCGGGTCGGACTCGTCCTCTGCGAGCCCGAGGCGCTGGGCCGGCGTGCGGCCGGTGATCAGGCGGTCGAGCGTGCGGACGAGGTCGTCGGGCATGTCGAGGTCGTCGACCACGCAGCGCTCGAAGGCCCGGGTGAGGCCGAGGACGTGCATCTCGGGCTCGAAGCGAACCGCCTCGACCTGGTCGCGGAGGAAGCCGAGGTCGGCGGACCCGAAGGAGAGCTGCTCGAGGCGGGTGAGGGCGCCGGCGGCCTTGAGGGCGTCGGCGCGCTGGTGGAAGCCGTCGACGAGGCGGTCGATCTCGTCGACGCCGGACAGCTCACGGAGCCGGCGGGTGAGGCCGATGACGGTGAGCGGCTCGGCGTCGGCCAGCTCGAGCGCGGCGCGGACGCCGGCGAGGCCGATCGCCTCGAGCAGGCCGACCCGGTCGCCGACGGAGATCGTGCTCTCGTCGGCGAGGAAGGCGGGCGCCGAGGTGAGGAGCAGATTGCGCGTCGGGCCGGCGACGGCGGCGAGCCGGTCGAGCGCATCGATGTGGCCGGCGTCGAGCATCCCGCCGTTGACGGCCTCCGAGAGCGGCCGGACGAAGACGGCGACCCCGGACGCGCGGGAGCCGAGGGCCGCGCGGGCGTCGTCGGCGGCCGCGCGGCCGTCGGGGAGATCGACCCCGCTGAGAACGACGGCGGTGTTCATAGCGGAGCTTCGGACGCCGGGGAGGGCCTCGTCGAGCAGCGCCGCGAAACTGTGCGCGTCCCGGGCTTCGTCGACGCCCAAGGCGACGAGGAAGGCGTCGGCGGTGGTGTCGACCGGTGAGCCGCGCCGGGAGGGCGGGCAGGTCAGCGAGAGCGCGCGGAGGGCCTCGACGGGGAGACAGACCTCGATCCGCGTGATGCGGTCGGCGAGAGCGCGGAGCTCGCGGGGCAGAGATCCGTCGGGGCCGAGCGCCGTGGTGGAGAAGGACCCGTCGTCGAGCGTCGCCTGGGCCCGCTCCTGCGTCCCGTGGGCGACCGAGAGCGTGGCGGTGAGCGGGACGTCCTCGGCGCGAGCGACGCGCCGGCCGACGAGAGCGTTGAGGAGAGCGAACCGGGAGCTCCCCTCGGGGCCGACGATCGCCACCCGCAGCGGAGCCAGCAGCTCCTGGCGGATCTCGGCGAGCGCCGCGGCGGTGGGGCCTTCGGGGATCAGGCGGGTGACTGTGCCCGCGAGCTTGAGGACGCGGTCGGAGAGGCCGCTGGTGAGGGCCTGCGGCTCGAAGGGCTTGCGCCGCTTGGCGAAGACGGGTTCGGTCGTCGTCGCTCGGGAGCGGTCGTCGACCGGCGCGCCTTCGGCGTCCGGGCGCAGAGCGGCCCGGGCGGCGCGGGCAAGCTCTCCGGCCGAGGCGAACCGGTCGGCCGGCTCGAGCGCGGTGGCCCGGTCGACGACCATCGCGAGGGCGCCGTGAATGTTCGAGAGCTTGACCCGCTCGGTTCCGCCGAGGAGATCCCAGAGGACGCAGCCGAGGGAGTAGACGTCGCCGGTGGCGTGGTCTTCGGCGCCGCGGTTGCGCTCGGGCGGCATGTAGCGGGCGGTGCCGAGGATCTGGCCGCGGTCGGTGAGGTCGTCGTCGCCCTGGCCCTTGGCGAGGCCGAAGTCGGTGAGGAACACGCGGCCGCTCGACTCCTCGATCAGGACGTTGCCGGGCTTGATGTCGCGGTGGACGAGGCCGCGCTCGTGGGCGGCGTCGAGGGCCGAGGCGATCTGCTCGATGACCTCGACCGCCCGCTCGGGCTCGAGCCGGCCACGGGCGAGGAGCGCTTCCTTGAGGCTGCCGCCGCCGACGAAGCGCATGACGATGAAGAGGACGCCGCCGGTCTCGCCGGCGGCGTAGATGGGGATGACGTTGGGATGATCGATCGCCGAGGCGAGCTTCCACTCGCGCTCGAAGCGGGCGCGGAAGACGGGATCGTCGACGAGGTCGCGGGACATCACCTTGAGGGCGACCGTCCGGGCGAGCTTGAGCTGGGTGGCGCGGTAGACGACGGCCATCCCGCCCTCGCCGGCGATCTCCTCGAGGAGGCAGTCGCCGAGGACCGAGCCGACGCCGATGTCGGGCATGACGGCGTGGGTCTTCGACGGCTGGCCGGCGGCCGCGCGGGCGGCGCGGCCGAGCTCGCCGGCCGACTGGTAGCGCTCGGCCGGGTCCATGGCCATCGCCCGGGCGATCACCGTGTCGAAGGCCGGGGGTATGCCGGAGGCCATCTGCGTCACCGGGGGCGGCGGGCCTTCGAGCTTGGCGACGATCCGGGCGAGGTCGTGCTCGCCGGGGTAGGGAATCTTTCCGGTGAGGGCGTTGAAGAGCATGGCGCCGAGGGCGTAGATGTCGGCGAGGGCGTCGACCTCGTCGCCGCGAGCCTGCTCGGGTGCCATGTAGTCGACGGTCCCGAGCAGCGTCCCGGTCCCGGTCCCGAGCGTGCGGGAGGCGACCTGCTTGGCGAGCCCGAAGTCGGTGAGATAGGCGTGGTGGTCACCGTCGCGCCCGGCGACGAGGATGTTGGCGGGCTTGATGTCGCGGTGGACGAGCCCCTGGCCGTGGGCGGCGTCGAGGGCGGCGGCGACCTGCGAGATCAGCTGGGCGGCGAGCCGGGGCTCGAGCCGGCCGCGGCGGGCGACGAGCTCCGAGAGATTGGTCCCCTCGACGTAGCGCATGGCGATGTAGAGCTGCCCGTCGGGCCCCTCGCCGGAGTCGTAGAGTGTGACGACGTGGGGATGCTCGAAGCTGGCGGCGATGACGGTCTCGCGCTCGAAGCGATCGCGGAAGGCGCGGTCGGTCACGAGGCTGTCGGCGATGACCTTGACCGCCTCGACCCGCTTGAGCCGCATGTTCCAGGCCCGGTAGACGACGCCCATGCCGCCGACGCCGACCACGGCGTCGATACGGCGGTCGGCTACCACCGTGCCGATCTGGAAGCCGGTGGGGGGCATGGGGCTAGCTTAGAAGCCGGGAGGTGTTGCTATGACCGCAACACCAGCGAAGGTTGGCGTCTCGGGCCAGTATCGGGGAGCGTCATGGAGAACATCGTCGGAACCCGTATACGGCAGGAGCGCGACCGGCTGGGCCTCTCGCAGGAGCGCCTGGCGCGGGCGGTGGGACCACAAGGTCGAGTCGGGGACCCGCAAGGTGGATAGCTTGGAGCTGCGCCGCTTTGCCGAGATCCTCGGGGTCCCGATCGACGCGTTCTTCGACGAGTCCCCGGGGCGGGTGCTCGCGCTGTCGCGCGGCGGGGACGACCGCATGACCAATTGGGCCTCGAGCTTCTCTCGGACATGGAGTTCGCTTAGACCGAAGTCGCCCGTTGTGGCTGGTGAACCCCGGCTCGTAGGCGCGCCGCCGTGGAAGCAGGGCGAGGACGCCGCCCTCGCCCTGCGCCATCGGCTGGAGCTGGCCAGCGGACCGGTCAACGTCTGGGATCTCATCCGCCGGATGGGCGTACCCGCTCGCGCTGAAGGATGGCGTAGCGGCTCCCCACGACGAACCATGGTCCTGCGGTCCCAACCCGCGTATACGGATGAAAAAGTCAAGGGCTGGTGCAAGAATTTGGTGTTGGCGCGGGCGACCCCGTACGAGAAGAGCGGGCCGCTGGCGACTGTGGAGCCCGCCACGCGTCGTTGGCCGCTTTGTCGGTCTTGATCGTCGTGTCCCCGTTGGCGGCGCCCGCGCCACGATTTGCCTTCGTGGCGACGTAGCGCGTGTAGTTGCGCTCGGCTTCTTCGAGGAAGCGACGCTCGAGGACCTTGCGCGTTGTCGGCCCGGGTCGCCAGCCACGCGACCAAGGCCTCGAAGTCGCGGGTGAACCCAGCGCCGTGGGGCGAACGGGACGCCCTCGACATGCGCGCCGTGAATCGGGCAGACCAAGCGGCGCAGCGTCGCCCTTGTCAAGGCGCCACACCCCGAGATCGAGGTGGCGCCAGACCGACTCGTGCGCCTGCTCGTTCTCCCTGGCCCCGGTCGAGAACGAGTAATGCCCGCAGACCAGTCGCCGGCGGCGCAGGCCGACGCGCACGACAACCCGGTCCGACAAGAACGCGACCGACCGGACATGGACCCCGGGAAGGCGCATGAGACGGCACAATGCAGCGCTGACGCGCATGGCGACGACCTCCAGCTCGCTCGACTAGACACCGGCAAGCCTACGTCGGCGTCGTGCGCGTCTCCCAGCCCGCCTCAGACGCTCAAAACGGCTGCAACGAAGGGGAACCCGCGACCGCCGTTACCTACGATCACCCTCGGAGCCCCGTCAAACTGCGCTCGCGTCATCGTGCGAGAACGGATCGACCGTCTGGGCTTGACGCCCGTGCCACTGGATTCAGGGGGCCTTGATGAGTCGGTGAACGCGGGTGATGACGTCGGTGAGCGTTTCGTTGGTGACGCGGCCGCGGCGTTTGGCGAGGCGGGTTCGGCTGATCGTGCGGACTTGGTAGGGCAGTGCGTAGGAGATGGCGACGAGGCCGCCTTCGGGCGGTTCGATTCGAACGTCGACGCGGTTGTAGTTGGACCGGCTGATCGGAACGACGATCGCGAGGCCGCTGGGGCCTTTGCCGATCGCGTCGACGGAGATGATCATGCAGGGGCGTCGTCCGGCCTGCTCGTGGCCGGCGACGGGGTCAAGCTCGCAGTCCCAAACCTCTCCCTGGCTCGCGTCGGGGGCGCTCACTCCGTGTCGGCGCGCTCGCTGGAGCCGGTGTCGGCGGTGGTCGTGTCCCAGGCGGCCGTCTCGGCGTTGAAGTCGGCCCAGCGCGTGCCGTCGTTGCGGAGTTTGTCGAAGTCGTCGTTCATCGCGCGCAGGAGGCGTTCTTGTTCTTCCTTCTCGACCAGGCGGTCGATCAGCTCCGGTGCGGCTACGTGATCCTCGGCGGCGAGACGATTGATGCGGTCACGCGTATCTGGACGGACACGGAGGGTCGTAGTCGCAGCCATAGCCCTAAGCGTAGACGGTGACGTATACGGCTGTCAATACCTTGAAGCTAGCCAACCCGCTCAACGGGTACCTCAGCGACCTTTACGGGGGCTCCGGGGGTGGATGTGGTCAGCTCGGCGCCGCGTCTGCGGTGTTGAGCAGGGCTTTCGGCGTGGTTTGAAGTCCTCGGAGGTTGCGGGCGGGTAGCGACGCGCCGCCGTCCTCGTCCGGCAGGCTGCTGGCTGTTCGAAGGTCAAGCGGCCGGCAAGGGAGGACGACGTGCGCGTCAACGCGGCATTTTCCAGGCTTCTGCGTCTTGAGGGCGTGTGGATCAGGGCGGTCCGGTTCGAGCCGGGGCGGGTGGTCGTCGAGGTCGCGCTTCGGCGGCGGCGGCTGGTGTGCCCGCTGTGTGGGTATTCGACGCGGGCGCGGCGAGATACCCGGCCGGTGGACTCGGTGTGGCGGCATCTGGATCTCGGGACGTGGCGGCTTGAGATTCACGCCAGGCGCCGACGCGTGGATTGCCCCGTGCACGGCGTCCGCGCGGAGGCAGTGCCGTTCGCCCGCCCGCATTGCGGGTTCACGCGCGACTTCGAAGCGCTGGTCGCGTGGCTGGCGACGCGGACCGACAAGACCACGGTCAAGCGGCTCGTGCGCGTCGACTGGGGCACGGTCGGGCGGATCATCGAGCGGGTCTGCGTCGAGGAGATCGACCCCGATCGTATCAGTGATCTTTACGAGATCGGCGTGGACGAGGTGTCGTGGCGCAAGCAGCACCGCTACCTCACGCTCGTCGTCGATCATCAGCGGCGCCGCGTGGTCTGGGGCACCGCGGGCGCCGGCGCTGCTGCTGCTGACACGTTCTTCGCCGAACTCGACCCGGACCAGGCCCCGGTCCCTCTCGCGCCACAACCAGCAGAACCAGCCGAGATCGGGGCGCAACCGCCCGAGTCGCAGCACGCGGCGCCCGAACCCGTTGGCCCGCGGCCGCGTGTCGGCGAGCGTGCCGCCCGGCTCAAGGCGATCTCGCTCGACATGGGCGCCGGTTACGCCAAGTCAGCGCGCGAGCACGCCCCGCAGGCCGTGATCTGCATCGATCCGTTCCACGTCGTGGCGCTCGCCAACAAGGCGCTCGACGCGGTCCGCCGCGAGTACTGGAACGAGCCGCGTCAAGTCGGCGACCAACAGGCCGCCAAACGCTTCAAAGACGCGCGTTGGGCGCTCCTGAAAAGCCCCGTGAACTTGACCGAGAAGCAGGCCGCGACCCACCGCCAACTCAAGGCAGCGGGCGGCAAGCCATGGCGTGGCTACACCCTCAAAGAAGCCCTGCGCGGGATCTTCTCCGCCGGCCTCACGATTGACGACGTCACGGTCTTGCTCGACCGGTTCCTCAGCCGCGCCGCGCGCAGCCGCCTCGAGCCGTTCGTTCGTCTCGGCCAAACGATCAAGAAGCACCGCGACGGGATCCTCGCCGCGATCCGCCTCGGGATCACCCAAGGCCGCACCGAAGCGCTCAACAACAAGGTCCGGCTCATCACCCGCCGCGCCTACGGCTTCCACTCCGCCCAAGCCGCGCTCGCCCTCGTCCTGCTGACCTGCGGGCCAATCGACCTCCAGCCACCGCACGAGCACCACTCACCATGACACCGACCACATCGATGCGGAGAGAGCCCCTTTACGGCATTGCCGGGCGGATCGTCGCCGCGTTGACGGAGCGCGCCGCGCGTAACCCGATGAAATCGGTGCCCAAGCCGAAGCTCGCGAAGCAGGCGCCTCCGCTCGATCCGCCACGAGAACGTCGCGGCGCTGCTGCTCGCGACCGCGGCCGAGATCGACCCGCGGTCGAAGCCGTCAAAGCGGTGGCCCGAGCGCGACGTCGTCGAGCTCCGAGACCTTTTCGGCCACTCCTCTTTGGGGTAGACCGTCCACGCGAAGCTCGCGGCGCTGACGATCAGGCCGGCGAGCGAGATGGGAGCCACGACGTACTGATCGACCGATGCGTCTTCGCGGGCGCGCAGGACCATCTCCACGTCGCCGGGGGCAGCCGGGCGCAGCACGCCGCGATCGAGCTTGTCGACAGCACCACGATCAACAGGCTCGAGCCGCATGCCGATGCCCGCGACGCATCGATCGCATCGCGTGCCCGTGGCGAAGACCACACGCGCGCGGCGGCCCAAGAGCCCGCCGAAGTCGACGGCAGATCGTCGCGCGACTCCCGCAACGATCGGTGAGGCGCCCGCAACGGGCTCGGGATCGCATGCTCTCGCCACCCGGCGCCACACGCCCGCCTACTCATCGGGGCGCTCGGCGAGCGCCCCGCGCCCCCGCGATGCGCAGCAGCATGGGACATTTTCCCGGCCGGCTGGAGCGAGTGTACGATCGCCACTCGATCTGCGACCACTGAACGGAGGGCAGCCATGCCTGGCACCGCGCTCGGACACGACACACGACGGACGGATCCGCGGCAGCCGACGCCGACGCGGGAGGGGGCGGCGCAGCGGCGGCGCCCCGGCCCGCACGGCCTTCAGGCGGCCGGGGCCGCAACGATCGCACAGCTCCAGCGCACGGCCGGCAACGCCGCGGTCAGCCGCCTCGTGGCGGCCCTCCCCGCGCGCCCGGGGGCGGGAACGGCGCGCGTGCTCCAGCGCACGGTCGACGGCGACCTCGCCGCGGGCTACGACGCCGTCACACGGGCCGCGAGCTACCAGGAGGCCGTCGACGGCCAGATCTCCCGGTACTCCCACGGCGTGTCGCAGCTCGGGCAGTCCGCGGACGCCCGGCTCGAGGACTACGCGACGAACATGGCCGCCGGCTTCAAGGTCTGGGGCGAGAACTTCTACAACAAGGCGACGGCGTACCTGTACGAGGGAGATCTGGCCGCCCAGCACACGCAGCTGCACAGGAACCCGAACACGTTCGCGATCCTCGGCGTCGACACGGACGAGAACCCGGACATGGAACTCGTGCAGGAGCACGTCGACGTCAGTACGGGCGCCCTCAGGACGCAGGTGACGGGCCGTGCCGCCGTCGAGGTCAAGGCGAGCACCACGTCGGTCTACGCCTCGTTCGACCAGCTCGTCGCGAACGGGATGAAGCAGCTCAAGAAGCGCGAGCTCACGGGCCGCCCGTCGTACCTCGTTCTCATCGTGCACAACGACAACCCCGACAACCACTGGCCCGTCACCGATCACGTGTTCGCGACGATGTACGGCGGCGCCGTCGCGCACGTCCCGCCCACGCTGTGGAGCACGCGCTTGGCCGAGCGCGCGGCGAGCCTCAAGGCGACGAATCAGATCACGCTCCCGGTCCACGTCGAGGCCCACCAGCAGGGGACGAAATACGCCGAGGCCTCCGTCTAGTTGACGAGCCCGGAGACCTTGCGAACGCGGTGAAGGGCGAGTAGGTCCGGGCCTACCGAGAGGCTGTGGGTGTCAAAGCTCACGTTCTCAAGGAGACCCGGAGTGCCGCACCATAGAGCCAGCCACATGTAGGCCGCCGCGCTGGATGGGGATGGCGGCGACATGATCGGTGAGGATGGGGGGTGAGGGACGACCGAACGACCAAAGGGTCGGTGCTGGTCAGCCGCGAGTAGTTCTTGGGCCAGACGATCGACCGACTCTCCTAAGACTTTTGCGATATAAGAAATGCGGCCTCAAGGGGTGGGCGCACCACCTCCTTGCGGTGTAGTGTCGCACTGCTACCTCGTAGATCCTGTCGTCGTCTTCTTCGGTGGTCGTGACTTCCTAGACTTCCTGGGTTCTCTGACCTGCAGCCGCGGTCGAGATGAGCGTCCGGCAGGGCCGTCTCGTCGAGATCCGCGGAATGGAGGGGTGTTCGGCTCGGAGCGGCGCGTTGTGCGGCGTTCTGCGGGCCTGGGAGGGATCGCCCTGATCGCTAGGCGGTTTTCGGCGTGTGAGCGGTCGCCGAGGGCCCGTTGCGGCGCTGTCTCGGTAGCGATGCCCGGGGCGCGATCGTGCGCCGTGCCGGGCGCGTGTTCGCCGAGCCGACCCCGGCGACGACCCCCGGGGGTTATGCGCCGGGACGCTCAGCCGCTGGCGGCGATGATCTCGTGCAGTTTCTGCGCCGGTGTCATCCAGCCGAGCGTCTGTCTCGGGCGGCCGTTGAGCTCGGCGGCGACCTGGTCGACGTCGCTCTGGGTGAGGTGGCCCATCGAGGCGCGTTTGGGGAAGTATTGGCGACGAAGTCCAGCGGTGGCAGGCCGCCGCGGATGATGTCGATCAGGCCGGCGTTGGTGCTCGCGCGCAGGTGCTCGGAGCCGATGATGTGCTCTTCGCAGACCGGCTGACCGTCGCGCAGCCGCACGCCGCCGAGGCTCGTCAAGGCACTCAGCACGCGGCGATCGTTGTCGGGGTCGTCGGGGATCAGGAGGTCGATGTCCTCGGTAGCTCGAACGAAGCGATTGGCGATCACCGCGAATCCGCCGATGAGCACGAAGGCCGCATTCGCGTGCACCATCGCCCGCGCCGCGGCGTCGAGTTCAGGTGGGCGCGCGCTCATCGGCTGATGACACGGCGCGTCTGAGCATCGCCGCCTGCGCCGAGAGATGCTGGCCGCGGCGCAGCAGTTCGTGGATCGGCGTCCCCGCCGGCGGCGTCAGCGTGGCGCGCTTCTCGGCATCCAGGCGAACCCACTCGTCCTCGTGGCCTACTTCAAGCAGGGATCGCGCATGATCTGGCACGCCACGCATGGTATGCCGTGGCGTCGCTCGCGCCCAGTTGGCCGCCCGCCGCAGTAGTGAAGGCGAGCAGCGGGCTACCCGTTCGCGGTCGGCGACCGCGTCCTGGCCAGCTGCCATGATCGTCCACTGATCGGTTGTGCAGCAGCGAGGCGACACCAACGTAGCTCCGGCGGGCGTCACCGGCGACGCCGGCGCCGTCGCCACGCTTCCGCCGGTGCTTGCGCCGTACGAGACGCTGCTGCATCAACTCCAAGCCGGCACGCACGTAACGCACGAGCACTCGACGCTGGTCGACGAAGCGCTCGCCGTGTGGGCGCGGCCGGGCTTCGACAGCTTCATGTGCCTGCCGCGGCTGCGCTTTGATCCATTCGCCCATCAGCTCGACGCCGCGGCACGGGTGCTGCGCCACATGCAGGGTCGGGCGATCCTTGCCGACGAGGTCGGGCTCGGCAAGACGATCGAGGCGGGGCTCGTGCTCAGCGAGCTGCGACTGCGCGGGCTCGCCGGCCGCGTGCTGGTGCTCGTGCCCGCGGGGCTCGTCGGGCAGTGGGGCGAGGAGCTCGAGCGCAAGTTCGCGCTGCCGTCGGCCGTCGCCACGGCGCGGTCATTCGAGGCGCTCGCGAACGAGCACGCGCCCCCCGTCATGATCGCGTCGCTGCCGACGGCGCGCCGGCCGCCGCTGCGCGACCTGATCGCTGACGCGAGCTGGGACCTCGTGATCGTCGACGAGGCCCACCGGCTGCGCAACCCGCGCAGCGCGTCGGGGCGCCTCGTGCGGTCGCTGCGCACGCGCTACCTGCTGCTGCTGAGCGCGACCCCGGTCGAGAATCGGCTGGTCGATCTGTTCGAGCTCGTCAGCCTCGTCAGACCAGGTCTGCTCGGCAGCGCGCAGCAGTTCCGCGCCCGCCACGGCGCGGCCGGCGACGGCCAAGCAGCCCGCAACATCGGCGAGCTGCGGCTCGTCATGCGTGACGTCATGGTGCGTCATCGCCGCAGTGAGGTGCGGGCGATGCTCCCGCGCCGGCTTGCCGAGACCCTTCGCGTGACGCCCACCGACGACGAGCTCGCGCTTTACCAGGCGGTGTCGCAACGGGTGCGCGACGAGGCTCGGAGCGCCGGTCCGGCACGCCTCCTGGCGCTGAGGAGCACGCAGCGGCTGGCCGGCTCAAGCCCGCACGCCCTGGCGCCCGCGCTCGCCAAGCTGGGTTGGAGCGACCTGGCGGACCGTGCCGGCGGTGCGCGGTCGAGCGCCAAGGCAGCGGCGCTTCTCGAAGTGCTGCGCCGCCATCTCGCGCGCGGCGAGAAGGTCATCGTCTTCACGGCGTTTCGGCGCACGCTCGACGCGCTCGCCGAGGTCCTGGCGGCGCATGGGATCGCGTGCGCCGTCTATCACGGTGGACTGTCGCGCACGGCCAAGGACGCCGTGATCGCCGACTTCGCAGGTGACGCGCCCGTGCTGCTGAGCACGGAGGCGGCGGGCGAGGGGCGCAACCTGCAGTTCTGCCACGTGATGGTGAACTTCGACCTGCCATGGAATCCGATGCAGATCGAGCAGCGGCTGGGCCGCATCCACCGCATCGGCCAAGCCCACGACGTCATGCTGACGAACCTCGCCACGCGCGGGACGATCGAGGATCGCCTCCTGGAGGTCCTGCAGGCCAAGCTCAACCTTTTCGAGCTTGTCGTCGGTGAGCTCGACATGGTCCTCGGCCGCATCCACGACGAGCTCGACTTCGAGGCGCGCGTGTTCGGCGAGTACGTCGCCAGCAGCGACGACGACGAGTTCACCGACCGCCTAACGGCGATCGGCGAGGAGTTGGCGCTCGCGCGCGTCGCGCACCTCGACAGCCGTGCGCGCAACGACGACCTCGCGGATTCCGCGTGACGTCGGCAACCGCAGTCGCCACCCACGAGTCGGCGCTGCGCTTCTGGCTGCGCTTTGCCACGCGCGAGGGAGCGCTCGTCGAGGACGCCGGTGACCACGCCGTGCTCGTCCTGCCCCAGGAGCTTCAGGAAGCCGCCGAGCTGCCGGAGGAGGTCGCGGTGACGTCCGATCCGGATGTCGCGCGCGAGGACGGCGCGGTGCTGCTGATCGCCGGGCACCCGGAGCTCGAGCGTGCCGCTGCCGCTGTGCTCGAGGCCGGCGACATCGGCCGCGCCTACCTGCCCTGGCCGGCCTCGGCGCCTCCGCGCATCGAGGAACTCGAACGAGCCGCCCGCGACCGCTGGACTGTCGAGCACGGCCGCATCGACTGCCGCGGACAACCCCGACCAGTCTTCGCCCCGCTGCTGAGAATCGGCGCGATCGTGCACTACGAGGCATCGCTGACCCACCAGTTCCACGAGCAGGTGGAGTCATGGGTCGACGCGCGCACCGGGCTGCCACCGCCGCAGCGGGCGCTCAACACGCTGCTCGGCCAGCACCGGCCGGAGGCCGGCCCGGACGTTCGCCACCGGACGCTGCCCGCGCGGCTGGAGCTCGCCCTCGCCGCCGGCCACGCCGACATCGAGCGGCGCGCCGAGGCGCGGGCGGCCCGACTTCTCGAGCACGGCCGGCGGGCGCACGACGCCGAGCTCGCGCGCGCCGACGAGTACTACCGCGGGACGCTGGAGTCGCTCGAGCGCCGCCGCGTGGCCGCGCCGCCCGAGCGGGCGCGGCTGCTCGAGGATCAGGCCGCCGCGACGCGCGGCGAGCGCGACCGTCGGCGCCGCGAGATCGAGCAGCAGTACCGCCCGCGCCACGAGCTGCGGCCGTTTCGCCTGCACCTCGTCATGGCGCCGGCGTACGCGATCGCCGCCGATGTCAGGCGCGGCGCGCGGCGCTACCCGCTCGAGCTCGTCTGGCTCGCCGGTGGTGCGGGGTTCGCGGACCTGCTCTGCCCGCGCTGCGACGGCGATGGCGAGCTCGTCGCCGGGCGCGAACAGCTCGGCTGCCATACGTGCCTGCCGCGTGCGACGGCGGCGACTGAGGGCGGCGCCCGGGGCGTGGTAGCCGAAGGTCCGCGATCGGGCAGCGCCACCCCTCGGCAGCAGCGGCAGCAGCCGACGCCGCCGTCTCCCAGCGACCTCCCGGGCTTCCCGAACGGTGACCGCCGTGGGGCACCGCGACCAACCGTGGTCGAAGACGGCGCGCGACCTTCCGCGGCCGCTGCGGCGGGCACGGCCGTCGTGAGCCCGGCGCGCCGGCCGCCAGAACGCCCGCCTCCGTCGGCGCGCCGACGGCTCGCGGCCGAGCGCGACAGCCGCGGTTCATCCCGCGGCGACGGCCTCGAGGAGCGCGGCAACAAGCTCGCGCTCGAGCTGTGGCAGCGAGTGGCGCTCGGCGAGCGCCTGCCGCGTTCGAAGATCGTCCGCGACTCGCCCCTGAGCGCGCTGCACCGGCTCTACGGTGCCGCGGGTCCTCTGCGTGCGATCGGGGTCGCGCCCGGTAACTGTCCGTCGGAGGCGACCGCGAGCACGTTCCCGGGCCAACCGCTCGGGCCTCAGGTCACCGGAGGCGAGATCGTGGCCGGCGGCCGGAAGTATCGCTACCTGCTGTGTTGGTGGCTAGTCGCCGGCAAGCCGGTCGTCGCGGAGCTCACGGCGACGATCGACGACCTGCTGCGGCTGCGGCGCCGCCAGTCCGGCACAACCGCGCTCGCCGGCGAGCGCCCTCCCGCGCCCGTAATCGCCCTGGATTCCGTCGCGGCCGAGCTGTGGCGCATTGAGCCGCGGCGCGTCGGGCTTACGATCGCCGCCCGGTGCCTGGCGACGTGGTGGCGCGTCGCGACCGCCATCGGCGAGCCGGCCGATCCGTCGGTGTTGGCAGCTGCGATCGGGCTGGCCGTCAGCCGCGCGTCGGGCCTGCGCCGCACCCGCGCGGATGGCGCCGCCGTCTACGGGGTGGCACCGAGCGGGCTGGACGCGGCGGCGCGGACGCTCCGGCCGCTGCTGGGCCTGGATCCTGGACGCGGGTGGTAGCCGATAAGCGACTCCTGCCCGAACGCGCTGCAGCCGGGCGACCTCGACGTTAGGGGATGTCCAACTATCCCTATAGCCTACGTTCGCTGCGCTTGACCGAACGCGAGCGTTTGACGGATCGAGTCGAAGAGCGCATGATTTGGGTGTTGTCTATGAGAGTTCGGTAGCAGGCAGATGTAGCTCGGGTCGAGCCTCAGGCCGAGCCGCCGGCGGCGCTCGGCGTCGACAGGCCGGCGGCGGCGGCGCTCTCCTCGGTCGGGCTGGCGGGCGACTGAGCGCGGTGCTCAGCCGCCGCTGTCGGTGTCCTGGGCGCCCTGCGCGGCCCGGCTGGCGTGCGGGTCGCTGCCTCCCGGTCCGCGGAGGATGCGGGCGAAGGCGACGGCCAGGATCGCGCCGAGCAGCGGCCCGATCAAGTAGACCCAGAGGTGGGTGAAGTCGCCGAGCACGAGCTCGGGGCCGAACGAGCGAGCCGGGTTCATCGACGCGCCGGACACCGGGCTTGACCACAGTCCGGCCAGGACGATGTAGCCCGCGACCCCGATCGCCGAGATCGGACCGAGGTTCTGGGCCCGCGAGGCGGTGCCGAGGATCGTGCTGACCAGGCCCGCGGTCAGCGCTAGCTCCAGCACCATCGCCTGGGCGTCGTCGATTCCCGGACCCGGAACGGTGGCGCCGAGCATGCCGATCCGCCCGAACACCGCGAGCAGGAAGAGGACGGCGAGGGTGGCGCCGAGCAGCTGGACGACGATGTACCCGGGCACCCGCCGCCAGGGAAAGTCCCCGCGGGCCGCGAACGCCAGGCTGACCACCGGGTTGAGGTGAGCGCCGGAGACGGCGCCCATGAACAGGATCACTGCGAGCACCGTCAGCCCGGGGGCGGCGACCTCGGCCGACCGGCCGATCTCGCCGTGGCCGACCACCTTGACCACGCCGGCGCCGGCGCCGGCCAGCACGAGCAGGAA
>JBPCNA010000017.1:0-4267 GCA_051001735.1 Solirubrobacteraceae bacterium
CCGCTTTTTGCACCCGTTGGGGGCCGATCTCTTTGACGGTTCGCGCCGCCGCCACCCTCCCCACCTGCGCGGCGGCGCCGCGCGCCGGTGGCGCCGTGCCGCCGGCCCTCGATCGCCCCGGCGGGCGCGCCTGGGGCAACTGGTGGGCCGCCTACCCCGGCGGCCCGCTCGACCCGGCCGACCCGATCGTCGGCGCGACGATCCGCCGGGCCCGGGCCGACTTTCGCGAGGGCATCGCCACCTACGCCGGCGGCCTCCACGACTACTCCGGCTTTCGCCTCTTCGAGACCGAGCTCGAGCGGGGCGAGCAGGCGGCGGTGGTCGCCGGCCTCTACGGCGAGCTCGCCCACTCGACGGGCACGCTCGGCGGCTTCGAGACCGACATCCGCCCCGGCGGCGACCGGTCGACGGCCTCCAACCTCACGCCCCACGGCACCTACTCGGGCGAGCTCGTCACGCTGATCCGCAACATGCTCGTCCGCGGCGACCCGACCCGCGTCGTCCTCCTCGGCGCCGTCCCGGGCCGCTGGCTCGGCGCCGGCGACGTCATCTCGGTGCGGCGGGCGCCGACCGCCCGGGGTGAGGTGTCCTTCGTTCTACGCGCCCGAGCCGGCGGGGCGACGCTCAGCTGGTCGGCGCCCATCGGGACGCCGGTCGTCTGGCCGGTGCCTTACGCGGCGGCCGCCTTTCGGGCGAGCGCCGGAAGGCTCGTGCGCGGCGTGCTCCACCTGCCGCACGCGACCGGCGCCCTCCGCGTCCGCTGGACGCTGCGCGCAGGGCCGACACTCGCCGGCACCGTCGACCGGCTCCGGCGGCGGTACTCCTCCGGGGTCCCGTGATTCGCTTGGACTAGGTCGGGGAGCCCGTCGGCGCGGCCGGGCAGCGCCTCGGCGACCCGTACCGCACGGTTGATCAGCCCGCCCGCGTGTACGGGGGCCGTCCCGTAGGGATGGCCGTCCCGTAGGGGTGGATCGCCTGGGCCCGCCGCCACTCGTAGACGGTGTCTGGGTGATCAGCGGGCCGGTCGCCATCGCCGCCGGTCGGTCTAACCCGAACCGTGCTCTGTCAGCCGGCGGCGGTTCGCGGCCCGCGAGCCCACCGGGACGCTGACCTCGCGGTCGATTGGCGCCCGCGGGCCCGGCGGGACGCTGACCGTCAGATCAGTAGATCTCGCGCTCGCGCACGACCGGCGGGTCGACCGGGGGCGCGCCCGCGGCGGCCCGGCGATCGGCGAACACGCCGATCCAGAGCAGCGAGATCACGAGCCCGATGATCCCGACGATCATGAGGATCAGGCCAACCGTCGCCAGATCGATGCCGCTGACCGTCGCCGTGACCGCGAACTTGAGGATCGCGCCTACGGCGATCAGGACGATCGAGGTACCTGTGGTCATCAGTCTTCCTCCTGTTCGAAAGGCGTCCCGGGCCGGCCGCGGCCCGGACGATAGGGAAGGGGTACCCACGCCGCCGAGAAATGAACTCGACATTCGTACGAGGCCGGCCGCCAGACCGCCGCGCGGCGTGCGAGGATGCAGCCATGACGCCCGCGCGCATCGCCCCGCTCCGTGCCCCCCGAGCCGAGATCGCGATGGACTGCACGCTGCGGCGGCGTACGGGCTCGCCGATTCCCGCCCTCACCCTCGATCTCGGCCCCGAGGGCATGCGGGTCACCAGCCAGCGCCCCCTCGCCGAGGACGAGACGGTCGACTTCGACCTACCGAACCTCGATATGCGGGTGGCCGGGCACGCTCGCGTGCTCCGCCAGCAGCGCGCCCACGTCTACGTCCTCCGCTTCGAGCGACTCCCCGAGCCGATGTCCCGCTGCCTCCACGCGCTCGCGGTCAACGCCCGCTGACCGCGCTCAGCGCCGCGACCTCCGCCTCGTCCAGCTCGAGCTCGGTCATCTTCAGCAGGCCGGTCAGCTGCGCGGGCGTCCGCGCGCTGGCGATCGGCGCGGTCACGGTCGGCTGGGCGAGGAGCCAGGCGAGCGCGACCGCGGCGACCGTCGTCCCGTGGGCGGCCGCGACGGCGTCGAGCACTCCGAGCACGGCGACGCCCCGCTCGTCGAGGTACGCGCTCGCCCCCGCCGCCCGCGCGCTTTCGACCGCCGGGGCGTCCGGCCGGTACTTGCCCGTGAGGAAGCCGCGCGCGAGCGAAAAATAGGGAAAGCACGCGAGGTGCTCCCCCGCGACCAGGCCGGCGAGCTCGCCCTCGTATCGGGCGCGCTCGAGGAGGTTGTAGTGGGGCTGGACGGCGACGAAGCGGGTGAGGCCCTCGCGCCGGGAGATTTCCAGCGCCTCGGCCAGGCGCGGCGCCCCGTAGTTGGACGCGGCGACGTGCGACACCTTCCCCGCCCGCACAAGCCCGTCGAACGCCTCGAGCGTCTCTTCGAGCGGGGTGTCGGGGTCGTCGCGGTGGGCGTAGTAGAGGTCGATGTGCTCGGTCTGCAGGCGGGTGAGCGAACGGTCGACGGCGGTGTGGATCGTCGCGGCCGACAGACCCTGGAGGTCCGGCGCCATCCCCATCTTCGTCGCGATCACCAGCCAGTCCCGGTTGGCCCGCGCGAGCATCCAGCGGCCGATGATCGCCTCCGACTCGCCGCCGCCGTACATGTCGGCGGTGTCGAGGAAGTTCCCGCCGACCTCGATGTAGCGATCGAGCACGGCCACCGACTCACGCTCGTCGGCCGTCCAGCCGAACACGTTGCCTCCCAGGCAGAGCGGAAAGACGTCCAGGTCGGTGCCTTCGATCCTACGCACGGGCAGAGCCTGTCACGGCAGCGGGGCGCGGCCGGAGCCGGTCAGCCCCGGCCCGTGTCGGCGAACACGGCCACCGTGGCCGTGAAGCCATGGAGGAAGCACTCGCCGCCGACCGGGCCGATCTCGCCGGCGGCGAAGAACCCGGCCGTCGGCACGGCGCCGAGCTCGGCGGCCAGCATCTCACTGTCGTGGTCGGCGACGCCGAACATCGACCGGCCGCGCCCGTTGCAGGTGAACATCAGCGCCCCGGCCGGTCGCCGGCCGCCCAGGGCGGTCCGCCGCAGGCTGAGCGCCTCACGCAGATCGCGGTGGGCGCTGCGGGCGTCGCGTGCGTGGAGGCGCACGATCTGGCCGGTGTTGACCGTCGCGCCCACGGCGATCGAGCCCTCCTCCGGGTCGGCACCGAGCAGCCCCCGCACGAGAAAGTCGCCGTGCTCGTACTCCGGCTTGCCCGCGTCGATCACCAGGCCGACGAGCAGCCCGCCGTTGATCAGCCCGCGCTCGTGATCGGTCAGCTGCTCGAAGACCTCACGCAGCTTGGCCAGGGCCGACTTGCCGGCCAGCTCGTGGATGACGTGGCCGTCGGCCCGCGTTATCGTCAGCTCCGGGCCCAGTGGAGCCGCGCCCTGGGAGACGCACGGGAGCAGCTCGACGCCGTCTAGCCGGGCCCCGACCATTCCCGACTCGAGCACGAGCTCGTCGCGGAAGAGGGCGGCCGTGTTGTCGAAGGTCCGCCCGCTCGACAGGCCGCCGAGGACCGGCACCCCCGGCGCCTGCTCGTGGAGCCGCCGCAGCAGGAGGTCGGTGGCGAACGAGTAGGGGTCGGGCAGGAGGATCACCCCGCTCGCCCCGGCGAGATCGGGGACGCCCTGGAACTCGCCGTCGGTGCTCGACGTCGCGTGGAAGGTAGTGACCGAGCCCTCGCCGAGGCAGGCCAGCCAGACCGCCACCGCAGTCGCGTCCTCGATCTCCTGCTCACCACCGAGCACTCCGGCGGCCCCGCAGCCGATCAGCCGGGCCGGATCGCACGCCTCGTGGACGCCCTCGAGCGTCGTCTCCGGCGCCGCGAGGTGCGACCCGCTGGCGAAGACCACCGCGAGGTCGACCGGTTCCCCGTCGAGCTGGGCGACGGCCGCCCGGGCGGCGGCGTGTGCGCCCTCCCGCGCGTCGGAGAGAGTCGACAGGCCGCAGCCGATGCGTATGCCCATGGCGGTCACGATACTGCCGCCATGGCACCCACGGTAGTCGCCATCTTCGGGCCGACCGCCGTCGGCAAGACGGCCGTGGCCGTCGCCCTGGCCCGGCGGCTGCGCGCCGCCGGCGAGCACCCCGTCGCCGTCTCCGCCGACGCCCTCCAGGTCTACCGGGGCCTCGAGATCCTCACCGGGGTCCCGAGCCCGCGCGAGCCCGACGCGCTCGAGCACCGGCTGATCTTCCCCGTTCCCGTCCACGCCGAGTTTAGCGTCGCCCGGTACGCCGACCTCGCCCACGCCCAGATCGACGGCGTC
>JBPCNA010000018.1:0-8897 GCA_051001735.1 Solirubrobacteraceae bacterium
ATCTCCACATCGTTCTCCTCAGTCAGCATTCCCCCGGGGCCCCCATCCAGATCGCAGGCGTCAAGAACCAGCGACTCTGGCGGGGGGCCCCGACAGACCCGGCCCGCGACCGCTCACTCCACTCGGCCCTACGGGCCTCGCTCCGCGAGCAGTCGCGCTACCGCATCAAAGTGGGGACTTCCCGTGATCAGATCTGAGGAGCTTTACGTGATCGCCCCCACCTTCGGCTGCTACGCCGACCCGGTCGCCCTCCCGGCCGTCGCCGGCCTGCCGGGGGCGCTGGCCGCGAGCGCGGCCGAGATCGCACGCCTCGCACCCCGCCCGGCCCCGCCTCGCGGGGGTCGCGCGCGGCGGCGGCGCCGGGCGGCGTCGATCCCGGTACAGGGGTACGCACCGGCGGAGTGATCGCCTTCGTCGAAACGGTGAATCCCTTTACTAGTGGTCTCTGGAGGGCGGGATGTCGACCAATCGCCTTCTGCGACTTCGGGTTCCCGGGGCCGCTGCGGGATCGCTCGGTGGCGGCAGTATTGAATTGGGACGAAGACCGCGACGTCGTCGTTGCTGATCGAGTGGCAACTCGGCGGTGAGCGGCTGCCGGTCGCCGGCGAGCGCGCGGACGCTCTGTGCGCCAGAGATCCAGCGCTGGCGCGCCTAGCCAGTTGAGAAACCAGGCGGCGCTGCGCAGCTCGCCCTTGGCGGACCCACGTTCGCTGCGAAGTATCCGCCCTCATCCTGGCCCCGTCTCGGCGCGCAGGTGTCCGGCCTCGAGCAATACGCGGCGGCTCTTGCGCCGGACACGGCGCAAGACGATCGAGTGCGCGAACGTCCGCAGCGCCGGTTGATGCTCGCCAGCCGGCAGGCCGACATCGATGCCTGGCTGGCCACCTCGCGCCCTGACCGCTACGGGGCCCGCTCCTTCACCCAATGGGCCGCCGCCCGCGGACACATGCCCAAACTCGCGTTCCCGGCCGGGCAGCGGCCTCGGCCCGAGCCCGCCCGTTGCCGACCACGACCGCACCGCCATCGCCTCGTGTGCGCCTTGGCTCCCGTCCAGATCGGGCGGCCATATAGACCGATCTCTGGGGCGCTCATACCTGGAGAGGTAGCCCAAGCAGGGTGCGGAGGTTGGCCAGGGTTGCTCAGGGCGCCGATGCGGCCGAGTGCTGGCGGTGGAAATGGCGCCAGGCGAAGTAGCCGGCGAGAGCGAGCACCGCGAGCGCGATGCCGATGATGCCGACGGCTTTGAAGATCCGCTCGGCGGTGGGGCCGAGGTAGTAGGCGAGTAGTCCGACGGAGGTGGCCCAGGCGATGCCGCCCAGCGCGTTCCAGAACACGAAGATGGGCCACGGCATCCGGTTGATGCCGGCCAGCCAGGCGGCGGCGATCCGCAGACCGGCGACCCAGCGGCCGAGGAACACGGCCTTGGGGCCGTGTTTGGTGAAGAACGGCTCGCCTTTGACGAGGATCTCGCGTCGGTGTTTTTCCATGAACCCGGGTCGTTCGAGGAGTTTGCGTCCGCCGGTGCGCCCGATCAGGTAGCCGATGTTGTCGCCGATGATCGCGGCGGACGCGGCGATCACGATCACGAGCCAGATCCGGAATTGGCCGTGGCGGGCGAGGATCCCGGCGGTGATCAGAGCGGTCTCGCCGGGCACCGGAACGCCGGTTGATTCAGCACCGACCAAGCCGAAGAGGATCAGGTAGCCGAGGTGAGCCGGGAGCTTGATCAGTGCGAGCACTACGTGGTGGTACGCACGCGACCCGGTAGGCGGCTCAGCACGCCGTCCCAGACGCGACCGCTGCGCGCTCCGCGCCGCGACATATTCGATCATGCGCCGCGTGGGCGCGAGGAGGCGGAGCAGGCCGGCGACGGCGATGCCGATCAGCGGCGCCGGCGACGACGTCTCCCGGGTTCGCCGACCGCGCACGCCACGCAAACCCCGCGCACGCCCGCACACCTCTCGGCGCTAGCCAACAGGCGCCGCCGGCCGAGGAGCACAGCGACCACCAAGCCGCTGCGGCGGCCGCTCGTAGCCGCGCACGCCGGCTGGATCTCGAGAACTGAACCCGTGTCGATAGGCTCGCCGCCGACCCGACCGGATCCCCCACTGGGAGCGCTGCCCGCCCCAGCCTTGGCCATATGCCACCGGACAATTCATCGGCCGCCATGACTACTAACCCCCGTCAGCGGTAGCATCGCCCGCCGTTTTGGCGCCGTTACTCAGGAGACCCGATGGTCGGTCGCCCACCCCGGCCAGGGATCCATTGCGGGACGCGGCAGCCTCGGGCGCTCTGGTAGCTACTCAGACGGGACTCCCGCGCGCTCGGCGACGCCGTGCATGTGCTGGATCAGCCACTGATCAGCAGATCCAACTCTGGGCACGCGCACGCCCCGGACTAGGCGGAGCGCGGTGGCCACGACGTCGGCGCCGGGCCGGGCGGGAACTTCTCGGTGTTCGGTGTTGGGCGGCTTGGGGTGATTTCGTACGCATCGTCAGCGTCGCTGGCTGGCGCGGGAAGCCACGGGAAGGCGGGCTTGGCGGTGGCGCTGTCGCGCGGCGTGGGCGTGGGTTTGGCCCGGGGGGCGATGAGGGCGGCGAGCCGTTCGGCGCTGGTGAGCAGGCTGCCGATTCTGACGGTGCGTCGGCCGGCCGAGACGGTCTTGTTGTGCATGAACAGGGTGTAGACGAGGATGGTGAAAATATCGCCGGGTCGCAGGCGCCCTGCTTGAGAGGCGTGGAGGGCGAGGATCAGGATCGCCGAGGTCGACGCGGCCAGGACGACGTGGATGGCCATCGTGGTGCGGCCTTCGGCGCGGACGAGTTTGGCGCTGGGCAGCGTCCCGACCGGCCCGGGGTCTGAGAGGCCGTCGTCGGTGTCTTGGGAGAAAAGCTCGATCGTCGCGGTCACCCCGGGTTCTTTGGCGCGCAGGCGCCGAGAGATCTTCGAGACGTGGGATGCGCCGATCAGCGCGACGGCGAGCGACGCGAGACCGCCGGCGAGAAAGACGAGTCCGATCTCCAGGTCGATGACGGCGATGATCGCGGTCGCGGCGAAGAAGAACAGGCCGTTGCGCGTGGCGTTGATCAAGAGGCCTCGCAGGCCCGACTTCAGCCGGGTGCTGTCGGTCTGCGCGCTGGCGACGAGGTCAGCCGCGTGTCCCTTGCCGGCGCCCCGCCCGATCGCGGCCAGCGCGGCGGTGCGCGTATCGCGCGCGACCGCGCCCGCGAAGCGCGCGAAGGTCAGGCGCTGCAGGTGCTCGCTGACCGCCCAGCACAGGATGATGGCCACGAATGCGATCACCAGCCACGTGACGGGGTCTGCCCGCGCCGGCAGGAGACTCAGGAGCGCCCCGCCACGGTGGCCTTGGTGAAGCGCGGCTTCCATCACGGCGCGCATCGGCCACGGAAAGGCCAGACGGGCCGCCACGACACCCAGGGTCGCCAGCAGCCCACGGAGCAGCGCCAGCCGGTAGGGGCGACCGTAGGGCGACAGTGTTCTGTAGGCACGCGCCGTGCGCCGCCAGATGCGCCTCCACTTGTGACCGGCGGTCGATGGCGGCGGCGGGCCGCCGTGAGGAGCGGTCGGCGGACCCGAGGGAGCGAGCATCGAGTTCATACGAGCGCCAGCTTCCGCTCGAGCCAGCCGACCGCGGCGACAGTCGCTTGCCCGGGGTTGTAGAAGAGGTCGCTGGTCATCGCGCGCCGCGCCTCCCCGTCGCGTTGCGGATCGGCCAGAGCGCGGGCCACCGCGGCAACCGCGCTGATCGGGTCGGCGGCGACCTCTCCCCCTTTGCGGCCCCAGGTATCGAGGTCGAGGCGCTGGTCCTCGACGGCGGCGGCCGCCAGCAGCTCGGGTACGTCGAGAAAGACGATCGGGCGGTCGAGCAGCGCGTATTCGTTGGCGACCGACGAGGCGTCGCTGATCAGCAGATCCGCCGCGAAGAGGGGGGTGATCACGTCGGGGGTACGCACGAGGCGCAGGTGCTCGTGCTCCAGTGGCGCGAGGCGCGCGAACCAGTCGATCGGCTTCTTCGGGTGGTCGTGTGGTTTGACGAGAATGTCATAGCAGCCCTGCCCCGACAAACGGGCCAGCAGCTCTTCGCCCATCGTCTCCAGCGAGTTCCCGTGCGCTCCGGTGGGAGCGTAGAGCACGACCGGGCGCTCGCCGCTGAACCCGTAGGCAGCGAGAACAGCGCGGCGGTCCAGGGAGCCGTCGAGCAGGCGGTCTGTCTTGGGAAACCCGATCGTCAGCAACCGCGGATCGTCGGGCGCGAACGCCTCGCAGCCGCCGAGCCGCCGATGCATGTACGGCCCGAGCACGAAGTAGTAGTCGTAGCCGGCGTTCTCCGGGCGGATCGCGCGGTTGCGAAACGACAGGCCGTGAAAGATCTGCACGCTGCACCCATGACTGCGGGGCATGATCGGCTTGGTGTTCGCGCAGACGAGCACATCGACGTCGAGCTCGGCGATCTCCTCGACCGTGCGGATCGCCCCGGCCGGCGGGTGAAACGGCGCGTACATCGCGTCCGTGTCATAGGTGTAGCCCTCGACGGCGTTGCCGCGACGCAGCCCGCCCGACAAGAGGACCTCGACGCCCGCGAGCCCGCGCAGGCGCTCATACACCGGGCGAAAGCACGCGAAGTGGGCGTGGGCGTACCCTGTGAACAGGACCCGCGTCATCCCGCTACCGCCACGACGCCGGTCGCCGGGAGGCGCGCGGCGGCGATCGCCGGGAGGCGCGCGGCGGCGATCGCCGGCCAGACGCGCGCGCGCGCTTGGCGCAGGTCCTGGGGAAAGTCGATCTCCACCCACGGCGTACCCGCGATGTCCACGCAGCTGATCTGATGACGCCACGCGATGCGGTTGATCGCCGACCCCAGCCAGTCGCGCACAAGCCCCTGGTGAGTGAGGATGCCGTGCGCGGCAGCCAGCGCGTCAGCGACCGCTCCGCGCTCGAGGCGAAGCACGCCGACGTTCTCCCCGCAACACTGATCAGCCGCGAGATCCTTGCGCATCTCGACCAGCACGCCGTCTCGCTGCACGAGCTTCATGTGCTCCGGATCCGAGCCCGACGTCGAGTCAAACGCCAGCGCGCTGCCGCCCGTCTCCTCCAGTGCCCACAACACCCGCTGGTCGAAGAGCACGTCGGCGTTGAGCACGTACGCGTCGCCGCACAGCAACTCGGCCGCCATCCAGAACGAATACAGGCTATTGGTCTCCGCAAAGCGCTCATTGACCACGAACTGCGCGGCCGAGCCGACCGCGTCGCGGACCTGATCCTGCTCGAAACCCACCACGATCACGATCGACTCCACGCCGACCGCCCGCAGAGCATCGACCTGATGCGCGATCAACGGACGACCGCCGACCTGCGCCAAACACTTCGGGCGGCCCGTACCCAACCGCGAACCCGTGCCCGCAGCAAGAATCACCGCCTGCGCCGGCCGCGAGGAAAACCGTCCCGGGGAGCGGCGTTGCAACCCGCCACCACGACCCACCGGCGAAAGCGCCACCTCGTTGCTTGCCGGCCTCGTTCGCGTCGTGCTCCGCATCAACACCGCTCCCTCGTACGTGCGTCCACCTCGCCTCGTCGGCGAGGTGGAATTGCCCTGGATTCGGACCCCGACGGCCCCTCCCCACATCGGCACCTACGCCACGCTGCTTTAGCAATCCGAACACAACGACTTCACCGCGCTGCTGAAGCTCCGCGCCGCGGCGCCACCTCGACAGCCGCGAAGCGCCAGTGCTGGCCGGCATCTTCGGACGCTGGATCGACGGCTGCGCGCACACGGGGTACCAGGGGGTCGAGCCCGAGAACCTTGACTCCTGGCAGCGCTCCCGCCGGGCGCTGAGGCGCCGCGACAACCTGGCGTTCGCCGCGCTGCTGATCGCGCGTGCGCACGCCGACGGCCTAGTGGGTCGCCCAGAAGAACGCTGCCGAGGTCGCCGCTGCCGGCCGGCGGCTCGCCTTTGACTTGGCCTCGCGGAGGAGTGCCAACGCAACCAGGAGTGCGACGCCTGCCTGCGCCTACGGCCTGAGGTGATCGCAAATCGATTACCCCCGACAACGGAGGATCCGCGAACTTCGCCGCGGCCTGCCGGGCCCGCGGCCAAGGCACTCAAAAAGCAAGGAACTTCAGGAACGCTGCACTACCGACGAGTCAAGGAACTCGCGTGCCCTCCGTCCGGGGCCGCGCTCTTCGCGGCGGATCGACCGCAGGCGCGACAGGCGTCGCGGTTGTCGACCCGGTTTGTCGTTCGGCTACGGGACGGCGCGACAGTCTCCGCCATCACCAACCCGGCCGAATAGCGCAGGGTTCGAATAGAGCCCCTCCGCCAGTTCAGCATGGGCGCTCTAGAAGACGGGGGATTCGATGTAGGTACCGAAGACCGTCTGGAGCGACTCGATGATCTCGCCCTCGCTCGCGTGGGCGCGGGCGCAGTCCATCAGAGCGGGCATCAGGTTGACCGTGGTCGTCGCCTGCTCGCGCAGCGCGGCCAGTGTCCGCTCGACCTCGGCCCCGTCGCGCGCCGCCCGGACCGCCGCAAGGCGGCCGATCTGCTTGCGCTCGAGCCCGGGCGGGATCCGCAGGAGCTCGGTCTCCTCCTCGTCGTCGGCGACGTTGGCGTTGACGCCAACGACGATCCGCTCGCCGGCGTCGATCTCGCACTGGAGCTCGAAGGCCGCGTCGGCGATCTCCCGCTGAGGGAAGTTCCGCTTGACCGCCTCGACCATCCCGCCGAGCTCGTCGATGCGGGCGAAGTAGGCGTAGGCCTGGCGCTCGAGCTCGTCGGTCAGCGCCTCGACGAAGTAGGCGCCGCCAAGCGGGTCCGGCGTGCTCGTGACCCCTGTCTCGTGGGCGATGATCTGCTGGGTGCGCAGCGCCACCCGCACCGCCCGCTCGGTGGGCAGGGCCAGCGCCTCGTCGTAGCTGTTGGTGTGCAGCGACTGCGTCCCCCCGAGCACACCGGCCAGGGCCTCGATCGCCGTGCGGATGATGTTGTTCAGCGGCTGCTGGGCGGTCAGCGAGACCCCGGCGGTCTGGGTGTGGAAGCGCATCTGCCAGGAGCGGGGACTCTGGGCGCCGTGGGTCTCACGCAGCTCGCGCGCCCAGATTCGCCGTGCAGCCCGATACTTGGCGATCTCCTCGAAGAAGTCGATCTGGGCGTTGAAGAAGAAGGAGAGGCGCGGGGCGAAGTCGTCAACGTCGAGGCCGCGGTCGATCGCCTGCTCGACATAGGTCAGGCCGTCCTTGAGCGTGAAGGCGAGCTCCTGCGCCGCCGTCGATCCGGCCTCGCGGATGTGGTAGCCGCTGATCGAGATCGGATGCCACCGCGGCATGTTCTGCGTGCACCACTCGATCATGTCGCCGCAGAGGCGCATCGCCGGGTCGACCGGGAAGCACCACTCCTTCTGGGCGATGTACTCCTTGAGGATGTCGGCCTGGATCGTCCCCGACAGGCGGTCGGCCGGAACCCCGGCCTTCTCGGCGGCAACGACGTAGAAGGCGAGCATGGTCGCCGCCGGAGCGTTGATCGTCATCGACACGCTGACCGCCCCGAGATCGATCCCCTCGAACAGGGTGGTCATGTCGTCGAGCGTGTCGACCGCGACACCTTCGCGCCCGACCTCCCCCAGCGACTTCGGATGGTCGGAGTCGTGGCCCATGAGGCTCGGCATGTCGAAGGCGGTGGAAAGGCCGGTCTGGCCGTGGCCGAGCAGGTAGTGGAAGCGCTCGTTGGTCTCCTCCGCCGTCCCGAAGCCGGCGAACTGCCGCATCGTCCACAGTCGCCCGCGGTACATCGACGGGTAGACGCCGCGGGTGAAGGGAAAAGCGCCGGGGACGCCGATCGTCTCGGGGTCCGGCAGGTCGGCCGCCGTGTAGAGGGGGCGGACCTCCTCACCCGACATCGTCGAGAACTCGGCGTCCCGCTCCGGCGTGGCCCGGTAGGCCTCCTCCCAGCCCTCGAGCGCTGTCTGAGGTGACGTGGCCGCCATGGGCGGAGTCTAAGTGACTGTCTCGCGCTCCGCGCGCGGCAGACTGGCGGCGTGAACCGAGTCCAGCAGGAGCGGCGGGCCGCGCGCGAGGACGCCGCGCTCGCGCCCCAGCTCCTCGTCCGCACCGGCGCGGCGCTCTACGCCGGGGCGTGCCTGGTCGTTCTGGCCTGGATCTTCGTGGCGCGGCTCCCCAGCGGCCACCGGATCGCGCTCGCCGCGCTCGTCGCCGTCGGGCTCGCGATCGCGGGCGGCATCGCGCTGCGCGCGGAGCGGATCCCGCCACGCGCCTACGCAGCGCTGGCTGCGGTCGCCGCCCTGCTCATCTCCGCCGGGGTCGCGCTCTCCCACGGCCTCGCGAGCCCACTCGCCCTCCTCTACCTGTGGGGCGCAGCCTGGGCCATCGCCTTCATGCACCGCCGGCAGGTCGCGCTCGTGTTCGTCATCTCCCTCCTGGGCTACGCCGGGGGCGTAGTGGCCGCCGGCGAGGGCCTCTCCCGCTCGCGCGCCGCGGGCTGGCTCGTCGTCGCCGCCACGGTGGTGACGATGACGGTCTTCATCGGCGTGCTCGTCCGGGCGCTCCGCCTGCGCGACGCCGAGGGCCTACGTCGCGAGCGGAGCTTCCGCGCGATCTTCGAGTCAAGCGCGGACGCCCTGTACATCACCGACGACGAGCGCCGCTTCGTCCGGGTCAACGAGGCCGCCTGCGAGCTCTTCGGGCGCTCGCGCGGGGAGCTGCTCGGCCTCCGGCTCGACGACACGTGGACGGGCCAGGCCTCCCTGGAGGAGACTTGGGCGATCTTCCGCGCCCGCGGCGAGTTCCGCTTCGAGCGCGACCTCGTGGATGCCGCCGGGCGCGTGCGCCGGGTCGACGTGATCGCCCAGGCCGACGTCGAGCC
>JBPCNA010000019.1:0-4327 GCA_051001735.1 Solirubrobacteraceae bacterium
CAACATCTACGGCGACCTGGCCACCCGGCGGGGGAGCACGTGCGGCGCGCTGATCGGCGTGACGCTCGCGCCCGGCGCGACGAGCTCCCCGTGCAGCTTCACCGGTCCGTTCAACGGCAGCGCCGGCGACAAGCAGACCGACGTGATCACCGTGACCGGCACGGGCAACGGGACCACGGTCACCGCCACCGCCCAGGCCACCGTCACGCTGACCCCGGTCTCCAAGCCCGCCGCGGTCGCCCCGGCCGCCCTCCACTCGCCGGCCGCCTGCGTCACGCGGACGTTCAAGATCTACGTCACCGGGCTGAGCGTCAAGGCCGTGACCTACTACCTCGACGGCAAGCGGCTCGCCACCGTCAGCAAGCGCGACGCTCTCGGCCGCCTCTCGCTGAGCATCACCCCGGCGCGCCTGAGGGCGGGCTCGCTCCACCACCTGGTCGCGGTGGTCCAGCCGGTGGCCCACAGCGGCCAGCCGCTGCGCACCGTCCGCCGGACCTTCGCCGTCTGCGCGAAGCCGACGCTGCCGCGCTTCACCGGCTGAGCGCGGCCGGCCCTACCGGGAGGCCGGCTGGTGCGGCTCGATGTCGAGGCCCTCGGCCAGCATGGCGCGGTCCCCGATCTGGTAGCGGACGTCGACCGAGTCGTTCTGCCGGTAGGTGCCGACGCCGAACGCTCCGACCAGCCAGCGGCGCTTGGAGATCTTGTCCTTGGCCAGGCGCCGGCCGAACTGGAGCACGCCGTCGCGCACGACGTAGTCGGTGCCGAGCTCCTGGAGCACGCCGTTGACGTAGACCTCGAACGGGCCGCGAACCTGGGCGGGGAGCCGCACTCTGGAGATGTCGGCCACGAGCTCATTATGGACGTCGGCCCCGGTGCATAACCTGGGCGGTCATGCCCGCGGAGTTCGAATACACCGTCCGCCGCTCGGCGCGGGCTCGCCGGGTGCGCGTGCGCGTCGATCTCGAGCGGGGGGTCGAGGTGCTGCTGCCGACGCGCACCCCTGAGCGGGCGGCGGCCGCTGCCGTCGCCGAGCTGCGCCCGTGGATCGAGCGCCGTCTGGAGGAGGTGAGCGCCGTGCGCTTCCGCCTGGCCGAGCGGGCCGGGTGGCTCCCCTACCTGGACGAGCGGCTCGCCGTGGTGCCTCAGGCCGGGCGGACCCGCGTCCACCGCCGCGGCGCCGAGCTCCTCGTCCCCGCCGGCGAGGCGGCCCGCCCCGCGCTCGAGCGGTGGTACCGTCGCGCGGCCCGCGACGAAGTGGCCGGCCGCCTCGACCGGGCGACCGGCGCCGTGGGCCTCGGCTACGCGGGGCTCTCGATTCGCGGGCAGCGGACACGGTGGGCGAGCTGTGCGGCCGACGGGGCGATGAGCTTCAACTGGCGGCTTCTGCTCGCCCCGGAGGACGTGCTCGACTACGTCGTCTGGCACGAGGTCTGCCACCTCGAGGTGGCAGACCACTCACCCCGCTTCTGGGCGCTCGTCGAGGCCCGCTGCCCGGACTGGCGCGAGCCGGCCGCCTGGCTGCGCCGCCACGGACAGGAGCTCGTCATCTGAACGCGGTCAGGCGGGGCGGTCGAGCGCGCGGCGCAGCGCCGCGAACGTGGTCTCCTCCGGCGCGACCTCGACGAGACGACGCACCGAGCGGCCGGTGAAGGCCTCGGTCGACCCGTCACCGCGGAGGTCGACGCCGCCCCGGACCGCCGGGAGGATCCGCCCCGGGCCGGCCAGCTCGGCCCGGACGGCCACCTGCCGGGAGGCCTCGATCGTCCGCCGGAAGATGTGGGCGTCCTCGCGGCGCTCCGTCTCCGCCAGCTCGCCCACGCGCCGCTCGAGCGCGGTCAGCGCCTCGGTCAGGCCGTCGAAGCGCGCACGCTCGACGCGGGGGCCGATCCGGACCTTCAGCGTCCAGCTCGCCATCTGGCGCGGTCAGCGATGGTCGACGGGCACGTAGTCGCGCTGGCGGGGGCCGGTGTAGAGCTGGCGCGGTCGGGTGATCTTCTGCTCGGGATCCTGCACGAGCTCGAGCCACTGGGCGATCCAGCCGCTCGTGCGGGCGAGCGCGAACATCACGGGGAACATCGTCACCGGCAGCCCGAGCGCCTCGTAGATCAGACCCGAGTAGAAGTCGACGTTCGGGTAGAGCTTGCGCTCGATGAAGTAGTCGTCCTCGAGGGCGATCTGTTCGAGCTCGATCGCGATGTCGAGCAGCGGGCTGCGCCCGGTCACCTCGAAGACGTCCTCGCAGGCCTTCTTGATGATCGTCGCCCGCGGGTCGAAGTTCTTGTAGACCCGGTGACCGAAGCCCATCAGCCGCTCCTTGCCCTGCTTGACCCCCTCGACGAAGGCCGGGATGTTCTCGGACGTCTCGATCCGGCGGAGCATCCGCAGGACCGCCTCGTTGGCGCCGCCGTGGAGCGGACCGTAGAGGGCGGCGATGCCCGACGAGACGGCCGTGTAGGGGTCGACCCGAGCCGACCCGACGGTACGCACCGCGCTCGTCGAGCAGTTCTGCTCGTGGTCGGCGTGGAGGATGAACAGGACCTCGAGCGCCTTCTCGAGGCGCGGATCGGGCTCGTACTTGACCTCGGTCATCTTGTAGAGCATCGACAGCAGGTTGCCGGTGTAGCCGAGATCGTTGACCGGGTAGACGTAGGGCTGCCCGAGCGCGTGGCGGTAGGCGAAGGCCGCCAGGGTCGGCATCTTGGCGATCAGGCGGATCGTCTGGATCTCCCGGTTGTGCTGATCGTCGATCTCGTTCGCGTCGGGGTAGAAGGTCGAGAGGCCGCCGACCGAGCTCAGCAGCATGCCCATCGGGTGGGCGTCGTGGCGGAAGCCCTGCATGAAGCGCTTGATGTTCTCGTGGACGAAGGTGTGGATGGTGATCCGGTGGTTCCACTCCTCGAGCTCGGTCTTGCTCGGCAGCTCACCGAAGACCAGCAGGTAAGCCACCTCGAGGTAGGTCGACTTCGCCGCCAGCTGCTCGATCGGGTACCCCCGGTACTCGAGCACGCCCCGCTCGCCGTCGAGGAACGTGATCGCGCTGCGGCACGACGCCGTGTTCATGAACGCCGGGTCGTAGGCCAACAGGCCGAAGTCGTCGTCGTCGACCTTGATCTGCCGCAGATCGAGTGAGCGGATGTGTCCGTCCTCGATCGGCAGCTCGTAGGACCGACCGGTCCGATTGTCGGTCACCGTGAGGGTGTCGCTCACCGCCGGGCCGTCTGGGCCCTCCTGAGGGGTGGCCATCTGTCCTCCTGTCGCCGGACATTCAAGGTCGTCGCCCTCGATTATGAGCCAAGCGAGCCCGCCCCGCCCGCCCCGTCCCTCCTCCGGCGCCGTCCGCCCGTCAGGCCGGTTCGCCGTAGCGGCTCTCGGTCGCCTCCACCTGGCCCTGGTAGTGGCTCCCGAGGGCCGCGTGGCCGTACGGGCGCAGGGCCGGGGCGTCGAGCCCCATGAACGACAGCTGCGCGATCGGGAGCCCGGGGTAGAGCTTGATCGGGACGCGGGTGAGGTTGTTCAGCTCGAGCGTGAGCGTGCCCTTCCACCCCGGGTCGCAGAACCCCGCGGTCGCGTGGACGATCAGCCCGAGCCGGCCGAGGCTCGACTTTCCCTCGATCCGGGCGACGATGTCGTCCGGCAGCTCGATGTGCTCGAGCGTCCGTCCGAGGCAGAACTCGCCCGGGTGGATGACGAACGCCTCGTCACCGGTCACGTCGATCTGCTCGGTGAGGTTGCTCGGCGGGCTGCGGAGGTCGATCGCCGACGTGCGGTGGTTGTGGAAGACGCGGAAGGTCGCGCCGAGGCGGAGGTCGACGCTGGCCGGCTGGACGAGGTCCGGTTCCCACGGATCGATCCGGATGCGCCCCTCGCCGACCAGGCGGATGATCGTCCCGTCGGAGAGGACCGAGGCGGCGGGCGGCACGCCGGCCGGGCTAATGCTCGACGCGCCGGCCCCGCGCGAGCACGGTCCGCACGCGGGCCGGCGGCGGGGGCGCCGGTGCGCCGTGGGGGCCGCGGCGCGGGCGCCGCGGGAGCGGCGGGCGGGGATGGTGGCGCCGCTGCCGGTTGCCGCCGTCGTCCTCGCCTGCCACCGGCTCCTCGACATCCTGCTTGATCGCCCACCAGACGAGCCACAGAAGCGCGGCGATCGGGAGTTTCAAGATCAGCATGAGATAAAGGAAGGTCCAGGTCATTCCGCGTTCGATCCTACTACCCGTCCAGGGCGGTTGCCAGCCGGCTTTTGATCCGCGGACGGTGGCTGGTGCGCAGAAGTTGGGACCGAGCATGACGGGAGTCTTCGGCTCCGTCGGCCCGAAACCAATCGAAGGAG
>JBPCNA010000020.1:0-11501 GCA_051001735.1 Solirubrobacteraceae bacterium
GGCGTGGCGGGCGACCCCGGCGTGGCGCGCCGCGTGCGGAGCCGCCGTCTCTGAGCGCAGGGCGCCCGCGCTCCCCACCAGTGCCGCGCAGCAGACGAGCGCCGCCACCTTGGTCGCCGTCGCCCCCGCCGCTCCGCCGAGTGCCGCCGTCGACCCGCCCGCCGCGAAGCCGCCCCCGCCCCCGCCGATCCCGAAGATCATGCCGAGGTGGCCGAGTGGACCGGCCGGAACCAGCCCGGCCACCTGACGCCGCACCGCCCGCAGCTCGCCCCGGTAGGCGGCGCACCGGTCGCATTCGCGCATGTGCCGCCGGGCCCGGCCGCTCGCCCGCACCCCGCGGTCGTGGGCCGAGACCAGCTCGAGGCGGATCTCCGCACACGGGGTCTCGCGCGCCTCGGCCGCGTCGAGCACGCCCCCCCGCGCCCGCAGGAGCACCGACTTGACCGCGGCGATCGAGATCCCCAGGGCCAGCGCCAGCTCCTCGTAGCTCAGCCCTTGGAGCTCGCGCATCAGCAGGGCCGACCGCTGCTGCTCGGGCAGGGCGTGGACGTCGGCCACCAGGCGGCGCAGGTTCTCGCTCCGCTCGGCCTCGTCCGGCGGGTCGTGGCGCGCGCCCCGGCACAGAGCCGGCTCGGCTCCCGGCATGATCTCGCTCGGGATCGGCGACGGTCGGCGCATGTGGTCGATGCAGCGGTTGTGGGCGATCCGGTACAGCCAGGCCCGCAGGGAGATCGGCGCCGAGGTGGCCCGGAGCGCCGCGTGGGCGCGGACGAAGACCTCCTGGAGCACGTCCTCGGCGTCGGCGGTCGAGCCCCCCAGCATCTGGCGCGCGTAAGCCAGGAGCCGCACCCGGTAGCGGTCGTGGATGATCCGGAAGGAGTCGTCCGAGCCCGCCCGGAACAGCGCGATCAGCTGGTCGTCGGAGCGCAGCCGCAGCAGGGGCGCCGGGACAGTCAGCCGCGGGCGCGGCATTCCGGCGGAGCGGGGTAGCGCGGAGACTTCCATGGGCTTCGCCGCCGTCCCTGGCCTGGCTCACCCCGCACTCTAACCACCACACCGGGCGGAGCGCCTCAGCCGCGGCACTCCCGGCGGCCGAACGCCGCGCGCCCGGCTCGCCCGCCCCACCTTCGCGCCGACCCGATGGCGCTCCGGAAAATCCATCAATCATTATGCTGCCCCCCGTACCCGCGCGGGCCCAGGCGCGCCGGAAATGAACGCCCAAGGAGATCAGTGGCCTACTTCAAAGACGAGCAAGAGGTCTACAAGTACATCGGCAAGCTTTTCCAGGACGTTCGCGACGATGCGGACCTCTTCCCCCAGTTCCAGAAGGCCAATACGATTGTCCAGTTCCCCTTCAAGAACCCGGCCTCGCAGATCACGCTGAAGATCAAGGAGGGCGAGGCAGGCGTGGTCGACCTCGGACCGACCGATCTCGTGCCCGAGGTCGTCATGACCATGGACGCCGACACCGCCCACAAGTTCTGGCTCGGCAAGGTCAACGTCACCGTCGCCCTCGCCCGCGGTCAGATGAAGGCCAAGGGCCCGGTCGCCAAGGTCCTCAAGATGCTTCCCCTGACCAAGCCGCTCTTCCCCCGCTACAAGGCCCTGCTCGCCGCCGACGAGCGCCCCGAGTGACCAAGCCCTGATGCCGGGCGATCCCGCCGGCCGGCAGATGGCCGGCTTCAAGCCGTTCTACCAGTTCCTGGCTCCGACCCGGGTCATCGCCGGGCGCGACCTGATCGCGAGCACCGGCTTCGAGTTCGCCAAGGAGGGGGCCAAGCGCGTCCTGATCGTCACCGACGAGGTGATCCGCGCCACCGGGCTCGTCGACCGCGTCGCCGACGGGGTCCTCGACGGCGGCCTCGAGGTGGTCGGCGTCTTCGACGGCGTCCCCCAGGACTCCGACTCCGGCGTCGTCGTCCGCGTCGCCGAGATGGCCCGCGAGCTCGGTGCCGACTCGATCGTCGCCGTCGGCGGCGGCTCGGTCATGGACACGGCGAAGCTCGCCAACGTCGTCTTCGTCCACGGCGGCAGCCCCCGCGACTGGGAGGGCTACTTCGGCCTGCCCCGGGCCGACGACGGCGACGGACCGTCGCTCGAGCTCGCGCCGATCTGCTGCATCCCGACCACCGCCGGAACCGGCTCCGAGGCCAGCATGGTCGCCGTCATCAAGGATCGCGACGAGCGCGTCAAGTACCAGATCGCCGACCTCCCGCTCTATCCACGGCTGGCCATCCTCGATCCCGAGTCGACGCGGACGCTCCCGCCCAAGCTCGCCGCCGCCACCGGGATGGACGCGATGACCCACGCGATCGAGGGCTACGTCTCGAGCGAGTGGAGTCCGCACACCGACGCCTACGCGATGTCGGCGCTCCGCCTCCTCCGCGACAACCTCCAGCGCGCCGTCGAGCACCCCGACGACGACGACGCCCGCGGGAACATGCTGATCGCCGCCAATCTCGCGATCATCCCCACCTCGTCGACCGCCTGCGGAATCGCCCATTCGATGGCCCACGCCTGCGGAGCCCACTTCGACGTCCCCCACGGCATCGCCAACGCCATCACCCTGCCCTGGTCGATCCGCTACAACGCCGCCGGCGGCGAGGACATCGCCGTTCGCTACCGCGACATCAACGAGGTCTTCGGCGTCGAGACCGGCGGCTCCGGCGAGGCGATCGGCGACGCGCTGGCCGACCACGTCCGCCGGCTCGTCGCCACGCTCGGCCTGCCCACCCGGTTGTCGCAGGTCGGGGTGACCGAGGCGGGCATCCCCGATCTCGTCGACGGGGCGATGGGCGACGGCTGCAGCGTCGTCAATCCCCGCGAGCCCACCGAAGAGGACTTCGCCGACCTCTACCGCCGGGCCCTGTAGCAACCTCCCATTTCGGAGCCGGGCCCTTGAGGCCGGCTCCGCCGGCCCGGGGGCCCGCCGAACTCGCGAGCGTTCCTCGGAGCACATCCACGGGGCGGTGCTCGGAGGGCGTTGTAAACGGTCGGCTAATGTGAAGGGGCGGAGCCGACCTCGCGACCTGGCTCCCAGGGCCCCCACCCGGCCGCCGGCCGGACGGTGTCAGGTGGACCGACTTAGGAGACGAGATGGCGACGCAAACGGCCAAGCAGGTGCGGGACTGGGGCAATTACATCGGCGGCGACTGGGTGCACGCGGCTGACGGGGCGACGATCGAGGTCTACAACCCCTCGACCGAGGAGCTTCTCGCCACCGTCCCGAGCATGTCGCGCGAGGAGACCAGGGCGGCCATCGCCCAGGCGCGCGAGGTCCACGACTCCGGCGTCTGGGCCGACGCCGCGCCCGACGAGCGCTCGCGCATCCTCCTCCAGGTGGTCGAGCGGTTGACCGCCCACGAGGACGAGCTCGCCGAGCTCGAGGCGATGGAGTCCGGGATGACGATCCGCGCCGCCTCGACCGTCCAGCTCGGCCAGTCGATCCTCCACTGGGACTACTTCGCCCGCAAGGCCGACCGCCAGCTCCAGGAGCCGCTCGAGCCGGTCACCTTCCCGACGCACTCCTACAACTTCGTCCTCCGTGAGCCGATCGGCGTCTGCGCCGCCATCGTCCCCTGGAACTTCCCGCTGCTGATGGCCGTCTGGAAGCTCGCTCCCGCCCTCGCCATGGGCAACACCGTCGTGTTGAAGCCGGCCTCGAACACGCCGCTGACCGCCCTGCGGCTGGCCGAGCTCGTCGCCGAGACAGAGCTCCCGCCCGGCGTGCTCAGCGTGATCACCGGATCCGGCGGCACCGTCGGCGAGGAGCTCGCCTCCAACCCCATGGTCGACAAGGTGTCCTTCACCGGCTCGACCGTCGTCGGCCGACGGATCATGCAGCTGGCCGCCGAGACGATCAAGAAGTGCACGCTCGAGCTCGGCGGCAAGTCTCCCAACATCGTCTTCGAGGACGCCGACCTCGACGCCGCGGTCGACGGCTCGCTCTGGGCCACCTTCTTCCACCAGGGCCAGGCCTGCGAGTCGGGAACCCGCCTGATCCTCCCCGCGTCGATCCACGACGAGTTCGTCGAGCGGCTGGTCGCCCGGGCCCGGACGATAAAGCTCGGCGACACGCTCGACTGGGAGACCGACATGGGGCCGCTCGTCTCGGCCGAGCAGCTCGAATCCGTCGCCAACTACGTGCGCATCGGCATCGAGGAGGGCGCCACCCTCGTGCTCGGCGGCAACGTCGTCGAAGGGCCGGGCGGCAAGGGCCACTTCTTCGAGCCGACGATCTTCACCGACGTCGAGAACTCGATGACGATCGCCCAGGAGGAGATCTTCGGCCCCGTCCTCTGCGTGATCAAGGTCGCCGACGACGAGGAGGCGATCGCCGTCGCCAACGACACGATCTACGGCCTTGCCGCCGCCGTCTGGACCCAGGACACCGACCGCGCGCTCTCGACCGCCCGCCGTCTCAAGGCCGGCACGATCTGGATCAACGACCACCACCTGATCAACTGCGTCGCGCCCTTCGGCGGCTACAAGCAGTCGGGCAACGGCCGCGAGCACGGCAGCTACGGGCTCAACGAGTACACCGAGATCAAGCACGTCCACCTCGATCTGACCGGCGGGGTCGACCAGAAGTGGTTCGGGGTGCTGCTCTCGGAGCCGGCCGAGCGGTCGTAGTCCAAATCGGAGCCTCGCCCCTGACGCCGGCTGCGCCGGCCGGGGGGCTCGTTCCGATTTGGCCTCCGATCGCCCATGGCGGCGGTGGGCGTCGGAGGCGGCCGACCACATGTGCATCCTCACCGCGCGACTACCCGGCGGCTGCGTCTGAGTCGATCCGACCCCGAGGCCGGTTCAAGGTTCCTCGTACATCGGTCGATGGTGAGCGCAGGAAGCTAAAGGCGAGGAAGCGGTGGGCCACGTGGATCTGGCAAGACCGGAAGCGGAGGGCGATGGGCGGCGGCACGCGCATCGCGATCTCGCCGTCGTGCGACCCCTCGAGGTGTCCCGTTCGGCCTCGCGCCTCAGATCCTCCCCCGCGACGTGTGCCGGCAGCCTGCTGGTGGGCTGCCTGGTCATGTGCTGCCTCGCTTCGTCGGCGCTGGCCGGGGTCGCCGTGTCCGCAGCTCCCGACGCGCCGAGGCTTCTCGCGGTCGGTCAGACCCGCGTGCCCTCATCGCTCGCCGTCGGCAACGCCTCGATCGGCGCCGAGGCGGCCGCGAGCGTCACGCTCGAGCGGGTCACCCTCGTCCTCGGTTGCGGTACGCAGACGATCGCTGGGGCCGATTGCCCGCTCGGATCCGGCGATCCCGGCGCCCTGCGGCTGGGTGCGACGATCACCGGCCAGGCTGGGACGGCGTGCGCCGGTCTGAGCTTCGCGGCCAGCCTGATTGACCCCCTCGGCGGCGAATATCTGCTCACCCCGTCCGGTCCCGTCGTGCTCGGGCCGGCCGGCGCCCCGGACGGAGTCTGCATCGTCAACCTCACTCTCGACGTCCTCCGAGCGCCCGCCATCGACGCCGATGCGGCGGCCCCGGGGATCCAGATCGATCTGATCGCCGGCGCCGCCGCGGTGAACGCAGGCGGCGTTCGCGGCGGCGGCTTCGGATCCGACGAGGTCACGATCGATCCCGGGGTGGCGCCGGTCACGGCACCCGTTGCGCCGGCGCCGCCGACCGCGCCGGCCCCGGCGGTGGAGGCGACCGCTGCCTCGCTCGTCGCGGTTCCTGCCGCCGTCACCGGACCGGTCGCGACGGCCGCGGCGGCCCACAGGCTCACGCCGCGCGAGCGCGCCGCACACCGTCAGCGGCCGCGCCGCCACCTTCGGGCCAGGCGCCCCGCCGCCGCGCACGGCTCCGGCTGAATCGAAGTCTCGCCCTCGCGGCCGGCGGCACCGGCCGGCCCTCGCCTGAGATTTGGGCTCCGCCGGTCGGCGGCGGCGGTCTATCGGACCATCCGGCCGAGGCGGTTGGCCTCAATCGTCGCCCGGACGGTCGAAAGGGCGTCGTGCTTCGGGCGCCAGCCGAGCTCCCGGTGGGCCTTGGTCGTGTCCATCATCACCGGCTCGCGCAGCGCGTTGATCCACTGCGCCTCGGCCGGCAGGAAGGACAGGCGGCCGATGATCTCCGCCGCCGCGTCGACGGCGATCTCCGGCACCGGGAGCGAGTACCAGCCGAGCTCGTCGGCCAGATCCTTCATCGTCAGCTCGCCTGGGCCGGCGAGGTTGTAGATGCCGGGGGCGCCGCGGCCGAGGACGGCCGCCTTGAGCGCCTGGGCGACGTCGTCGTGGTGGACGATCTGGAAGGGGATCCCCGGGTCGGGGAGGACCGGCTTGAGGATCGGCATCCCGTCGAGCAGGCGCTGGACGCCGCCGGGGAGCCGGCCCGAGAGCTGGGTGTAGGGCATCTTCTCGATCAGCAGCGGCGCGTCCGGCCCGGCGACGATGCTCGGCCGGAAGATGTACGCGTCGGTCGCCGAGCCGCCGACGATCTCCTCGAGGAGTGCCTCGACCTCGGCCTTCTGGGCCGAGTACTGGTGGGCGTCGGTGCCGCGCGCCGGATCGTCTTCGCTGAGCAGCGGCGGATTGTCCTTGTGGAAGCCGTAGGCGGCGGCCGACGACGTATAGACGAGGCGCTTGGCACCGGCCGACACCGCCGCCTCGAAGACGTTGCGCGACCCGTCGAGGTTGACCCTCCGGCTCTCCCCGAGCGACCCGTGGATGATGAAGGCCAGGTGGACGACGACGTCGGCGCCGGCGACGAGGTCGTCGACCGCCGCGCGGTCGAGCACGTCGCCCCGCCGGTAGCTCGTCTTCTTCCAGCGGTGCTCGGCCGGGTCGAACGGGCGGCGCGACATCCCGGTCACCCGGGCCACGTTCCTCGTCCGTTCGAGCGCCTGGATGAACGCCTGACCCATCTCGCCGGTCGGCCCGGTGACGGCCACGGTCAGGCCCGGGGCGCTCTCGGTCTTGGCGGGGGGCCCGGCCTCCATCGCCGTCAAGCCTACCGGCCGCCCTTCCCCGCCGGCAGGCCGGTCGCGGTCAGGTGGCGTCGAGGTGGCTGACCATGTGCGGGTAGACGTCCCCGGCCGCGTCGCGGCCGAAGATGCAGTCGATGTGCCCGTAGCCGGGGATCTCGTGCCGCGTATAGAGCTCGGCGCCGTTGGCCTCCCCGAGCCGCGCGACCGTGCGCTCGATGCTCTCGGTCAGGAAGCATGAGTTCTTCGCCCCGTGGACGAAGGCGATCGGGATCGCCATGCGGTCGAGGTGCGGGAGGTAGCGCTCGCCGCCGTCGGCGCCGACCACGTGCTCGGCCCGGATCATGCGCGCCAGGTGCTTGAACGAGTCGATATTGGCCACCCCGAACATCTCGTGGAGCGCCTCGTGCGTCGCCTCGTTGAGCTGGTCGTGCTCGTAGAGCGGCGCGTACATGAAGGTGATCCGGTGGCAGACCGGGCTCTCGCACGGCTGCTCCCCCTGGGCGGGGATCAGGCGCGTGGCCGCGTTGAAGACCCGGCCCCGCCAGCCCGCGTGGGTGTCGGTGTAGGCGTCGAGGTCGTCGACTCCGACCTCGTCGAGGACGTCGGGCAGGTGCAGCCCCGCTTTCAGCCGCGACCCCAGCGGCGCCACGACATCGGCCGAGATCTGCGAGATCACCGCCGAGCGGACGCCCTCGAGCCCGGCCAGCATCGCGCAGGTGAAAGTCGTCGCTCCGAAGCAGTGGGCGATCACCTGGATGCTCTCGGCCCCGGTCTCCGCGCGGACCTTGGCGACGGCCGCCGGGTAGTCGTAGGTCGCCACCTCGTCGGCGCTGAAGCGGGTCCGCGAGCTCGGCAGCTCGATGCTCGCCCGGTAGTCGAGGAGCCAGACGTCGTAGCCTCGGGCGAAGAGGTACTCGAGCAGGTTCGTCTCGATCGTGTCGATCGTGAAGATCGCGCTGGACACGCCGAGGCCGTGCGTCAGGAGGACGGGACCCTTGTCCTCGGCTCCCCGGTAGCGCGTCAGGCGCATCTCGACGCCGTCGTCGGTCGTGGCCGTGTGGACCTCGGGGGCGTCTACCTCGAGCGGGCGCCGCCGCCGCGGCGGCGCGTCGACGTCGAACTCGGTCGCCCTCGCGAAGATCCCGCCGTACACGTCGAACAGGTTCGCCGCGAAGAAGCGCCCGAACTTCGCCACGGCCTCGAGCTCCTGGCGCGGACCCGCGGCGCCGGTGGCGTGCATCGTGGTCATCTGGTGCATGAAGTCGCCCGGCGAGATGCGGAGGATGCCCTTGCCGAGCACCGGGCTGTCGGGGCCACGACCGTCGTGGATGGTCACGTACAGCGTGGTCGTGTCGGCCCAGATCGCCAGCCGGCCGTCGTCGCGGATCACCTTGAAGCCCTCGAACCAGTAGTCGCGCCCCCGGTCGTCGGTCATCCGCATGCGGTAGCGCATGTTCTTCGTCTCGACGGTGTCGGCGTCGCCGGTGAACAGGTTGAAGGCGGCGTCGCCGACGACCAGCGGGTTGGGCGACAGCGCCGGCGCGGTCACGCTGCCGGTCATGCCCGCCTCGTGCTCCGGGTTGGCGATGAACTCGTCGAGGTCGGCGGCGTGAATCGTAAGGATGAACGCGAAGGGCTGGCCCGCCTTCTCCCCCGCATCGGCGGCTGCCGCGTAGTCGCCGGTGGCCGAGGTCGAGACGAAGCCGGCCATCCGCTCGGTGAACTCGACGCCTACCGGCGGCACCGGCGACTCCGGCTGCGGTGACGCGTTGGGTGCGGCTTGATCGGCCATCGGACCCCTTCTCGTTACGGCGTCGCAGCGCCCTTCGGCGCTGTCGCTGGCCCAGTGGCCGCGACAGTCCTAAGTATGCGCCCCGCCGACATCCCGTTGTGTGCCCGACGTCACACTCCGCCGGCCCGCCCGGCGCTCAGCCGGCCTCGTCGGGCATGACCACCCGCGGGCCGTCGCCGGACAGCACCATCCGGGGCCGCGACGTCGGGACCGCCCGCGCGCGGGCATGCTCGATCAGGGCTTCGACGCACCGGAAGCCGCGCAGCTGCTCGAGCTGGCGGATGGTCGGGAAGACGAGCAGGATCCGACCGTCGGCGTGGGCGTCGAGCGCGGCCTGGGCCGCGAACCACCCCTCGGCGACGCACTCTTCGCCGTCGGCCTCGGCTTCCTGGCCGGCGGGCATCGGCGCGATGAAGAAGTGGGTGTCGAAGCGGACAGCGAGCTCGGCCGGGGTGATCCACCGGGAGAACTTGACCAGTCCGGCGGGGTCGACCCCGTCGATTCCCGCCTCCTCGGCGAGCTCGCGCACCGCGGCCGCCCGGTGGGCGGCGTCGCCCTCCCCCTCACCGATGTCGACGGCTCCGCCCGGGAACACCCACACGCCGCCCATGAAGCGGGCCGCCGGGTTGCGCTTCACGAGCAGCACCTCGACCTCGGTCGGCCCGTCGCGCACGACGATCACCGACGCCGACGGCCGCGCCCGCGCTCGCGCTCCCGAGCGCAGCCGGGCTGCCGCGTCGAGCTCGCCCACCACGAGGCCGTCGCCTTCGCCCGGCGGCGAGGCCCTGGGCGTCGCGAGCGCCGGATCCTCGTCGGGGTGAGCGGCGCTCGAAGTGGTGGGGGACGGGGGCTCCTCGACGGGATCCGGAAGCTCGGCGGCCATCGTCTCCCAGCCTATCCGCCGAAGTCGAGCGCGGCCGCTCGAGGCCGGCCGGGCGCCCGGCGGACGCCCGGACCCCGCGAGCAACTAGTCTTCCCGGCGATGAGCACCGACGCCCAGCGCTGGGTCTGCGAGTCCTGCGGCTACATCTACGACGTCGCCGAGGGCGATCCGGACGGCGGCATCCCGCCCGGGACCGCGTTCGGCGACATCCCCGAAACCTGGTACTGCCCGGTCTGCGGCGCCCGCAAGAAGGACTTCGTCCCCTACGACGATTGACCGGTGGTCGCCGGTTGCGCCCGGCGACCGATCAGCTCTGGCCGGTCGCCTCGGCGATCGCCTCGGCGGTGATCTCGACCAGGCGCCGAAGCTCTCCGGCGGCGATCGAGAGGGGCGGCATGAGGACGACGACGTCCCCGAGGGGGCGGATGATCGCGCCGCGGCGGCGGGCGGCCACGGTCACCTGGTGACCCATCCGCGCGGACGCCGGGAAGCCGCCCAGCTCGATCCCGACCATGAAGCCGCGCCGGCGCACCTCGGAGACCGCGGCCAGCGGCCGGACCCGCTCGTCCAGCAGGCGGCCGAGGAGCTCGATCTTCGATGCGAGCCGCTCGAGCGTCCGCTCCTCGACGAAGACGTCGAGCGTGGCCAGAGCCGCGGCGCAGGCCAGCGGGTTGCCCGTGTAGGTGTGGCCGTGGAAGAACGTCCGCCACTCCTCGTGGGCGCCGAGGAAGCCCTCGTAGATCCGCTCGGTGGCGAGCGTCGCGGCCAGCGGCAGGTAGCCGCCGGTGAGGCCCTTGGCCACGCACATCAGGTCGGGTGCGACGCCCTCGTGCTCGCACGCGAACATTTTCCCGGTCCTTCCGAACCCGGTGGCCACCTCGTCGCAGATCAGCAGCACACCGTGCTCGTCGCACAGCTCGCGCACCGCCCGCAGATAGCCCGGCGGATGGACGCGGATGCCGGCCGCGCCCTGGACGAGCGGCTCGACGATCATCGCGGCGACCTCCTCGCCGTGGGCCTCGAGCACCCGGGCCAACTGCTCGACATCGCCCGGGTCGACCCGGTGGGCGGCGAACAGAAGCGGCTCGTAGCAGGCATAAAAGAGGTCGATCCCACCGACCGAGACCGAGCCGATCGTGTCGCCGTGGTAGGCGTCCTGCAGGCAGATGAAGCCGCGGCGGCGCGCGGCCCCCGCCTCCCCACGTTGGGCCCACCACTGGAACGCCATCTTCAGCGCTACCTCGACGGCGGTCGAGCCGCTGTCGGAATAGAAGACCCGGGTCAGGCCCGGCGGGGCCAGTTCCACCAGGCGGGCGGCGAGCTCGATCGCCGGAGCGTGGGTCAGGCCGAGCATCGTCGAGTGGGCGACCCGGTCGAGCTGGGCGCGGATCGCCGCGTCGACGACCGGGTGGCGGTGGCCGTGGACGTTGCACCAGAGCGACGACACCCCGTCGATATAGGAGCGGCCGTCGCTGTCGATCAAAGTCGTCCCGTCGGCCGACTCGATCACCGGCGACGGCTCCTCCGACCATCCCTGCTGCTGCGTGAACGGATGCCAGAGATGACGGCGGTCGAGCTCGGCCAGGCGGCCCGTGCGCCCGCCGGCGGCGACGGCGGCGGTGCCGGGCGGCTCTCCCGCGCCGGACGGACCTCCCGTGCCCGACGGGTCCCCCGGCGACGCCGGGTCCGCCTCGATCGGAAGTCGGCTCTGCACCGCCGAAACGCTAGACGGGCGGCCGGTCGGATGAATTTTTGCGTCCTTGCTGTCGAAGCTCGACTTTCGCGGTCTATAGGCCGGCGGCGGCCCATGCGTGTTGGACCTGGGTGATTTGTGCTGGGGCGGGGGTTTGACCCTGTCCTGGGTGATATTGCGCGGCGATGATGACGCGGCGGAGT
>JBPCNA010000021.1:0-13315 GCA_051001735.1 Solirubrobacteraceae bacterium
CTTTGGTCGGCCTTCTTCGCCGCTGCTGGCTCTGTCGGTGGTTGGACCGCTCGACACGACGCTGACGCTGACCTGCGGCGGGCCGGTCGACGCCTTCACCTCGGTGCGCGGGCTGCTCGGTCCGGCCCTGGCGGGCAAGCCGGTCGAGATCGACTACATCCCGGTCGAGGAGTCCGCCGCCACGATCATCCACCACGTGACGACCGGCGCCCGCGGCCGCTTCACCGACGCGCCCGGGGCGCCGTTCGTCAGCGCGATCGCCTTCTTCCCCGGCGACGACGGCTACGTCGCCGCCGACGCCTACTGCCCGGCGTGAGCGGTCAGAGCTGAAACTGGCCGTCGCGGTAGATGACCTGCTCGCTGCCGTCGCGGAGGGTGGCGGTCACCGTTCGGTCGGCGGTCGAGACGATGTCGGTGTGGACGCTCGAGTCGTTGAAGCCCAGCCGCGCCCACTCCTCCCTGGCGACGCCGCCCGGATCGCCGGCGTAGGCGTCGTGGTAGGAGGACCCGAGCGCGATGTGCGTGTTGCCGAACGGGCCGCCGACGTTCTCGTCGTAGAGCGTCTCGGCCATGAACTTGGTGATCCGCGAGAAGCGCCGGTCGGTGAGGGAGAACTCGCCGACCTTGTCGGCGTTCTCGGTGGCCACCATCTCCTTGAGCACCTCCTCGTTCTCGGCGGCCGAGGCGGCGACCACGCGGCCTCCTGAGAACTCGAGGCGGACGTCACGGACGAGGTTGCCGTAGCGGTAGAGCGGCTGGTCGAAGCGGATCCAGCCCTCGGTTCCCCGCCAGTCGGGGCTGGTGAAGATCTCGAAGCTCGGGATGTTGCGCCCGCTGCCCCCGACCCAGCAGCGCTGCTCGCCGAGCGTGAGCCAGAGGTCGACATCGTCGCCCTCGACGTGGAGGCGGTCGATCTCGAGCGCGCTGAGGCGCAGGACGTAGTCGGTGATCTGGGCGCTGACCTCCGTCCACCTGGAGATCGGGTCGTCCTCGTCGAGGAAGCAGGCGTCGATGATCTGCTGCCAGTAGTCCTCGAGCTCGAGTCCGGCCTCGGCGGCCATCGCCGGGGTGGCATAGAGGCCGAGCGTCCAGGTGAAGCGCCCGGCGTTCTCCTTCTCCATGCGCCAGTCCATCCACGGCTTCATCGCCTTGCCGCTGCGCATGATCTTCTTCGGGTCGACGCCCTTCAGCGCCTTCGGGTCGGTCGTCGATATGACGAAGACCTGGTGGTCGATCTGGTCGACCACGCCCCGCATGTAGCGCTCGGCGAAGAAGTCGATCTGGTGGTCGCCGGCCAGCTCGTAGAAGTCGCGCCCGAGGTTGTAGCGCTCGTCCTCGTCGGGCAAGTACTGGGTGATCACATGGCCGCCGGCCCGCCAGACCGCCCGCAGCAGCTCGGCGTACAGCGGCTTCGCGTACTCGTGCGCGGCGACGCGGACGACGTCGCCCGACTTGATCCCCGCTCCGCCGCCGAGGGCGAAGTTGACGAGGACGTCGGCGTAGCGCTCGAGAATCTGCTGCGGCGGTGCGTAGGCCACGGATGGCTCCTCAGTTGGAGGGGATCAGGATCTGCTCGATCGAGCTCGCCGAGAGCGACTTCGAGCAGCGCACGAGCACCCCCATCACCCACGGGTCGTCGTCGGAGGTCGAGAAGCGCACGGGCATCTGGGTGACGAGCGCCTCCACCGCCTGCTCGCGCTTGACGCCGATCACTCCGCCCCGCGGGCCGGTCATGCCGACGTCGGTGATGTAGGCCGTCCCCTGGGGGAGGACGCGGGCGTCGGCGGTGGGAACGTGGGTGTGAGTCCCGACGACCACGGTCACCCGTCCGTCGAGGTGCCAGCCCATGCCGATCTTCTCGCTCGTCGCCTCGGCGTGCATGTCGACCAGCACATGGTCGACCTTCCCGCGCATGTCGGAGAGGACGGCGTCGACCTCGGCGAAGGCGGAGCGCCCGGCGTGGAGGTAGAGGTTGCCCGAGAGGTTGATCACACCGAGGCGGGTGCCGTCCCGCTCGACGATGCAGTGCCCCCGCCCCGGCTGGCCGCGGAGGTAGTTGGCCGGACGCACGATGTTCGGCTCGCGGTCGAGGTAGGGGTAGATCTCGCGGTGGTGGTAGGAGTGATTGCCGAGCGTGATCGCGTCGACGCCGGCGGCGAACATCTCGTCGGCCAGCTTCGGTGTGATGCCGAGACCGCCCGCGACGTTCTCCCCGTTCACCACGACGAACGACGGCTCGTGGAGCTCACGGAGCGCCGGGAGCGTCCGCAGCAGGGCGCGCCGCCCGACGCTCCCGACGACGTCGCCGAGGAAGAGGATGCTCGTGTCCGCCGTCTGTGCCGAATCAGTCAACCGTGCGAGCCTAGCGCGCGACGGCGTCACAACGGGGAGCCGCCCGGCCGGCGCGCCCGGACGCCCACCCGGGCACGGGGGCATACTTGAGCGATGGACACCGAGGAGCGCCGGCCGGGTGCGGCGACCGCCGCGCCGGAGACGGCGCCGCAGTCTCTCGATTCGCCGCCCGCCGCCGCCCGGCCGCTCGACCCGCGCCCCTCGACCGCCGCGCCGCCGCCGCCGCCGGTGGTGGTCCCGCGGAACGTCCAACTCGTGCTGCTCGGCGTCGGCCTGCTGGGAATCTGGGAGGCGGCCCGGTCGGCCCGCAACGTCGTCCTGCTGTTCCTGATCGCCGGGCTGACCGCCCTCATCCTCAACCCGCTGGTCGCCTTCCTCCAGCGGGTGCGCGTCCCCCGCGGCCTCGCCATCCTGCTCGTCTACCTGACGTTCTTCGCCAGCCTCACCGGCATCGGCTTCCTGCTCTCGTCGCCGATCTCCGATCAGGTCAGCTCGTTCCAGCGCAACGTCCCCGAGCTCGGGCGCGCGGCCAACCAGCGGCTGGCCTCGGTCCAGAAGTTCTTCAACGACAACGGCGTCCACGTCCAGCTGATCAAGCAGGGCGAGACCGCCCTGCAGACGATCCAGGACCAGCTCGTCAAGGGCTCGAGCTCGCTCGTCGCCTTCAGCGGCGGCCTGCTGAAGAAGGCGGCGAGCGTTTCGCTCGACCTCGTGCTGATCCTCGTGCTCAGCGTCTACATGCTCGTCTACGGACGCCAGATCGGCACGTTGGTGCGCCGGGTGATGCCCCAGGGGAGCGGCGGGCCGCAGGACGACTTCCCGCTGCGGGTCCAGCGCGCGGTCTCCGGCTACGTCCGCGGCCAGCTCCTCTTCAGCCTGATCATGGGGACGACCGCCGGCCTCCTGCTCTACCTGTTCGGGCTGATCGGGATCTTCCCCGACGGGCGCACCTACGCGTTCGCCTTCGGCGCCTTCTTCGGCGTGATGGAGCTGGTCCCGTTCATCGGCCCGATCCTCGGGGCGCTCCCGCCGGTCGCGGTCGCGCTCTTCCAGGACCCGCTGACCGCGCTGTGGGTGGCGCTCCTCTTCCTCGCCCTCCAGCAGCTCGAGGGCCACGTGGTGGCCCCTCAGATCTTCAGCCACGCCCTGCGCATCAACCCGCTGCTCGTGATCTTCGCGCTGCTCTTCGGTAACGCCGTCTACGGCCTGATCGGCGCCCTGATCGCCCTGCCGCTGGCCGCCGTCGTTCGCGAGACGGTCGACTACCTCCACCGCCACGTCGTCTTCGAGCGCTGGCGCGCCCACCCTCCCCCCGGCCCCGGCTAAGCCGCTGGGCCGACTCGACACGGCGGTAGGATCCATGGTCCGATGCCCTTCCCCCAGACCCGCCTCCGGCGGATGCGCCGGACCGGCGCGCTCCGCGACCTGGTGCGCGAGACCGAGCTGCGCGCGTCCTGCCTGGTGGCCCCGATCTTCGTCGCGGCCGGCCTCGACGGCCGCGAGCCGATCGCGGCGATGCCGGGTGTCGAGCGCCTCTCACTCTCGGAGGCGGTGGCCGAGTCCGGCGAGCTCGTCGCCCTGGGCATACCCGCCGTCCTCCTGTTCGGGCTCCCGAGCGAAAAAGACGAGTCCGGCTCCGGCGCCTGGGACGACGAGGGCGTCGTAGCACTGGCGGTCCGCGCGATCAAGAGCGCCCATCCGGAGCTCTTGGTGATCACCGACGTCTGTCTCTGCGAATACACCAGTCACGGTCATTGCGGGATTTTTCGGAGGAGTTCCGGGGCCGAGGAGGTCGTGGACAACGACGCGACGGTCGAGTTGCTCGCCCGGGTCGCCGTCAGCCACGCCCGCGCCGGCGCCGACGTGGTCGCCCCCAGCGACATGATGGACGGCCGGGTCGGGGCCCTCCGGACCGAGCTCGACGCCTGCGGCTTTGAGGACGTCGCCCTGATGGCCTACTCGGCGAAGTTCGCCTCGGCCTACTACGGGCCGTTCCGCGAGGCCGCCGACTGCGCGCCGCGCTCCGGCGACCGCCGCGCCTACCAGCTCGACCCGTGCAACGGCCGCGAGGCCGTCCGCGAAGCCCTGCTCGACGCCGAGGAGGGCGCCGACATGCTGATGGTCAAGCCGGCGCTCCCCTACCTCGACGTGATCGCCGCCATCCGCGCCGCCAGCCGGCTGACGCTCGCCGCCTACAACGTCAGCGGCGAGTACGTCATGGTCAAGGCCGCCGCCGCCGCCGGCCTCCTCGACGAGCGGTCGGTCGTGCTCGAGACGCTGACCGCGATCCGTCGGGCCGGAGCCGACGTGATCATCACCTACCACGCCAAGGATGCCGCCCGATGGCTCAGATAGCGCCCGGTAAGACCCGCAGCCGAAAGGACGGCTCCGCCGTCCCGCTCGACGAGCTCGACAAGCGGCTGATGAATCTGATGCAGGGGAGCTTCCCCCTCGAACCGCGCCCCTACGCCGCGGTGGCGGCCCTCGCCGAGGTGCCCGAGGATGTCGTCCTCGAGCGGGTCGCCCGGCTCGTGCAGGAGCGGATCATCCGCCAGGTCACGCCGATCTACGACACCCGCGCGCTCGGCTACGGGTCGATGCTGGTCGCGGCCAAGGTCAATCCCGAGAACCCGTGGGCCCCGGCCAAGATCGTCAACTCCCACCCTGGCGTCTCGCACAACTACCTGCGCAACCACGAGTTCAACATGTGGTTCACCCTGGCCGTCGAGCGCGACTCGAAGCTCGGCCTCGACGGGACGCTCGACGTGCTCCAGGAGCTGACCGGGGCGGAGTCGATCCGTCAGCTGCCCACCCTCCAGCTGTTCAAGATCCGGATGGATCTGGAGATGGAGGGGGACACCGTCGCCCTGACCACCGCCGGCGCCGAGCAGGCCCCGGTCGACCTCGAGGCGGTCGCCTACGACGACCGCGACGTCCGCGTGATCCAGGCCACCCAGGGGAACATGGACATCGTCGCCGAGCCCTACGCCCCGGCGGCCGCGCGGCTCGGGATGCCGGTGGGCGAGCTGCTCGACCACATGGCGGGGATGCGCGAGCGCGGCCTCCTGCGCCGGGTCGCGGCGATCCTCTATCACCGCCGGGCCGGCTTCTCGGCCAACGGGATGGGCGTCTGGCGCGTCCCGCCGGAGCGGATCTGCGAGCTCGGGCCGCGGATGGCCTCCTTCCGGGGGATCTCCCACTGCTACGAGCGCCCGACGTACGCCGATTGGCCCTACTCGGTCTTCACGATGGCCCACGGCCGCTCGAAAGAGGAGTGCGACGCCGTGCTCGACGCGATCGCCGCGGACACCGGGATCACCGATCGGGCGACGCTCTACTCGTCGACCGAGTTCAAAAAGATCCGCTTGCTGTACTTCACTGAGGAGTTCAGGGAGTGGGAGTCGAAGTTCGCGTAGCCCGGGCGTGCGCCGCCCGGCTCGCTTCGCTCGTGGGCGGCTACGCCCGGACTCCGCGACCTTCGAAGCCCACCGTCCTGGACTCGCCGCGAAGGGCAGGCTCGCGTAGGCTGGGGCGGCCTTGAACGTCGATCCGCAGCTCCGTGACGTCCGTTCGGCGGAGCTTTATCGGCGGGCGGTGGGGGTCATGCCGGGTGGGGTGAACTCGCCGGTGCGGGCGATGCGGGCGATCGGGCGGGATCCCCTGTTTGTGGAGCGGGGGGAGGGGGCTTGGCTCTTCGACGTCGACGGGAACCGGTACGTCGACTATGTCTGCTCTTGGGGGCCGCTGATCGCCGGGCACGCTCATCCGGAGGTCTTGCGCGCGGTCGGTGATGCCGCGGCTCTTGGGACGAGCTTTGGGGCGCCGACGGCGGGGGAGGTTGCGCTGGCGGAGGAGGTGGCCCGGCGGGTGCCGGGGGTCGAGCAGCTGCGGATGACGTCGTCGGGGACCGAGGCGGCGATGACCGCCGTGCGGCTGGCGCGGGCGGCGACGGGGCGCGAGGTGGTGGTCAAGTTCGCCGGGGCCTACCACGGGCATTCGGACGGGCTGTTGGCCGAGGCCGGGTCGGGGGTCGCGACGCTGGCGCTGCCGGGGAGCCCGGGGGTGCCGGGGGCGGTGGCCGGGCTGACCGTGGTGATTCCGTGGAACGACCCGGCGGCTCTGGAGGCGGCGCTCGAGCGCTACGAGGTGGCGGCGGTGTTGGCCGAGCCCTACCCGGGCAACATGGGGGTCGTCCCGCCGGCTCCGGGGTTTCTCGAGCTGCTGCGGGTCCGCTCGACGGCGGCGGGGGCGCTGCTCGTCTTCGACGAGGTGATCAGCGGCTTCCGCGTCGCCCGCGGCGGCGTGCAGGAGCGCTCAGGGGTGACGGCCGACCTCGTGGTGATGGGGAAGATCCTCGGCGGCGGGCTGCCGGCGGCGGCGCTCGGCGGCCCGCGGCGGCTGATGGAGCTGCTCGCCCCGGCGGGCGGGGTCTACCAGGCGGGGACGCTGTCGGGGAACCCGCTGGCGGTGGCCGCCGGGCTGGCCACGCTGGCCCTGCTCGACGACGACGCCTATCTGCGCCTGGCGGCGACCACCGCGCAGCTGGCCGAGGGCTTGCGCTCGGCGGCGGAGTCGCTCTGCCCCGTCGTGGTGCAGAGCGTCCCCGGCCTCTTGACCGTCTTCTTCAGCTCCGAGCCGGTGACCGACTACGCCGGCGCCCGGGGCTGCGACCTCGAGGCGTACGCGGCGTGGTGCCGGGCGCTCCTGGTCGGCGGCGTCTACCCGCCGCCGTCGCAGTTCGAGGCCTGGTTCCCGTCGCTGGCCCACGGCCCGGCGGAGGTCGAGCTGACGCTCGAGGCGGCGCGGGCCGCGTTCGCGTCGATCGCCGGCGGCGCGCCGGTCGCGCCGGGCCGTTGAGCGCGCTCGCGCGACTCGCGGCGGCGCTCGTAGCCGAGGGGGGCCTGCTGGCGGCGGCGCTCTCCGCGGGGCGTGCGCCGGCGGAGGAGAACGGCTGGAGCCCGAGCGTCGTCGTGGCCGCCGGTCCGCGGGCGGCGGCGGCGCCGGACGCCTACGAGCTGCTGGTCGAGGCGATCTACGAGGGCTACCGCCAGCACTACGGGGCGCCGCGGCTGCTGGGCGGCGCCGACCCCGATCTCCGCCTGCTGGCCGGCGACCGCTTCTACGCGTTCGGGCTCGAACGGCTCGTCGGTCTCGGCGATCTCGAGGCCGTCGTCGAGCTGGCCGACGTGATCTCGCTCTGCGCGCTGGTCCACGCCCGGGGCGCCGGCGAGCTGGCCGAGTCGGTGTGGGCGGCGGGAGCCCGGGCGGTCGGCTGGGGCGGGAGCCCGGCACACGACCGGGCGAAGGCCCTCCTGTTGACGGGCGACGACCGGGGACCGGCGGCGCTCGCGGCGGCGCTGGCGGCGCCCGAGGCACCCGGGCGATAAACTTTCCCTCAGCTTTACCGAGAGCCGGAGACCCACTTGGCCGCCCGTCGCCAGCAACGCAAACCGAAATACACGACCGATCTCCAGCTCCCGGGGGCCTTCCCCGGGGAGACGGTCACGCGCAGGCGGTTCATGACCGGAACGGCCCACGCGGCCGGCGGCATCGGGATGGCGGCCATCACGATTCCCGCCCTCGGCTTCGCGATCGGGCCGCTGTTCGACAAGCAGCAGGTCCGGTGGGAGACGGTCGGCTTTCCCGATGACTTCCCGCGCGACAACTACGTCCCGAAGGTGATCACGGTCACCCCGGACACCGGCGAGGCCGGTAAGACGACGGTCTACGTCCGCGCCCGGAACGCGGTGATCGACAAGGACCAGGCCAACCAGTACAACCAGTTCATCGCGATCTCGACCCGCTGCGCCCACCTCGGCTGCCCGGTGCGCTGGGTGCCGGCGTCGGAGCGCTTCATCTGCCCGTGCCACGGCGGCGTCTACGACCTCCAGGGCGCCCGGACGGGCGGGCCGCCGGTGCGGCCGCTCGACCGCTTCGCGACGCGGATGATGAACGGCATGGTCCAGATCGGCCCCCGCTACAGCGTCAACACCGAGCTCAAGGCGTTCTCGCCGCGCGACCCGGGCGAGCCGCTCGACGGCGTCGGCCAGTACGTCTATCCGGCGCGTCCGACGACGCGGAAGCTCCCGGGGATCAACTGAGCCGATGGCCAAGGCACCTTCCCTCCCACCCAAGTTCGTCCCCCAGCCGCCGAAGCCGGGGACCGGCAAGTCGAACGGCAAGCTCGGGCGGGCCGAGGCCGGCAAGAGCGCCGTCGATTGGATCGACGAGCGGACGTCGATGTCGGGGGGCATCCGGTGGATGCTCTTCCGCAAGGTGCCGAAGGGCAACTGGGCCTACACGCTCGGCTCGGCCGCGCTGTTTGCCTTCATCGCGCAGGCGGTGACGGGCATCTTCCTGGCCATGTACTACGACCCGTCGGCGATCCACGCCTACGAGTCGGTCCGCTACATCACCAACGTCGCCTTCCTCGGCCAGTTCGTCCGGGGGATGCACAAGTGGGGCTCGTCGGTGATGGTCATCCTCGTCTTCCTCCACATGGCCCGGACCTTCTTCTTCGGCGCCTACAAGTACCCCCGCGAGCTGACCTGGGTGATCGGCGTCGTCCTCCTCATCCTGACGATGGTGATGTCGTTCACCGGCTACCTGCTCCCGTTCGACCAGCGCTCCTACTGGGCGACGATCGTCGGCGTCAACACGAGCGTCGGCGGCGCCCCCTTCCTCGGGCCATACCTGGCCGACTTCCTGCGCGCCGGCCCCGAGTTCGGGGCGACCACGCTGCCGCGGTTCTACTCGATCCACATGCTCCTGATCCCCGGGCTGATGGCCGCGATGATCGGCGCCCATCTCTACCTGGTGGCCAAGCTCGGCATCACCGCACCTCCGGGGAGCCGCCCGCACAAGAACACCGAGCTCAGCAAGACGGAGGCGTAGCCGCCGTGCGCCCGGCCATTCGCAGCGGGGAAGCGCCGGCGTGAACCGGCGCGAGAAGGAGCTCTACCTCCGCGAGTACTCGATCCAGAAGGCCGAGGGGAAGCCGTTCTTCCCCTACGCGGTGGCCAAGGACGGGGCGATGGCGGCGCTCGTCGTCTTCGTGATCATGGCGCTGTCGCTGATCCTCGGGGCCGAGCTCGGACCGAAGGCCAACCCGGTCACGACCACCTACACGCCGCGGCCGGAGTGGTACTTCTTCTTCCTCTTCGAGGTGCTGCGCCTGATCAAGCCGCCGGCCTTCGTCCCCCTGGCCAGCTTCGGGGTGCCGACGATCTGCATGATCATGCTCTTCCTCCTGCCGTTCTTCGACCGCACCCCGGAGCGCCGGCCGTGGCGACGTCCGATCGCCACGTTGTCGGGCATCATGGTCATCGCCGTGATGGGGCTCCTCACCTATCAGGGCGCGGTCGCCGGAGCACCGACGACGATCGACATGAAGACCCCGCCGGAGGTCGTCGCCCTCGGTCCGACGACGGTCGCCCAGTTCGAGCACGGCAAGTCGGTGGCCGCCCAGTCGGGGTGCGAGGCCTGCCACAAGTTCGGCGAGAACGGAAACACCGGGCCGGGGCCGCCGCTCACCCATATCGGGTCGCGCGTCTTCCGCGACGCGATCGCCCGGACCCTGGTCAACCCGACGAAGCCGATGCCGTCGTACACCAACCTCCCGCCCGACAAGTTCAACGCGCTCGTGACCTTCCTGGTCAACCTGAAGTAAGGGGGGTCATGGCGCAGGCACCCGGCACCCTCGAGCCGGGCCAGGTCAGAGCGATGTTCGATCGCATCGCCGGGTTCTACGACGTCATGAACACGGTGATGACGGCCGGCCTCCACCACCGCTGGCGCGCCCGGGCGGTCGATCTGGCGGCGGTCGGCCCGGGCAACCGGGTGCTCGATGTGGCCACCGGCACCGGCGACCTGGCGATCGAGCTGGCCCGGCGGGTCACGCCGGGCGGGTCGACGGTGGCCTGCGACTTCTCCGAGGCGATGCTCACCCTGGCGCGGGGCAAGGCCCCGGAGATCGAGTTCGCCTGGGGCGACGCGCTCGCCCTCGATTTCCCCGATGACTCCTTCGACGCGGCGACGGTCGGGTTCGGTGCGCGGAACTTCGACGACCTCGCCCGCGGCCTGTCCGAGATGGCCCGGGTCGTGCGGGCGGGGGGGCGGGTGGTCATCCTCGAGATCACGACGCCGACCAAGCCGCCGCTGTCGACCTTCTTCCACTTCTGGTTCGATCGCCTGGTCCCGGCGCTCGGCCGGCTCGCCGGCGATCCCGAGGCCTACGACTACCTGCCGAGCTCGGTCCGGCGCTTTCCGGGGGCCGGCGAGCTCGCGGCGATCCTGCACCGGGTCGGACTGCGGAACGTCCGCTACGTCCTCACCGCCGGGGGAATCATCGCGATTCATGTCGGCGAGGTGGAGTAGCCGCGGATGGCCGTCGATCCGGTGGCGGCCATCGCCGTGCTCGGCGGGGAGCGGATGGCCGGGCGGATGGGAGCGGTCGAGGCCCGCCTGCGGGAGATCTGCGCCCCGTCGGATGACGCGCTGGGGACGGTGGAGGCCGGCGGCAAGCGCCTGCGGCCGCTGATCGTCTTCGTCGCCGGATTCGACGGGCCGGACGACGCGCCCCTGGTGCGGGGGGCGGTGGCCGTCGAGCTCGTCCACTCGGCGACCCTCGTCCACGACGACGTGCTCGACGCCGCGCCGCTGCGCCGGGGCCGCCCGACCGTCTTCTCCGAGGGCGGCCGCGACGCGGCCACCGCCACGGGCGACCTGCTGTTCTCGCGGGCCTTCGCCGAGCTGGCGGCGAACGGGAGCGTCGAGCAGCTGCGCGTGCTCTCGGCGGCGAGCTCGTCGCTCGCCCGGGGGGAGCTCGTCCAGCGGGAGGACGCCTGGTGCGCGGAGGTGAGCGTCGAGCGCTACCTGCGCCGGTGCGAGCTGAAGACGGCGAGCCTGTTCGAGGCCGCCTGCCAGCTCGGAGCGCTGGCCGCCGGGTCTGTGGCCCTGGTCGGCTTCGGCCGGGCGATCGGAGTGGCCTTCCAGATCCTCGACGACGTCCTCGACGTCACCGGGCCGCCGGAGCGGACGGGAAAGGCGCGGGGGACCGACCTGCTCGACGGGACGGTCACACTGCCGCTGATCCTCGCCCGGGAGCGCGACCCGGTGCTGGCCGGGCTTGACCTGCGGGCGATCGAGGACGCCGCGGGCGTGTGCGTGCGGATCGTGGCGACCGGGGCGGTCGATGTCGCCCGGGAGCGAGCGCTCGCTCTGGTCGCGGCGGCGAAGGCCGAGCTGCCGGAGTCGATCGGCGCCGCCCAGCGGCGGGCGCTCGAGCTGGTGGCCGACGGCGTAGTCGACCGCTACGCCTGACGGAGGTCGGCGTCGAGAGGCCCGGGGCGCGTTACGCGCCGGCGCGAGGGCCGCTCAGAAGTCGTCGGGGAGGATGTGCCCGCCGTTCAGGGCGGTGATGAAGCGGTCGACGCTGTCGGTCATGTTCTCGGTCGAGATGCGGTCGACTTCCCGGGAGAGGATGGCGGCGCCGCGGTTGAGCTCGTCGTCGTAGCGGTCGACGACCTCCTGTTCGTAGACGCCGGTGCCCGACCACTCGCAATTGGGGCAACGGAGGGTGACGCTCCAGTAGGACCGGCTGGTCGGGGACCAGTCGATCGGCTGGACGAACTCGCAGCCGCAGCCGCCGCAGCGATGGAGGTCGCCCGCGTCCTGGTGGTCGGGGCGCTCGGGAGCCTCGTAGTAGACGACCTCGATCTGGCGTCCGCTGGGGAGGGTCAGCTGGCGGGTGTAGTGGGAGCTGTGGCGCTGGCCTTCCATGGAAGACGTATCGACCGGGGGGCGCAGGACTTGAGCGGGCGGACGGGCGCACGCCGCCGCCGGTTCGATCGGGCGCTCGCCGCCGCGGCGGGCCTCCCGCCGAGGATGGGCTTCGGGACGGGCGGTCGCGGTACGCTGTCTCGGCTGATGGCTACCGCGATTCGGACGATCAAACACGAGGATCGTCTGAGCCTGATCGAGCATCTGACTGAGCTGCGAACGCGGTTGATCGTCTCGGCGATCACTCTGGCCCTCGCCTTCGGGGTCTGCCTCTGGCAGAACCACGCGCTCCTCAACCTGATCAACAAGCCGCTCGAGACGCAGACGCAGAAGCAGGTGAGGAGCGGGCACGGCCCGCTCGGCCAGGTGGCGATCACCCAGCAGGCGGTGCTGAGCGTCGAAGCGCTCCAGAAGCGGAGCAACGATCTGCTGACCGGGGCGGGCAGCGGCCTGCGTCCGGCGGTTGCGGCGCAGCTGGCGGCGATCAACCGCGAGCTCGACGCCGCGGTCGCCCGAATCCCACGGGTCCCGACCGGGGACAAGCCGGTCACGCTGGGGATCGGCGAGCCGTTCACGACGACGATCACCGTGACCTTCTACTTCGCGCTGCTCGTCTCCCTGCCGATCATCCTCTTCCAGCTCTACGCCTTCGTGCTGCCGGCGTTCAGCGCCGGGGAGCGGAAGATCGCGCTGCCGCTGATGCTGGCGATCCCGTTCCTCTTCGCCATCGGCGTGGCGTTCGGCTACTTCGTCGTGCTCCCGGCGTCGGTCAAGTTCTTCCAGAACTTCAACAGCGAGCAGTTCAACGTGCTCGTCCAGGCCGGCCCGTACCTGAAGTTCGCCACTCTGATCATGCTGGCCATGGGGCTGATCTTCCAGGTCCCGGTCGGGATTCTGGCGGCGACGAAGGCCGGGGTGGTCACGCCGAAGCAGCTGAAGTCGAATCGCCGCTATGCCGTGGTGGTCGCGGCGGTGATCGCCGCCGTTCTGCCGGGAGACGCCGTGACGATGGCGCTGGAGACGGCGCCGCTGATCCTCCTCTACGAGATCAGCATCCAGATCGCGGCGATCACCGATCGGCGCACCCGGCGCCGGGACGCCCGGGCGGCGGCGGCCGTGGCGCCGGCGCCTGTGCCCGCCACGGCCCCCGTGGTCGCCGCCGATCCGGTGCCGGGGACGGCGC
>JBPCNA010000022.1:0-3893 GCA_051001735.1 Solirubrobacteraceae bacterium
GACATTCAGGCCTGGACCGAACACTGGAACGAAGACCCCCGACCCTACGTCTGGACCAAAACCGCGGACGAGATTCTCGACAAACTCGCCAATTACTGCACCGCAATTAACGCCTCAGGACACTAGATTTCTTCGGGCATCTCGCGGGCCGCCTGCTCCGGCGTATCGTGTACGGGCGGCGCTACGAGCAGCTGAGCGACCGCGTTGCCGCGGCGTCCGCCCATTTGCGGCTTATTGCGCCGCCGGTCGTTGACGACCTGATGCGTGAGGGCGAGAACGTCACTCGGCGCTACAAGCCAGGCGACGAGGAGTGGCGGACGGATTGGATGGCAATGCGTGAGCGGATGCGGGCCTCGTTCCGTGAGCAGGTATCGCCGCCGCAGTCGCATCGTGCGCCGTCACGCATATTCAAGCGCAGATCCCGCCGGCTACTACACCCCGGAGAACGTGGAGCTGGTGGGTCGGTCTGGCCGTCGCTTCAGGGCACGGTTCTGAAGGTTCGGAGAGCACTGCGCCGGATACCGTCGGCGTTTTCGGCGACGAGCTCGAAGTAGTACTTTCGTCCCGGGGCTAGGTTTGACAGCGTCACCATGACCGGGACGGCCGCGTCGCCCGCGAGGAGCTGGCTCTGTGGGTCGTGAAGCTGCGGAACAGACCGGCCCAGCGCGCGGGTAAGGCCGTATTCGAACGCCCACGATGTCCGCGAGCCGAGCACCGGGCTGATCACTCCGCGGAGCGTCGCGTTGGTCTGGGTGACGTCAGCGGCGGCGCCGGTCTTCACCGCGGGCGGAAACGGCTCAGGGCCGAGGCGCCAAAGGTGCCGGCTGTTCCAATCTCCCGACCACAGCGTGCCGGCCGAGCCCCTCGCGATGCTCTCAGGATGCCCGTTGCGGGTCGGAACTGGATACGCAGTCAGGACGCCGGTCGCGGGGGCGATCTCGCCGATCAGCCCAATGGTGTCCTCCGTGAACCAAACGTCTCCATCGGACCCTAGAGTCATGTCCGACCCGGTATTGCTGCCCCCCGGCAGGTAGAAGGTGCCGATGACCCTATGCGTCTTCATGTCCATCTCGCCGATCTGACCGAGAAACGGCTCGGGATACCACACGTGGCCGTCCCGGGTCACGACGACCGCCGTGGGCAGCCCCGCGTGAGTGTCATACATGGTGATCCCGTGGGTCGACGGGTTGACCTCGCCGATCTGTCCTGAAATATAGGCAGCGAACCAAAGGCGCCCACGCCCCGCGGTAATCGCCACCGGGAATCCGTTTGTGGTAGGCACGGGAATGACGCTGATTCGGTGCGTTCTGGGATTGATTTCCCCGATCCGGTTGCCCGTGGTTTCCGTGAACCAGATGTTGCCGTCAGGTCCGGCAGTTATCCCCTCGGGATTCGAGTCAGGGGTCAGAGGGAACTCGGTGATCCTGTGGTTGGCAGGATCGATCTCCCCGATCCGATTCCGCTCGCGCTCGGTGAACCACATGCCGCCGTCGGACCCGACCGTGATCTGCCCGAGGTAGTTGAGGCCGCGGCGATCGATCGGAAACCGCGTCACTCTCGAAGTAGCGGCATTGATCACACCGACTCCACCCTGCGTCGCATTCTGGTAGCTGAACCACATGTTGCCGTGAGGACCGAGGACCATGGCGCTCACCGCAGGAGCCCGCGTCAACACCGACCGGACCGGCGCCGCAGTGGCGCCACTTGACGCCAAGAGCCAGGCGGCTGCGACGCTCCCCACAGTCGCGATACGCATCGAACGGCCAAAACTCAGGGCGCCCGGTCGCACGTCTCGAATCGTACATGGGCGACTGCGATACGCGGGCCGACTTGCCGGGCACGCGGCCTTATCAGCCGCACGGACGCCGAAACTCCGGTCTCGGACGGCGGCGCAACCCGCTTCTCTGCCGCCGACTTCCGGCGCTGGCATGCCGGGTTCTCGGCGCCGCTGAGCCAGACGCCACCACCCCTTCGCGTTGGATCCTGCAGACTCGTGGTCGGAACCCCGGGCTCGACGGCATCGTCGCGTGCCGATCGCCGATCCCTTACGCTGCCGGCGTGAACGCCACCGTTGTCACGCGGTCGAGCGCGAAGTCCAAGAGCCCTATAGCGAACGTCGTCTCCGCATCCTTGGCTGTCTCCGTCGTCCACGCGAGCGGGAGGTCGGTCGTGGTGCAGACGGCCGCGTGGACCTTGTAGCCGGAATACCCGCGCTTGCGCGTCGGGATGGCCGGGCGGTGGCCCCACGAGGCGTCGGGGTCGCTGTAGGTTTGACGCTCCGGTCCGCTCTTGGAGACGGCCCGCTGCGCGTTGGCGTACGCCGGACGGGACGATCCGTCGATAGCGACGTTCTTGCCCATCTCGGGGTGGCGCTCAAGCAGACCGGCGAGAACCCGGTCAAGGCACTCGGCGTCGCCGCCGATCCGTGCGGTGGTTCTCAGGCCGCGTCGGAGCGGCGGGGCGAGCGCGAGGAGAGGGCTCGCGTGCTGTTGGCCGCGGTGCGGATCGTCGTGTCGCCGTAGCGAAGTCCGCCTCGAGCGACGCGAAGCCACAGCGCGACCCAGCTGCAGGTGCCGCGTTCGACCAGCCAGCATGGGGCCAGCATCGACGACGTTGCCGGAAACCTCGGCCGGCCGCCTGCGCGTCGCCGGCCAGTCTCGGCAACAAGGGCGGTGGCGATCGCGGCGGCGACCAGACCGCTGCGGTGCCGGCTGCCCAGGACGGCGATGCCGGGCGCGATGCTCAGCTCGAGCGCCATCCGCCACGGCTGGGCGAGGGACTCGTAGGCGTAGCGGACGCGCTGACGCCCGAAATGACAGGCCGCCGGGGGGAGCCGCCGGACGTACAGCGAGGGACAGGACGCGACATGGGCGCCAGCGGCCTCGGCGGTGCGGAGCAGCTCGAGATTCTCGAACACCACGTCGCCGGCGTAGCCGCCGACCGAGGTGAACGTGCTTCGCCGAACCGCGAGAGTCCCCGGGAAGTCCGTGCCGAACGCGCGGTTGAGAAGCGTGCGGGCCGTGTCCCAGCGAGCCGGCCATGAGAGCGGCGAGAAGTAGTTCTGGGGGCGGACGAGGTCATATTCGTCGAGCGCGGAGGCGATGCGGGCGAGCGCGACATCGTCGTAGCGCACGTCCTCGTCCGCGATCACGATTTTCTCACCGGGCGCCATGTGCACCCCGGTGATCACTCCGCCCACCTTGCCGTTCGCCGTCAGAAGCGTCGGGGCGACCGGGACGTGCGTGACGAGGCGGCCCCAGGCCTCTCGGTGGCGTGCGAAGAGCTCAGGGGCGGATCCGTCGACGACGATCACCTCCACGCGCGTCGTCAGCCACTCCAGATAGTCTGGCAGGGGATCGGGGTCCAGCTGCTCCCACCGACGCAGCGGCACGACGTAACTCAGCCGCGGCTGGAACGCCCCCGCCAGGTGAGGCGCCGGTATCGTCATCTGTCGTGACCTCGACCTGCTCGCGCTGCGGTCGCGCCCGACCAGACGACGAGCCGAATGGCCTCGGCACTCCGCTGCGCTTGCTGCCCGAGCAAGCGGCGGCGGGCGGGCGGGTGCTGCTCGAGGGCGCGGGATGGACCGAGATCAACGGCGAAGTGGTGTGCGCACGGTGCCTCGCCGTCGCGGAGGAATGGTCGCTCGCCGCCTCGTACATCCAGATGGTCGAGGCCTCGGTCGCGCGGGAGCAGGCCCACGGCACCGACCCGCAGCCGCACGAGCTGCCGCTGATCACCTACGCGCAGGTCCTGCGCTCGCGACTCACCGACGCCGGAGCTCCCCTCCCCCCCCCCCCCCCCCGGGTGGGACCGGGAGCAGGACGACGTGACACAGAACGACCTGTGGTCCTTCGAGGGGGTGCTCACAAGCGCTTTTTTCACCGGTCAAA
>JBPCNA010000023.1:0-43637 GCA_051001735.1 Solirubrobacteraceae bacterium
ATCACCTGCTCGATCCGCTCGGCGACCGCCTGCGCGCCGCCGCGCTCGAGGTCCAGGACGTCGCCTTCGAGCTGCGCGGCTACGTCGAGGGGCTCGAGGGCGACCCCGGGCGCCTGGAGGCGGTCGAGGAGCGGCTGGCGGCGATCGCTCGGCTCGAGCGTAAGCACGGCGGGACGGTCGCTCTCGTGCTCGAGCACGCCGAGCGCTGCGCCACCCGCCGCGCTGAGCTGCTCGGGGCCGAGGTGGCGATCGCGGCCGCCCGGGGCGAGGCCGACGCGGCGGAGGCAGCGCACGCCGACGCGGCCGGCGAGCTTGGCGACGCGCGCGCGGCCGCTGCGCCGGCGCTCGCCCGCGCGGTCTCCGAACGCCTCGAGGCCCTCGCCATGGCCGACGCCAGCTTCGCCGTCGTGTTGACCGGAGCCGGGCCCGGCCCGACCGGCGCGGACGCCGCCCAGTTCGAGATCGCCCCCAACCCGGGGGTTCCCGCCGCCGCGCTGCGCGACACCGCCTCGGGCGGCGAGCTCTCGCGGGTGATGCTGGCGCTGCTCGGCGCGGCCAACCACGGCAGCGCGGCGACGCTCGTCTTCGACGAGGTCGACGCCGGCATCGGCGGTCAGACCGCCCGGGCGGTGGGCGAGCAGCTGCGCGCCCTCGGCGCCGGCCGCCAGATCCTCTGCATCACCCACCTCCCGCAGGTCGCCTCGTTCGCCGCCCGCCATTTCACGATCGTGAAGGACACCACCACCGAGCCGGCGGTCACCACCGTCACCCGTCTCGAGGCCGGCGAGGTGGTCTCCGAGCTCGTGCGGATGCTCGGAGCCGCGGAGGAGGATCCGGCCGCCCGCCGCCACGCGACCGAGCTCCTCCGCGCCGCCTAGGCGCCGCGCCCGGGTGCAGCGCTCCGGAGGGGAGCGCCGCACCGGTCGCCCTCGGGGCTACCTGACGGTCGGCATTATCCCGGCGTTCTCCTGTGCCTCTCGCGCCGCGCTCTCGCCCGCCTCGTGGGCCGCGTTCTCGTTCGAGTGGAACCCGCCGGACGGGGCGGTCGCGGCGGGGGTCGTCGCGGTGGCGGCGTTGCTGGCCGCCGTGCTGAACACCGTGGCCCCGAGGGCGCCGCCGGCGAGCAGCGATCCGGCGACAGCTGCGGTGAGTAGTCCTCTGCGTGCCATGTTCATGGTCGTGTGTCCCTCGTTGGGTGGTCGCGTCCGGGGGTTCCCGGGCTTGCCGTCAGGGTGGCGAGGGCCGCTGGGGCGCGGCTGGGGCGGGGCTGAGGGTTGGTTGGGAGCGGCCGCGGCGGGCGCCTGTCGGGGCCGGTGAGCGCTGCACGGCTCCGTGCAGCCGGGTCGGCGCCGGATACTCTCGGCGTGGTGGCCAGGCAAGAGCTGAGCGTAGGCACGGCGCCGGGGCGTGAGGAGCCTCGCTCGGTCGTCGGGCCGGTGCGCCTCGGACGCCGCACGAAGCTCCTGACCCGGCGCCTCAAGAGCGGCGACATCGCGATCGTCGACCACGAGAACCTCGACCGCGTCTCGGCCGAGGATCTCGTCGCCGTCGGCGTCAAGGCCGTGCTCAACTGCCGGCCCTCCTCGAGCGGAACCTACCCCAACATGGGCCCGCTGCTGCTCGTCGAGGGCGGGATCCACCTGGTCGACCTGATCGACGACCGGGTCTTCGGCCTGCTCCGCGACGGGGAGCGGATCGTCGTCCGCGGCGGCGACGTCCTCCGCGACGGGAAGATCGTCGCCCATGGGACGGTGCTCGAGCGCGCCGAGGTGCGCGAGCGGACCGACGAGCGTCGGCGCGAGATCGGGGAGGCGCTCGAGCGGTTCGCCCACAACACGATCGAACACATGCTCGAGGAGCGCGAGCTGCTCGCCGGTGCGCTCGACCTGCCCCGCTTCGCCACCGAGTTCCGCGACCGTCCGGCGCTGATCGTCGTCCGGGGCGTCGACCATCAACGCGATCTGCGCGCCCTGCGCCCCTACATCCGCGACCAGCGGCCTGTGATGGTCGGCGTCGACGGCGGCGCCGACGCGATCCGCGAGGCGGGCTTCCGCGTCGACATGATCGTCGGCGACATGGACTCGGCGAGCGAGGCAACGCTCCGCTGCGGCGCCGAGCTCGTCCTCCACACCTATCCCGACGGCCGGGCGCCCGGACGCGCCCGCCTCGACGATCTCGGCCTGACCTACGGCCGGGTGCCGGCACCGGGGACCAGCCAGGACGTGGCGATGCTGCTCGCCGCCGAGAAGGGCGCCTCGCTGATCGTCTCCGTCGGGTCGCAGGCCAACCTTGTCGAGTTCCTCGACAAGAACCGCCGCGGCGCCTCGTCCACCTTCCTGACCCGCCTGCGCGTCGGCGAGATCCTCGTCGATGCCAAAGGGGTCAGCCGCCTCTACCGGCCGCAGCCGGGAAGCGGGCCGTTGCTGTTCGTCCTCCTCGCCGGCGTTCTCACCTTGGCGGCGATCGTATGGACGACGCCCGGCCTCCACGACGTGGCAGACCTGCTCTGGCTGAAGGTCCAGGCGCTGCTCGGGATCGGCCAGTAGCGGCCCTCGGCCCGACCGCGTGTTCGACTTCCGCTACCACGCCCTCTCGCTGGCCGCCGTCATCATCGCTCTGGCCGTGGGGCTCCTCCTCGGCGTGGCCATCGGCGACGCCAACCTCGTCTCGAACGCCGAGAAGCGGGTGGTCGACTCGCTCCACGGCGATCTCAACGGCGCGCGCAACGACGCCGCGCAGGTCCGGGCCGAGCTCGGCTTCCGGTCGGGGTACGAGCATTCGGTCTACCCCGAGCTCGTCGCCGGGACGCTCCGCGGCAAGCGGATCGGCCTCGTCTTCCTCGGCCGGCCGTCGAACCAGGTCAGCGGCCTCGTGCGCGCGGCGCTCGACCCGACCACCGGCGCGAAGATCGTCCTCGTCGCCGTCATGCGCGACCCGATCGATGCCGCGAAGCTCGCAGCCGCGGCGTCCCCGTCGCGCTACGGGGCGCTCGCCGCCGACCCCACCCTGATGGGCCCGTTCGGGACCCGTATCGGCGTCCAGCTGGTCACCGGCGGGCGCTTCATCAGCCGGATCGAGCCGGCGCTCTTCTCCTCCTACAACGGCGTGCTCGAGCGGCTGGACGGCATCGTCCTCGTCCGGGCCGCCGGCGCGGTCGCCGCCGGCGCCCAGCACGCCAACGACCAGTTCGAAAACGGTCTGGCCAACGGCCTCGGCTCGACCGGCGTGCCCGTCGTCGGCGTCGAGACGTCGACCACCAATCCGTCGCAGATCTCCTGGTACAGCCAGCACAACCTCTCGAGCGTCGACGACCTCGACGACATCGCCGGCAGCACCGCCCTGGTCGACGCCCTGGCCGGCGCCCACGGCGCCTTCGGCCGCAAGTCCTCGGCCACCGCGCTCCTCCCGCCGACCACCGCGACGCGCCGTCCGTGAGCATGTCGTCGGTCGGGCTCGCCTTCCTCTTCTCGCGGACGTACGCGATCTACCGGGCCCACCTGCGCGTGGTCGTCGGCGTCGCCGGGGGCGTCGTGCTCGTCGCCGATCTGATCCTCGGGCTCGGCCTCGGCCAGCTGACCGCGCGCTACCGGCCGATGCAGCCGGTCAGCCAGGTGATCATCGCCTACGCAGCGATGCTGTTCGTGACCACCCCGCTGGTCACCGCGATGCTCGCCCGCGCCGTCCTCGACGTGCTGGCCGGTACCGAGCCCTCGGCCCGGCGGGCGGTCCGCTGCGGCCTCGACCTGTTCGCCCCGCTGCTCCTGGCCATCGTGCTCTACAGCGTCGCCGTCGCCGCCGGGTTCATCCTCCTCATCCTCCCCGGCGTCTACATCGCGGTCAGCTGCTACTTCGTCGCCCAGGCGGTCGTCGTCGACGACCGCCGCGGCATGGCGGCGCTCGCCCGCAGCGCCGAGCTCGTCCGCGGCCGCTGGCTTCGCGCGGTGCTGACCGGCCTCGCCTTCGTCGTGGTCGTGCAGATTCCCGGCATGCTCGCCCAGCTGCTGTTCGACACCGCCGCCCACGCCGCCGACGCCGGCGCGGTGCTCGTCCTCGGCGACGTCGTGGTCCAGACGTTCACCCTGCCGTTCGTGGCGATCGGGGCCACGCTGTTCTACCTCGATCTCCGCGCCGAGCCGCTCCAGGCGGCGGCGCGCCCCGTCCCCTGAGGGAGCGCCCGCGCCCGCACGGGCCCGTCCGCCCGCGTCGGTACCGTGGCTCGCCATGGAAGCGCTGCCCCTACTCACGGCGATGTTCGCCGCGTTCCTGATCGCCCCCGCGGCGCTGCGGATGCTCGCCGACGGGTCGCTCGCCCGGGAGAACTACCGCGGCCGCGTGCTCGCCTGTCCGCTCGGGCTGGTGGTCGTGGCCGCGGCGCTGTGCGCCCTGGTCCCCCTCGCCGTCGCCCAGGAGGCGGCCGGCGGCGTGCTCCCGCCCGAGCTCGGCTGGATCGCCGTCTACGTGCTCGGGGTCGCCTGCGTCGGTCTCGCCGACGACGCGCTGGCCGACCCGGCCCGGGGGCTGCGCGGCCACGCCGCCGCCGTCATCCGCGGCGAGTTCAGCACCGGTGCGCTCAAGGCCGTCGGCTCGGCCGGCCTCGCCCTCTACGTCATGACCCAGCCCGGGGGCGGAACCGGCCATGCGGCCCGCTTCCTGCTCGGGGCCGCGGTGCTCGTGCTCGCCACCAACGCCTTCAACCTCCTCGATCTGCGCCCGGGGCGGGCGTTCAAGGCGTTCGTCGTGCTCGGCGCCGGCCTGACGCTCGGCAGCGGCGACCTGCTGCCGCTGTGGGCCGTCGGCCTCTTCGTCGGGCCGGTGCTGGTGGTCGGGTTCTACGATGTCCGCGAGCTCGGCCTGCTCGGCGACACCGGAGCCAACGTGGTCGGGGCGCTCGCCGGCGTCTGGCTCGTCCTGACGCTCTCGGACGTGGGACTCGCCGCCGCGGTGCTGGTGCTCGGGGCGGTCACCGCCTATGGCGAGTTTCGATCAATTTCCGAGCTTGTCGAGCGCACCCCCGGGTTGCGCCACCTAGACTCATGGGGGAGACCACGCGATGACGCATCCGTTTGACCGCCAGCGCGGCGCCCGGGAGACCAGCTTCGGCGGGCAGTCCGGTCCCCGCTTCATCTTCGTCACCGGCGGTGTCGTCTCCTCGCTCGGGAAGGGCATCGCCGCCGCCTCGATCGGCCGGCTGCTCGTCGGCCGCGGGCTCAGCGTGGGCCTCCAGAAGTTCGATCCGTACATCAACGTCGACCCAGGGACGATGTCGCCCTACCAGCACGGCGAGGTCTTCGTGACCGAGGACGGCGCCGAGACCGACCTCGACCTCGGGCACTACGAGCGCTTCACCGACGTCAACACCACGCGGGCGTCCAACGTGACGGCCGGCGGCGTCTACAACGCCGTGATCCGCCGTGAGCGCCGCGGCGACTATCTCGGCGCCACCGTCCAGGTCGTGCCCCACATCACCGACGAGATCAAGCAGCGAATCATCCTGATCGCCGAGGCCAGCGGCGTCGACTTCGTGATCACCGAGATCGGCGGGACCGTCGGGGACATCGAGTCGCTGCCGTTCCTCGAGGCCATCCGCCAGTTCCCGGTCGACGTCGGCCGCCGCCGGTGCATGTTCATCCACCTCACCCTCGTGCCCTACATCGGCCACGCCGGCGAGCTGAAGACGAAGCCGACGCAGCACTCGGTCAACGAGCTGCGCCGCATCGGCATCGCCCCCGACATGGTCATGTGCCGGTCCGAGTCGGCGCTCTCGCGCGACATCCGCAAGAAGATCGCGCTGTTCGCCAGCCTCCCGATCGAGGCGGTCGTCTCGGCCCGCGACGTCGACAACATCTACAAGGTGCCGCTCGGCTTCCGCGACGAGGGCGTCGACGACTTCATTCTCGACCATTTCGGCCTCGACGCGCCGACGGCCGAGCTGGCCGGCTGGGAGGAGCTCACCCACCGCGCCGCGGAGGCGACGGAGACGGTGCGGATCGCTCTGGTCGGCAAGTACGTCGCCCTCGCCGACGCCTACCTCTCGGTCTCCGAGTCGCTGCGCCACGGGGCGTTCCACCACGGGGTGCGCCTGGAGATCGACTGGGTCGACTCGGAGACGCTCACCGAGACCGCCTCGGGCGAGGAGCGCGCCGCGGTCGGGCGGCTGGCCGAGGCCGACGGCATCCTCATCCCGGGCGGCTTCGGCGGGCGCGGGATCGAGGGCAAGATCGTGGCCGCACAGGTCACCCGCGAGCGGGCCCTTCCCTACCTCGGCGTCTGCCTGGGCATGCAGATCGCGGTCTGCGAGTTCGCCCGCAACGTGGTCGGCATGGATGGCGCCAACTCGACCGAGTTCGACCCGGAGACCCCGTTCCCGGTGATCGACCTCCTGCCCGAGCAGAAGGAGATCTCCGATCTCGGCGGGACGATGCGCCTCGGCGCCGACCCGGTCAAGCTCCACGTCGACTCGCGGGTGCGGGACCTCTACGACGAGCCGGTCGTCTACGAGCGCCACCGCCACCGCTACGAGGTGAACAACCTGCTGCGCAAGCGCCTCGAGGCCGCCGGCCTCGTGGTTTCCGGCACCTCGCCCGACGAGCGGCTCGTCGAGGTGATCGAGCTCGCCGACCACCCGTTCTTCGTCGCCTCGCAGTTCCATCCCGAGTTCAAATCGCGTCCCGAGCGGCCCGCGCCGCTGTTTCGCGAGTTCGTCGGCGCGGCGCTCGAGCGCTCGCGCGCCACCGGCCGCTCGGAGCATCCGCAGCCCGTCTCAGACGGCGCCGAAGGGACGCGAGCCGGACACTCGTGATCCGGGCCAGCGAGGCCGAGCGACGGCGGCTGCACCACGACTTCGCCCGGCTCTGCGCCGTGGCCAGTCCGTCCGGGTCCGAGCGGGCCTGTGCGGAGCTCGTCGTCCGCGAGCTCGGCCGGCTGGGCCTCGAGGTGGACGAGGACGACGCCGGCCGCCCGACCGGCGGCGACTGCGGCAATCTGCTCGCCAGGGTGCCGGGCGACGGCGACCGGGCGATCCTCCTCTGCACCCATCTCGACACCGTGCCGCCGTCCGGTCCGATCGAGCCGGTCCTCGTCGACGGCGGCTGGGAGAACGCCGGCGAAGGGATCCTCGGCGCCGACAACAAGGCGGCGGTCGCGGTCGCCCTGGCTCTGGCCCGGCGCCTGGCGGCCGACCCCGCCGACGTGACGCTCGAGCTGCTCTTCACCGTCTCCGAGGAGGACGCCCTCGCCGGAGCCAAGGCGTTCGACGCCGGTCGCCTGTGGAGCTCCTTCGGCTACACGTTCGACCACGCGTCGGCGATCGGCGAGATCGTCACTGCTTCGCCGACCTACTACCGGCTGGGGGCCGAGTTCCGGGGGCTGGCCGCCCACGCCGGGATCCGCCCCGAGGCCGGGCGCAGCGCGGTGCTCGCGGCCGCCCGCGCCGTCGCGACCATGCGCCTCGGACGCCTCGATGACGAGACGACGGCCAACGTCGGCGTATTCGAGGGGGGCAGCGCGGCCAATGTCGTGCCCGGGCGCTGCCGCGTGGTCGGCGAAGCGCGGAGCACCGACCCGGTCCGGGCCGAGCAGGCGGTGACCGACATGGTCGACCGCCTCGGCGACGCGGCCAATACCGCCGACTGCGAATGCGACCTCGACGTCACGGTCGAGCGGCTGTTCGACGGCTACCGCACGCCGCGCGGCGCCCGGCAGATCCGTGTCGCCCAGGAGGCGCTGCGCGACTGCGGCTACGAGCCCCGGCTGATCAGCACCGGCGGCGGCTCGGACGCCAACGCGCTCCTGGCCCAGGGCTTCGCCTGCGCCAACCTCGCCAACGGGACCGAGCGCAACCACCAGCCCGACGAGCGGGTCAGCGCGGCCGCGCTCGAGGGCATGCTCGACGTGGGCCTGGCGATCGTTCGCCGGGCCGCTGAGGCCGGCTAGATGCTCGCCCTGCGGCGGGGGGTGGTCGTACGCGTCGAACCCGGGCCGGAGCAGTCGCTCGTCGTCGAGTCGTCCGACGGGCGGCATCCGGCGATCGCCGATCTCGGCCTCGTCGGCCCGTGCCGGGAGGGCGACGAGGTGATCGTCAACGTCGTCGCCCGACGGCTCGGGCTCGGCTCGGGCGGCTTCGATGTCGTCCACGCAAATCTGACGCGCGGGCTCGCGGGGGAGGGGCCAACGGGAGCGGCCGTCATGAAGCTCAACTATTCGGGCGCCCAGCACGCCGTGGCGCCGCGCGAGCGTGACCGGCCGCTCGGGCCGCCGCTCGGCGGGTCGGTCGTGGTGATCGCCCTCCACGGGCAGCTGGCGCCGCTCGCCTGGGCTCTCGGACGGGCGCGGCCGGGGCTGCGGGTCGGCTACGTGCAGACCGCCGGCGGCGCTCTCCCGGGCTCGCGCTCGGGGACCGTGCGCGAGCTGCGCGCGCGCGGCCTGCTCGCCGCCCACCTGACCGCCGGCCCGTGCTACGGCGGCGTCGACGGGGAGACGGTGACGACGATCGGCGCGATCGACCACGGCCTCGCCGACGAGCGGTGGGACGTCGCCGTCTGCGGTCCCGGCCCCGGCATCATCGGCTCGGCCTCGACGCTCGGGCACGGCGGCATGGCGGCGCTCGACTCGGCCCACGCCGCACTCTCCCTGGGCGCGCGCGCCGTCCTCGTGCCCCGGATGTCGGCCGGCGACCGGCGCCCGCGTCACCAGGGCATCTCCCACCACACGCGCACCGTGCTCGAGCTGCTCCTCGCCCCGGTGACCGTCGCGCTCCCGACGGGTGTCGAGGCCCCCGAGTGGGGCGCCCGCCACGCATGGCGCCACGGCGCGGCCGACGTGGACGGCTATGCCGCGAGCGGCCTCGCGGCGACGACCATGGGTCGCACGATCGCCGAGGACCCCGTCTTCTTCGCCGCCGCCCTGGCCGCCGGCGCGGTGGCCGCGGGCGCCCGCTGATTCACCGGGTTATCTCGAGGACCGAAACGAGCGGGTAACCAACCGCCCGCCGCCGCGGCGTGGCCCGTCGAGTACGGACCTTTGCCCTCGAGGCGGGCGTCGGCGACGACGTCGAAGCGGTCGCCCTCGCCACGGGCCGGCTCGGGGCGTTTGCCCACGACGCCAGCGGGTAATCGCGGGACGATGAACACGCTCAGTCCGGTCGCCGGGCCGCCTCCCACCCCGGCCACCCCGCCGCGCCTGGCCAGCGGCGCCGTTCACCAGATGGTCCGACCCGCCGCGGCGGTCGCCCGCGAGATCCGCGAGGCCGTCCGGGCGGGCACGATCATCCCCGCCCACCTGTTCTACGAGGCGCGCGGCGGCGCGGGGAACTGGACCTTGCTGACTGCCGACTCGACCTACGCGTCGGCGACCGACTCGGCGTCGCTGTTCCACACCGACGCAGGCGGGATCGGCGGGGCGATCGCCGCGCTCACCGGCGGCCGCCCGATCTGCGCGATCAGCCTCGGCCCGGGGAGCGGCTGGAAGGAGGAGGTCGTGCTCGAGGCGATCATCGAGACCCCGGGCGCCGCGGCGACCGTCCGCTACCACGCGCTCGACGCGAGCCCGATCCTCGCCGTGGAGGCGCTGACGAGGATCCTCGTCAACGACGCCCTGGCCGCGGCGGCGGTTGCGGCGTCGGCGGTCGTCGCCCGGTTCACCGATCTTCCGGCGCTGCGGCCGATCTACGCGGCCGACGAGGCCGCCAACCTGGTGATGCTGCTGGGCAACACCCTCGGCAACCTCGCCGACGAGCGCGGACTCCTGAGGATGCTGCACGCGCACGCGATGAAGGAGGACGACCTCCTGCTGCTCGAGGTGACGCTGGCCAAGCCGGAGACCGACGAGATCGCCGCGCTCGGCGAGCTGGCGTCGATCCGCCGCTTCAACTTCGCGCCGCTCGCCGCCGTCGGCGTCCCCTACCGGCCCGAGAACCTGACCTACCGCATGGCCGCCGGCCGGAGCACGATCCCGGGGACGCGGACCGTCGTCGCCGCCTACCGCGAGCTCGAGCTCGAGGACGAAGTGATCCCGGCGGCGGAGATCGCCTACGTCCATCGGTACGAGGCGGCCGCCGTCGTCGAGCTGCTCGCGCGGACCGGCTTCGACCTCTGCCGGGCGCCGTGGTTCGGACCGGGCCGGCGCTCGATGCTCGTACTCGCCCAACGGGGCTGACGCCCCTCCGCGGCGGCGGCCGGCGCGCCTCCGGCGGGCGGCGCCCCCGACCTCAGGCCGCTCCGGTCGGTCCCGACCGGAGCACGACCGGGTCGTCGAGGTGGCGGCGCAGGAGGAGGAAGGCGATCGTCCCGAGGACGGCGGGGAGGGTCAGCGAGATCGCCCGGTAGACGAGGACGGCGGCCGCCGCTTGGTCGAAGTTGACGCCGTAGAGGACGAGCGCCCCGACGAGGCCGCCGTCGACCGCCCCGACGCCGCCGGGGATCGGCACGATGCCGGCCATCTGCCCGATCAGGTGAGCCATGACGACCGCCGCGATCGCCGGCGTGCGGCTGGTCGCGGCGAAGCTCGCGGCGAGCGCGGCGACATCGAAGAGGAAGTAGGCGACCGGCCCGACCAGGCGCCAGTCGTGGTGGCGGAGCTCGTCGACCGTGTCGTCGATGCCGCGGGCGACCGTGCCGAGGACCGAGGCGAGGCGCTTGCGCTGCGAGGACGCGGCGAAGCGCCCGGCGGCTCGGGCGCCGCCGAGGGTGAGCGCGACCGCCGCCAGACCGATGGCGGCCGGCAGAAGGGTGAGAAGCGGGCTGCGGGGACCGTTGACCACTCCGGCGGCGAGGGCCAAGCCGACCACGACGAGAAAGACGACGTTGACGGCGCTGGTCAGGACGAAGACCACGGTCGAGCGGCGGGCGATCCGGGCGGCCGGCACCCCCCGGCGGCGGAGGATCCAGGCGCCGAGGCCGAGGCCGCCGAGCCCCCCGGCCGGGAGTACCGAGTTGGCCGCGAGCTCCGCCCAGCCGAGGCGTGCGACCGCCCGGATCCGGCCGCGGGGGAACGCCAGCATCACCGTGAGGACGTAGCCGATGCACGAGAGGTACTCGAACCCGATCGCCGCGAACACCCACCCGAGCGAGGCGTGGGCGAGCTGGCGCTCGATCACGTCGAGACCGGGCAGGGCCAGGAGGAGCCCGGCCACCACGACGATCAGGGCGATCAGCCCGATCAGGCTGTTGCGCAGCCGGCGGGCGTAGGCGCCGCCGTCGACGTCGACCGAATCGGGTGTGGCGGCCTCGACGGACACTAGTGACAGACCACTAGGGCCGCATGGCGTCGAGGACCAGTTGCAGCGCGCGCGGGCGCCCGGCCGCCTCGTCGGCGCGGCTGGACGCCGCGCCGATCATCAGGAGGAGGAGCCGGACGTCGTCGGGCTCGAGGTCGCCCCGGACGAGGCCGGCGTCCTGGGCGCGCCGCAGCAGCGGGGCGAAGACGGCGAAGAAGGCGCGGCGGCGCTCGCGCAGCGCGGGCTCGGAGAGGGGATGGGCCGCCAGCAGCTCGATCAGGCCGCGATCCTCGCTCTGGAGGCGGACGGCGCCCCGGAAGAAGGTCAGGAACGCGTCGCTCGCGTCGCCGCCCTCCCCGGCGAGGAGGCTGAGCTCGGCGATATGGTTGTCGGCGATCGCCTCGATCAGAGCCTCGCGGGTGTGAAAGCGCCGGTAGAGCGTGCCTTGGCCGACGCCGGCCCGGCGGGCGATCTCGCAGAGCGGGGCGTCGAGGCCCGCCTCGGCGAAGACCTCGCCGGCGGCGGCCAGCAGGGCGTCGCGGTTGCGGCGCGCATCGGCCCGGAGGCGGGGTTCGTCGGACACGCGGGCCACGGGAAGAGAGCATACGTGCCGCTAAGCTCTATTCGGACAGCGGTGTCCGGTCCTCTCCGGAACCCCGACCGTGAAAGGGCCGCAGTGAGCCACCCCGAACGCCAGCGTCCGTCCGTCACCCTGGCGGTGCTCGCCCTCGGTGCCATGTCCTATTCGCTGCTCCAGTCGGGCGTGGCCCCGGCGCTCCCGGAGATCCAGCACAGCCTCCACACTTCGGAGACCGGCGCCAGCTGGGTGTTCACCGCGTACCTCCTCTCGGCCTCGGTCGGGACGCCGATCCTCGGCCGCCTGGGCGACATGTACGGCAAGGAGAAGTGGCTCCTGGTCACCCTCGGCGGCCTGGCCGCCGGCACGCTGCTGGCGGCGCTGGCCTCCTCGCTCTGGCTGCTGATCCTCGCTCGCGTGATCCAGGGCTTCGGCGGCGGCATCTTCCCGCTGGCCTTCGGGATCGTCCGCGACGAGTTTCCCCGCGAGCGGGTGGCGGGCGCGATCGGGCTGCTGTCGGCGCTCTTGGGGATCGGCGGCGGCCTCGGCGTCGTGGCCGCCGGGGTGATCGTCAACAGCCTCGACTACCACTGGCTCTTCTGGATCCCGCTGGTGGCCATCGTCGCCGCGGCGATCCTCACCTGGCGCCTCGTGCCCGAGTCGCCGATCCGGGTGCCCGGGCGGGTCAACTGGCTCGCTGCCCTGCTGATGGCGGCCGGCCTCTCGACCGTCCTCGTCGCCGTCAGCCAGACCAGCCGCTGGGGCTGGGGCTCGCCCAAGACGCTCGGGCTGATGGCCGCCGGGCTCGGCGTCCTGGCGCTGTGGACGGCCCACGAGCTGCGCAGCCGCGATCCGCTGGTCGACATGCGGATGATGCGCCTGCCGGGCGTCTGGACGACGAACCTGGCGGCGTTGCTGCTGGGCGCCGGGATGTTCTCGTCGTTCATCCTGATCCCACAGTTCGTAGAGACGCCGATGGCCGATGGCTTCGGCTTCGGCGCGTCGATCACCGGAGGCGGTCTCTTCCTCCTCCCGGCGACGGTGATGCTGATGGTGGTCGGCTCGCTCGCCGGGCGGGTGGCCGCCCGCTTCGGCTCCAAGTGGGCGCTCGTCGCCGGCTCGGGCTTCGCCATGGTCAGCTTCGCGCTGCTCCTCCTCCGCCACGGCGAGCCGTGGGACTTCTACGTCTCCGCCGCCCTCCTCGGGGTCGGCATCGGCCTCGCCTTTGCGGCGATGGGCAACCTGATCGTCGAGGCGGTACCGCCGGAGCAGACCGGCGTGGCCACCGGCATGAACACGGTGCTGCGGACGGTGGGTGGCGCCCTCGGGGCCCAGATCGGGGCGACGCTGATCGCTGGGAACGTCGTCCGCGGCCATCCGACCGTCCACGGCTACAGCCTCGCCTTCCTCGTCTCGACGCTCGCCCTCGGACTCGGCATCCTCGCCGCGCTGGCCGTTCCCGACCGCCCGCGTGCCCGCGGCCGCGCCGGCCCCGATCCGGCGGCCGCCGGCGAGCTGAGCCCAGACGCCGTGTGACTCCATCGGGTAGATTCGCGGCGCGATGGCCGACCAGAGCGCCGCCTCCGACGATGACAAGGAGAAGGAACGCCGGCGGGCCGCGCGGATCGCCGCGCAGGAGGCGTCCGAGCGGCAGGCGTCGCGGCGGCGAGTGCAGCTGATCGGCGGCGGCGTGCTCGTGGCCGCCGCCATCGTCGTCGTCCTCGTGATCGTGCTGGGCGGCGGCGGCAAGAGCGGCGGCCCGACGGCGCCGAGCCCGTCGTCCGGGCCGTTCGGGCTGGGCACGACCCAGAACGAGGCGGCCGGGGCGACCGTGGACGGGGTCCAGTGCCAGCAGAGCGAGCAGGTCCGCTACCACATCCACTCCCACCTCGCGGTGTTCGTCAACGGCCGGCCGGGGACGATCCCCGAGGGCATCGGCATCGCCCCGCCCCGGACGACCCAGAAGTCGGGCACCGGGCTCTTCGTGGCCGGCGGGTCGTGCTTCTACTGGCTGCACAGTCACACCGACGACGGCGTCATTCACGTCGAGTCGCCGAGCCAGCGGATCTACACCCTGGGCAACTACTTCGACATCTGGAACCAGCCGCTCAGCCGGGCCCGGGTCGGCGCGGCGAGCGGTCCGGTGACCGCCTACGTCAACGGGCGGCCGTTCACCGGCGACCCGCGGTCGATCTCGCTCGGTCTCCACTCCGTCATCCAGCTCGACGTCGCCACCAAGGTGGCCCCGGCCGCCTACACCTTCGCGAACGGCCTCTGAGCGGAGGTTGGCCCGAGGCCGGCCGGGGTAGCTGGCCGGCCACGACCCGCCGCTGACGGAGAGAGCCGATGGCTACACGAGAGAACCGACCCGCTGACGACGGTCTCCTGAGGATCAGCTCCTCGGAGGACCCGGCGGGCACCGCCGGCTACGCCGACCACCCGCCGCGGGTCGGCTTCTTCACCGACACGTCGATCTGCATCGGCTGCAAGGCGTGCGAGGTGGCCTGCAAGGAGTGGAACCAGATTCCGGACGACGGCCTCCGCCAGACCGGCTTCTCACTCGACAACACGGTCACCCTGGGGGCCGACAGCTGGCGCCACGTCGCCTTCATCGAGCAGGGCAAGCCGCTCGGGGCGGGTCCCGGCCCGGACGGCGACATGCGCTGGCTGATGGCGTCCGACGTGTGCAAGCACTGCACGCACGCGGCCTGCCTCGACGTCTGCCCGACCGGTTCGCTGTTTCGGACCGAGTTCGGCACGGTCGTCGTCCAGGAGGACATCTGCAACGGCTGCGGATACTGCATCCCCGCCTGCCCGTTCGGCGTGATCGACCGGCGCGAGGACGACGGCCGGGCGTTCAAGTGCACCCTCTGCTACGACCGACTCGGAGTCGGCCTCGAGCCGGCGTGCGCCAAGGCCTGCCCGACCGACTCGATCCAGTACGGCGCACTGGACGATCTGCGCGAGCGGGCGGCCGGGCGGCTGGCCGAGCTCCACGCCGCCGGGGTGCAGCAGGCCCGCCTCTACGGCGAGAGTCCGGACGACGGGATCGGCGGCGCGGGCGCCTTCTTCCTGCTGCTCGACGAGCCCGAGGTCTACGGCCTGCCGCCCGACCCGGTGGTCACGACGCGCGACCTCCCCCGGATGTGGCGCCACGTCGGCCTGGCCGCGGCGGCGCTCGCGGCTTGTGTGGCCGTCGCCTGCGCCGGAGGCCGGCGGTGAGCGCTCCCGACTTCATGGTCGACGCCGCTGGCCGGGAGGCGCGCGGGCGGGACCGCCGAGCCGAGGGTGCCGGCGCCTCCTATTACGGCCTGCCGGTGCTCAACGCACCGGTCTGGGCGGAGCTCGACATCGCCGGCTACCTCTTCCTCGGGGGACTGGCCGGGGCGTCGTCGGTGCTCGCGGCGGGGGCGGAGCTCAGTGGCCGCGCGGGTCTGGCCCGGCCGGCCAAGCTCGGCGCTCTCGCGGCGATCTCGCTGTCGCTGGTCGCGCTGATCCACGACCTCGGCCGGCCGGAGCGGTTCCTCAACATGCTGCGGGTGTTCAAGGTGACCTCGCCGATGAGCGTCGGCACATGGATCCTCAGCGCCTACGCGCCGCTCGCCGGACTGGCGGCGGCGAGCGAGGCGAGCGGGCGGACGCGGCGGGTCGGCCGGGCGGCCACGCTCGGCGCGGCGGCCCTCGGACCGGCGGTCGCCTCCTACACGGCGGCGCTCGTGGCCAACACCGCTGTTCCCGTCTGGCACGACGGCCACCGCGAGCTCCCCTTCGTCTTCGTCGGCTCGGCCGCCACCGCGGCCGCCGGCCTCGGCCTGGTCGCGGCCCCGGTGGCCGAGGCCGGCCCGGCCCGGCGTCTGGCCGTACTCGGAGCGGCCGTCGAGCTCGCGGCGAGCAGGCTGATGGAGGACCGGATGGGGACGGTGGCCGAGCCGCTCCGGGAGGGGCGGGCGGGGGCGCTGCTGCGGGCCAGCAGGGCGCTGACCGTGATCGGCGCGGTCGCCGGCGCGGTTGCCGGGCGTCGCAGCCGGGCGGCGAGCGTCGCCGCCGGCGGGGCGCTCCTCGCCGGCTCGGCATGCACCCGCTTCGGGATCTTCGCGGCCGGGATGGCCTCGGCCGGCGATCCGGCCCAGACCGTCGGGCCGCAGCGGGCTTGCGCCGCTCAGCGGCCGGAGGGCCGGTAGCGCCCCTCGTTTTGGGAGCACGGGCCACGGGTAGCAGCCGGCTACCCAACGAGAGGAGACAGCAATGGCTGACGATCCGGATCCCACCAGCCCCGCGTACGCCGAGGAGGGCGACACCCCCGGTATCGGTAGCGACGTGCAGAGCGGGCACGACCCGGGCAGCCCGACTGACGATGAGAGCAGCGGCGAGGCTCGCGACGCCGTCGGCGGACATGCTCCGATGGACGACGACCCCGCGCCCCGGTAGACAGAGCACACGACCCTAGGAAGTCCGACGCGGGCGGCCGCTCGCCGATATCACCTGGGCGGCCGCCGTCGGACCGCCACCGGGTGGTGGTGATCGGCTCGGGGTTCGGCGGGCTCTTCGCCGCTCGCCGCCTGCGGCGGGCGCCTGTCTCGCTGACGGTGATCGACCGCGCCGCCTACCACCTCTTCCAGCCGCTCCTCTACCAGGTGGCCACCGGGATCCTCTCCGAGGGAGAGATCGCCCCGCCGATCCGCGACGTCCTGCGCCGCCAGCGCAATGCCCGCGTCGTCCTCGGCGACGTCACCGGGATCGACTTCGCGGCGCGCGAGGTGACCTCACACGTCCTCGGGCGGGAGCTGGTCACACCCTACGACAGCCTGATCGTCGCGGCCGGGGCCGTGGTGTCCTATTACGGCCACGACGAGTACCGGGACGTGGCGCCGGGGCTGAAGACGATCGAGGACGCGCGCGAGCTGCGCAACCGCATCTTCGGCGCCTTCGAGATGGCCGAGATCGAGCCGGACCCCGACACCCGGACGGCGTGGCTGACCTTCGTCGTCGTCGGCGGTGGGGCGACCGGAATCGAGATGGCCGGGCAGATCGCCGAGCTCGCCCACCGGACGCTGCGCTCCAACTTCCGGACGATCGACCCGGGCGCCGCGCGGATCGTCCTGGTCGACGGCGCCCCCCGCATCCTCATGTCCTTTCGCGCGGGGCTCGCCGCCCAGGCCGCCCGGCGGCTCTCCGCCCTCGGCGTCGAGATCCACGTCGGGGCCAAGGTGACCGACGTCGACGCCGACGGGATCACGATGGACGGGCCCGGACCGGAGCCCCGGCGCGTGCGGGCGATGACCAAGGTCTGGGCCGCCGGGGTCCAGGGCGCGCCGCTCGGCCGCTTGCTGGCCGCCGCCTCGGACGTCCCGCTCGAGCCGGGCGGCCGCGTCCGGGTGCTTCCCGACTGCAGCCTGCCCGGCCATCCCGAGGTCTTCGTGGTCGGCGACCTGATGGCCCTGGGCCACCTCCCCGGCGTGGCCGAGGTGGCGATGCAGTCCGGTCGCCACGCCGCCGGGGAGATCGTCCGGCGGCTGTCCGGGCACGGCGAGCCGCGCCCCTTCCACTACCACGACCTCGGCAACCTCGCCTCGATCTCGCGCTACTACGCGGTCGCCGAGCTGGGCCCGGTCGGCGTGGCCGGGCTCGCCGGGTGGCTGCTCTGGCTCGTCGTCCACCTGACCTTCCTGACCGGCTTCAAGAACCGGATCAGCGCCCTCTTCCACTGGGTGATCAGCTTCTGCGGTCGCGCCCGGGCCGAGCGCACGATCACCATCGACGAGTCCGAGCGCTCGGTCAGACGCCCGCCGAGACCGTGATGCCGTGTCCGACGGCGGCGGTCTTCCCGTCGCTGTCGGTGATGTAGAGCTGGACGCTTCGCAGCCCGGTGGTGGCGAAGGCGTGGGTCGGGGTCGGGCCGCTGCCGTCGGGGGTGCCGTCGTTCCAGACCCAGCGCGCTCGGGCTTTCGCCGCCGCCGTCCGCCGAGCCGAACAGGAACCGGTCCAAGAAGGACGAACTGTCACTCATGCCCGGCACCGCCGCAGCCGTCGCCCCGTTCGAGCGGCTCGTCCACGACTTCCTCGCCTACCTCGAGTTCGAGCGGGGGCTCTCGCGCAACACGCTCGACGCCTACCGCGGCGACCTGCTCCAGTTCGGCCGCCACCTCGGCGGGCGGCCCGCCCCGCGCGCGGACGCGGCCGAGCTCGCCGCCTTCCTCGCCGCGCTGGCCGCCGGGGCCGGCGACCGTCCGCCCGCGTCGGCGTCGACCCTCCAGCGCAAGGCCGCCTGCCTGCGCTCGTTCTACCGCCACCTCCGCCGCGAGGGGATCGTCGCGGTCGACCCGACCGGCGAGTTCCGGCTCGCGCCGCGGGACCAGCGTCCGCCGCGCGTGCTGACCCGGACCGAGGTCGCAGCCCTCCTCGCCGGACCGCGGGGCGCCGAGCCCGGCCGGCTCCGCGACCGGGCGCTGCTCGAGCTGATCTGCGCGAGCGGGGTCCGCGCGTCGGAGGCGATCGCCCTCCACGTCGGCGACGTCGATCGCGACCTGCGCCTGCTCCGCGTCCGCGGCAAGCCCGGCCGCGACCGCGTCGTCCCCGTCGGACCGAGCGCCCTCGCCGCCGTCTGCGCCTACCTCGACGGCGGCCGGGCGACCCTCGTCGGTCGGGGGACCGAGCCCCACCTGTTCGTCAATCGCCGCGGCGCACAGCTGAGCCGCCAGGGGCTCTACAAGATCGTCCAGGGTTACGCCGGCGCCGCCGGCCTCGCCGGGCGCATGAGCCCGAACACGCTCCGCCACACGTTCGCCGCCCACGCCCTCGCCGGCGGCGGAGACCTCCGCGCGCTCCAGGTAATCCTCGGGCACGCCGACATCGCCACGACCCAGCTCTACCGCCACCACGCACCGTCGCCCGCGCCCCGCCGTGCGGCGGTCCCGGTCCGAGCGGCGCAATAGACTCACCCGGTGCGGTCACCCTGGCTCCTGCTCGTGTGCGGCTGCGCCGCGCTCGCCGGCTGTGGAGACAGCCGCACCCATCCGCCGGACCTCTCGGTGGCGCTGCCGCCGAGCGCTCGCGCCCGGCAGGTCTTCCCGAGCGCCGGGCTGCGCCTGAAGGCGCCGACCGACTGGCAGGTCCAGCCGGGGAACCCGCCCCTGGTGGCCGACGTCCGGTCGGGCCTGGCCTCGGTCGCGGTCTGGCGCTATCCGCGGACCCAGACCCTGCCGCAGACCCGGGCGGAGCTCCACACGGCGCTGCGCCGGCTGGTCGCCCTCGTCCGGACACGCGACACGACGTTCCGCCTGGAGAGCGCCGGCGTGGTCACCGTCGCCCACCGCGGGGCGCTCCAGCTGCGGGGGCGGGAGACGATCGACGGCGCACCGCGCGAGGTGCGCTCCACCCACCTCTACGCCCACGGGGCCGAGATCGTCATCGACGCCTTCGCGCCCCCCGGCCAGTTCAGGCAGGTCGACCGCCGGGTGTTCCACCCGCTCCTCCGCGGCCTCCGCATCGTGACGCCGACCGGCTGAGCCGCCCCTCTATGCCGGAGCTCCCCGAGGTCGAGACGATCGTCCGCCAGCTCGCCCCGCTGGTCGCCGACGACGTGATCGCGCGCTTCGAGGTGCGCGACGAGCGGTGGTGCGCGCCGCTCTCGGCGGCCGATCTCGAAGCCGCGGTGACCGGTCGCCGGGTCGAGCGCCTCTGGCGGCGCGGCAAGTACCTCGTCTGGGACCTCGACGGCCGGATCCACCTCGTGATGCACCTGCGCATGACCGGCACGCTCCTCTGGGAGCCCGGCGGCCTCCCCCTCCACAGCCGCGTCGTCATCGACCTCGAACGGGGGCGGATCGTCTTCGTCGATCCCCGGCGCTTCGGCACGGGGACGCTGATCTTCGGGTCCGCTGCCCTGACCGAGTTCTTCGCCGCCCGTCTCGGTGTCGAGCCGCTCGCCGACGAGTTCACCGGCCGCCATCTGCGCGAGCTCTCCCGCGGCCGCCGCGCCCCGATCAAGGCGTTCCTGCTCGATCAGCGCAATCTCGCCGGGGTCGGCAACATCTACGCCGACGAGGCCCTCTTCCGGGCCCGGGTCCACCCGCTCCGCGAGGCGGGGGCGCTCCGCCCCCGGCAGTACGGCCTGCTGCGCGACGCGGTCGTCGAGGTACTCCGCTCCGGGATCGACGCCCGCGGCGCTTCGATCGACGACTACCGCGACCCCGACGGCGTCCGCGGGAGCTTCCAGGACCGCTTCCTCGTCCACCGGCGCGAGGGTCTCGGCTGCCCGGTGTGCGGTCGCGCCGTGCGCAAGATGGTGGTCGCCGGGCGCGGCACCTACGTCTGCGAGACCTGCCAGCCGCGTCCGCGGAAGCGCCGGATCCTCTGAGCGTCGGGTCAGGCGGCGAGCAGCGCGTCGAGCCGCCCGGAGTTGGCGGCGGCGACGACCTCGGTGTAGCCGCCGACGAGCTCCTCGCCGACGATGACCTGGGGGAAGGTCATCATCCCCGTGCGGTCGGCCAGTTCGGCGCGTCCGGCCGGGTCCATTGAGAGGTTGATCTCCTCGTAGGCGATGCCGCGCTTACCGAGCAGGGCCTTCGCCATGCGACAGTAAGGACATGGCTCGGTGGTATAGACGGTGACCGTGACTTCACTCACAACCCGCAGAATTATAGCGGCCGCCGGCCGCTGGTCCCGCGCGTCGCACCCCGCCCAGCCGGGCCTCGCCGGACACCGGTCGTGAGCGGCTCGCGCAAGACCGAGGCCGTCGTGCTCCGCTCATTGCGCTACGGCGAGGCCGACCGCATCCTCCACCTCTACACCCCGGCCGGCGGGCGCGTCGGGGCGATCGCCAAGGGGGTGCGGCGGACGCGCAGCCGCTTCGGCGGACGGCTCGAGCCGTTCTTCCGCGTCCGGCTGGTGCTCTACGAAGGGCGCGGCGAGCTCCTCACGGTCACCTCCGTCGAGACGATCGACCCCCACGCCCGGCTGCGCGAGCACGCCGCCGGGCTCGACTCGGCCGCCCGGGCCTGCGACGCGGTCGGCCGGATCTTCGAGACGAGCGAGCCCCACGCCGGCGTCTACAACCTCCTCTGCAACCAGCTCGCCCTGCTCGACGCCGACCCCGACCAGGCCACCCACGCCAACGCCCTGGCGTTCCGGATGAAGCTCCTGATCGCCGCCGGCCTCGCCCCGCAGCTCGCTGCCTGCGCCACCTGCGGGGCCCACGAGCACCTGGTCGGGTTCTCCGCGGCGGCCGGCGGGGTGGTGTGCAGCGCCTGCGAGGCGGCGTCCTTTCCCTGGGACGAGGCGACCCACGAGTTCATGACGGCGGTCGTCGGCGGGCCGCTCGCCGAGACGCCGGACGCCTCGGTGCGCACGCTGCGCCAGGCGGAGCGGGCGATCTCCGAGATGCTCGAGCACCACGCCCACCTCCGCCTCCGCCCGGCCGGGCGGCCGTCATGAGGCGCCGGGAGGAGCCGGCCGGGCCGGTGGCCGCCGGGTTCGCCGACCGCCGGCGCGAGCTCGAGGAGCAGTGGCTGTCGCCGCTGGCCACCCGCTCCTATCCGGCGCGGCGCGTTCGGCCGGAGGACGACTGCGGGCTGCGCACCCCCTTCCAGCGCGACCGCGACCGGATCGTCCACAGCAAGGCGTTCCGGCGGCTCAAGCACAAGACCCAGGTCTTCGTCGCCCCGCAGGGCGACCACTACCGCACGCGGCTGACCCACACGCTCGAGGTGACGCAGATCTCGCGGACGGTGGCCCGCGCCCTCGCGCTCAACGAGGACCTCGTAGAGGCGATCGGGCTCGGCCACGATCTCGGGCACCCGCCGTTCGGCCACACCGGCGAGGAGGCACTCGACCGCTGCCTGCGCGAGCGCTTCGGCGGCGACGGCTTTCGCCACTGGGAGCACTCGCTGCGCGTGGTCGACCGGCTCGAGCGGGCGGGGGAGGGCCTCAACCTGACGGCGCCCGTCCGCGACGGCATCTCCTGCCACTCCGGCCGGGCTCCCGAGCCGGCCACGCTGGAGGGCGCGGTCGTCCGCCTGACCGACCGCTTCGCCTACATCAATCACGACATCGACGACGCTCTCCGGGCCGGCGTGCTCCAGCCGTCGGACCTCCCGGCCGAGCCGATCGCCGAGCTCGGGTCGACCGGGTCGCGTCGGATCGACACGCTCGTCCACGACCTCGTCGAGCACTCGTCGCTCGCCGGGGGGATCGTCCAGGGCGAGGCGGCCTCGGCGGCGATGGCGGCGCTCCGCGGGTTCATGTTCGAGCGGGTCTACCTCGGCGGGAGCGCCCGGCGCGAGCACGCCAAGGTCGACCGGGTCGTCGCGACCCTGTTCGAGCACTATTGCGAGCATCCCGGCGCCCTCCCCGGCGGCGGGACCCTTGCCGAGCGGGTGACCGACTACATCGCCGGGATGACCGACCGTTACTGCATAGCCACCTTCGAGCGCCTCTCGGTGCCGCGGGCCTTCACCGGCGGCGCCGGGCTCCTCGACGACTGATGGCGCGCTACACCGCCGACTCGAAGGAGCGCGTCCGCGACGCCGTCGACCTTGTCGACCTGATCGGATCGCGGACCGAGCTGCGCCGGGCCGGGGTCGATCGCTACACCGGCCTGTGCCCCTTCCACGACGAGCGGACGCCGTCGTTCGGGGTCACGCCGTCGAAGAAGTTCTACTACTGCTTCGGCTGTCAGGCGGCCGGCGATCCGTTCACCTTCGTCCGCGAGATGGAGGGCCTCGACTTCGTCGCGGCGCTCGAGTTCCTCGCCGACCGCTACGGGGTCAAGCTCGAGCTCGAGGCCGAGGACCCGCAGGCGGCGGCCCGTCGGCGGCGGCGTGAGCGGCTGCTCTCGCTGCTCGAGCGGTCCTGCGGCTACTACGAGCGCTACCTCTGGGGCTCGAAGGAGGCGGCTCGGGCCCGCGAGCACCTGCTCGGTCGCGGGCTCGACGAGGCAATGCTGCGCGAGTTCCGCGTCGGCTACGCGCCGAGCGCCTGGGACCGCGTCCTCGTGGCCTCGCGCCAGGGCGGCTTCACCGAGGCCGAGCTCTACGACGCCGGTCTCGCCCAGCGCTCGCGCGAGACGCCCGGCCGCGTCTACGACCGCTTCCGCGCGCGGATCATGTTCCCGCTCTGCGACAACCGCGGCCGCGTCCTCGGCTTCGGCGCCCGGACGATGAACCCCGACCAGCCGGCCAAGTACCTCAACACGTCCGACAACGAGATCTACCACAAGGGGCGCCACCTCTACGGCTTGCATCTCGCCCGAGCGGTCGCCGCCAAGACGGGAAGCGTGATCGTCTGCGAGGGCTACACCGACGTGGTCGCCATGCACCAGGCCGGGCTGCGGAACGCGGTCGGGCTGATGGGGACCGCCCTGACCGACGAGCAGCTGGCCGAGCTCCGGCGGCTCGCCCCGAGCGTCGCCCTCGCGCTCGACGCCGACACCGCCGGTCAGGACGCGATGGTCCGGGCCGCGGGCATGGCGGCGCGCCACCAGCTCGAGCTGCGGGTGATCGAGCTGCCGGCCGGGAGCGACCCGGCCGAGCTCCTCCAGCGCGACGGGGCGGGCGCGCTCGCCGGCCTCGCCGCCGGGGCGGTCGCCTTCGTGCGCTTCCGCGTCGAGCGGGTGCTCGCCGCCGGGGACCTCAGCACCGCCGAGGGGCGCGACCGGATGCTCGGCGAGCTGGCCGTCACGTTCGCCGGGGTCGCCCCGGGGGCGCTGCGGGTCGAGCTCGAGCGGCTCGTCGTGGCGAAGCTCGGGGTCTCCGAGCAGACGGTCGGCCAGCTGCTGGCTCCCGGCGGGGCGAGGCCGTCCGCCGGCCGCCGCGTCGCCAGCCCGGCCGGTTTCACCCTCGACGCCCGCGAGCGCTCGGAGCGCGCCTTCCTCGCCCTCTGTCTCGCGCTCCCGGATGCCGGACGCCGGGCGCTTGCCGAGCTCGACATCGAGATCGTCTTCACCGGCGAGCTCACCCGCCGGGCGGCGGCCCACCTGCTGGCGCACATCGACGAGCCCGGCGGTCACCTCGACGACCCCGAGGACAGCCGGCTCGCGGCGCTGCTGGCCGAGCTCGCCGTCCGGGCGACCGAGGTCCCGGCCCAGCCGGCTCAGCTCGAGGTCGGCCGCCTCCAGCTCGAGCTCGCCCTGGTCGAGCGCGAGATCCTCGTCGCCCGGGCCGCCGGGCTCCCCGGCCAGAGCGAGCTCGCCGCCCGGCGCCGCGACAAGAAGGCGGCCGTCGAGCGGGCTTTGACCGACGCGCTCGAGCAGACGGCCGGCGGGCGCGACTGATGCCGCGGCGGCCGCTCGCCGCCGGTTGCCGATAGGGTGATGAATATCCCGACGCGTCGAGCGAGGCATCACACGCGGGCGGCTCCTCTGGCGATCACGCTCGCCGCCGCCACTAGCGCCTGCCTCGCGCTCGTGCTCGGCGGCGCCACGGCGCCGTCGGCGGCGGCCCCGAGCGGCTACGCCCAGCACGCCGACCGGTTGTGCGCGGCGGCCGGCGCCAAGATCGAGCACCTCTCCGCCGGCCTCACCACCCGGGTGCTGCTCACGCGGGAGGTGACCATCCTCGCCGTGCTGGTTCGCCGACTGAAGGCGATCCGGCCGCCGGCGGCCCAGGCGAAGCAGTACCGGGCGTTCGTCTCCGAGACCGGGGCGCAGGTCGCGGACATCCGGCGCTCCCTGGCCAGCAGCGACCCGCCGACCGTCGTCGCCCTGCTCAACAGGGCCGTGGGCGCCGGGCGGGCCAGCAACGCCGCCGCCGCGTCGCTCGGGCTCGCGGCGTGCGCCAGGGACTACACGGCCCGGGGAACCTAGTGCGGCCGTGCTCGAGCTGATCGATCTCCGGCGTCGCTACGGCGACGTGGTCGCGCTCGACGGCCTCACCTTCACCGTGGCCCCCGGCCGGGTCACCGGGTTCCTCGGCCCCAACGGCGCCGGCAAGACCACCGCGATGCGGGCCGTGTTCGGGCTTGTCGCCCTCGACGCCGGCGAGGTCCGCTGGCGCGGCGAGCGCGCCGGGGAGGCCGAGCGGCGCCGGTTCGGCTACATGCCCGAGGAGCGCGGCCTCTATCCCGGGATGAAGATCCTCGACCAGCTCGTCTTCCTCGGCCGCCTCCACGGGATGGAGCGGGCGGCGGCCGAGGAGGCGGCGCTCCTCTGGACCGACCGCCTCGGCCTCGCCGAGCGCCGCGAGGACAAGCTCGAGTCCTTGTCGCTCGGAAACCAGCAGCGCGTCCAGCTCGCCGCCTCGCTCGTCCACGCCCCCGAGCTGCTGATCCTCGACGAGCCGTTCTCCGGGCTCGACCCGTCCGCCGTCGAGTCGTTCAGCGCGATCCTCTCCGAGCGAGCCGACGCCGGCGCGACGGTGCTCTTCTCGAGCCATCAGCTCGACCTGGTCGAGCACCTCTGCGAGGCCGTGGTCATCGTCAACCGCGGCCGGCTGGTCGTGGAGGGTCGCGTGGAGGAGCTCGCGCGCTCCGGACCGCCGCGGCTCCGGGTCAAGGTGACCAGCGATCGGGCCGGCCGTTGGGCGGAGGGCCTCGACGGCGTCCGCGGCATCGAGGTACGCCCCGACGGATCGGTGATCCTCACCCTGTCGGACGAGGCCGACGGACAGGCGGTCCTCGACGCGGCGCGGCGCGCCGGGAAGGTCGAGCACTTCAGCTTCGCTCGCCGGCCGCTCTCCGACGTCTTCCGCGAAGCAGTCGGCGCCGCGGACGTTCCCCCGGAGATGCGGCGCCCGGCCGAAGGCCGCCAGGGCGTCGAGGTCGGACGGCCGTGAGCATGGCGAACTGGTGACGGGACACGTGGCTGGTGGCCCGCCGGGAGATCGACGAGCGGGCCCGGGCCAAGTCGTTCTGGATCACCAGCGCGATCATGGTCCTCGCCGTGGCCGCCGCCGTGGTCGTCCCGTCGCTCATCGGCAAGCATCACACCGTGGAGAAGGTCGGGCTCCTCGGCGCCGCCGCTGCGGCCGTGACCCAGGCGGCGAAAGCCGCCGGGCGGGTGACCGGGGACGGGGTGACCATCGTCCCCGTGGCGAGCCTCGGCGACGCCCGGGCCAAGCTGCGCGCCGGCACCGTGGTCGCGGTCGTCGTCGACGGGCGCTCCCTGCTGCTCAAGCAGCGGCCGGGAGCCGGGACGACGGCGTCGACATCGTCCTTCACCGACGCGCTCGCGCAACTCGTCGGGCTCGTGCGGACGCTTCCGCCCACAGCGGCCGCCGCGGCGCTCGCCACCGGGGTCGCGGTCCCGGTGAGCGGGGTCGAGCCGCCGCCGCGGAGCCTGGCCGCCCGACTCACCGGGCTCGGCGCCGATCTCGTGATCTACATCGCGATCTTCTTCTACGGGATGCGCATCGCCCAGGCCGTCGGCGAGGAGAAGACGAGCCGCGTGGTCGAGGAGAAGACGAGCCGCGTGGTCGAGGTGATGCTCGCCACGATCCGCCCGGCCCAGCTCCTGACCGGCAAGGTGATCGGGTTCGCCGCGCTCGCCCTCACCCAGATGCTCGCGCTCGGCGTCGCCTTCGCGGTCAGCGGCCTCGCCGTCGGCTCGGACTCCGTCCACGGGGCCGCGGCCGGGGTCGCCGTGATGGGGGCCCTCTGGCTGATCCTCGGCTACGCCCTCTACTGCTCGGCGTTCGCGGCGGCCGGGGCGATGGTCACGCGCCAGTCGGACGCGGCCAACGCCTCGTTCCCGCTGCTGATCCCCTTGATCGTCGCCTACTCGCTGTCCAACGGCGTGCTGTTCAACGGCTCGAACGGCTTCTACGACGTGCTCGCCTACATCCCGTGGACGGCGCCGGTGGCCATGCCGACGCTGTTCGCGATCGGCGCGGCGTCCGCCTGGGAGGTCGCCCTCTCCGCGCTGATCACCGTGGCCGCCACCATCCTCACCGCGCGCGTCGCCGGCGTCGTCTACCAGCGCTCGGTGATGCGCACCGGCGCCCGCGTCAAGCTCCGCCAGGTGCTGCGCTCCGACGCCGCCTGAGCCGGCAGCCGATCACCGGTCCCGGCTCCCTTCTTTGGCGGGAGATGTGGATGCGATTAGGAGATCCCGTGCGCGCGCCGGGCCCGGCCGCGCCGTTGTAGAAAGTGAGGGTGGTGCGGACCTTGGCCGGGATGCCGCCGCGCATCCTCGTGATCGAAGACGAGATCGCCATCGCCGATTTCATCGAGCGTGGGCTTCGCCGAGACGGCTACACGGTCGAGTCGGTCCGCGACGGCGTCGAGGGTCAGCGCCTCGTCCTGGCCCGCGACTTCGACCTCGTCGTCCTCGACCGCATGCTGGCGGGCGGCGACGGCCTCGAGGTCCTCCAGACCATCCGCCGGCGCAAGCCGCGCCTCCCGGTCGTGCTGCTGACCGCGAGGTCCAACGTCGAGGACCGCGTCGCCGGCCTCGACGCCGGCGCGAGCGACTACCTGATCAAGCCGTTCGCCTACGCCGAGCTGGCGGCGCGGGTCAGGGCGCACCTCCGCCGCACGAACGCGGCCGGCACGAAGCTGCTCGGGGCGGGCATCGAGTTGGACCTGCTCGACCGCAAGGCTCGGCGCAACGAGCGTAACGTCGGCCTCACCAGCCGGGAGTTCGATCTGCTCGCCTACTTCCTCCGTCATCCCGGCCTCACCCTCTCGCGGCGGCAGATCCTCTCGGCGGTCTGGGGCATCGACCATGACCCGGGGACGAACATCGTCGACGTCTACGTCGGCTACCTCCGCCGCAAGCTCGGCGAGCCCGGTGAGCCGGCGCCCCTGGCCACCGTGCGGACGGTGGGCTACCGGCTGAACGTCGGGCCCCAACTGGGCGGCTAACCGCCGTCCAGGCGCGACCGGCCGGCTGCGTTGCCGGCCGCACGCAGCCGTCCAGCCGCGCCCGGGGCGCCCTTCAGATAGCGGTCGAGGAAGGCGATGGTGACGCGCTCGACGATCCCCAACTGGGGTTGCGTGGTGGTGTAGGGCCCGAGATGGTCGGCGCCGAAGAGGGTCAGCAGGAACTTGGGGCGCGGCGCCAGGGCGAAGAACTGGTGGGTCAGGCTCGGCAGGTTGACCACGTCGGCCGTGCCCTGCGTGGCCAGGAGCGGCGGGCTGGGGGCGGGGAAGTCGAAGCCGCCGACGCCGGGGATCTCCGCCCCCGAGAGGATCATCGCGGCCCGGATCCGGCGATCGAGGTAGTAGCGGTCGTAGGCCGCGGCGAGCGCCGTCTCGCCGCCGTCGGACTGGCCGGCCACGGCGATCGCCCGCGGGGAGACGAGGCCGGCGAGGGCCCCGTGGGGGACGCGGCTCGCCTCGAGCAGCCGCGAGATGACCAGGCTCATGTCGCGGGGTTGGTTCACGAGGTCAGACTCGTCCGGCCCGCCCGGGGCGCCGGCGTTCTCGAGGGGAAAGATCGGCGCCGCGACGACATACCCGGCGCGGGCCCAGGCCCGCAGCATCGGTGCGTAGATGCGCGGTGAGACGGCGAACCCGTGTCCGAAGACCACCAGGGGGAACGGCCCGGCGGCCGGGGTCGCGCCGGATGCGTCGGTGCGGCTCGCCGGACCCCTCGCCGGATAGCGGACCAGCGTGACCAGCCGGCGGGGCATCGGTCGACCGCCGGGGAAGCGCACGCTCCGGGTCCGGTCGACGAAGGTGACGACCCGGAGCCCGACGGCGAACGGGATGGCCGCCGGGCGCGGCCTTGGCGGCAGCGGGCTCGGCGGCGGCGCCGTCACGGCCGCCGGCGCCGGTCGGCCCGACGTCGTCGTCCTAGCCGGCGCCTTGACGGTGGCCGCCGGAGGGCCGGTGCAGCCGGCGAGCGCCAGGGCGGCGGCGGCGATCGCTGCCGGCGGCACTCTCACCGGCGGCGGCGCCCCCGGCGGGCGAGGGCCTCGACGGCGAAGGTGACCGTGCAGATCGCGACGACGGTGACCGCGATCAGGGCGACCACGCCGAGGCCGGTGAGGGCGATCAGGAGCACGGCCACCACCACGGTGAGGCCGCAGTCGACGAGCAGGGTGCGCAAGCTCACAGGCGGATGAGGCGGAACAGGGGACGGGGGAGATGGCGCAGCACGGCGAACACGAACCGTAGCCGTCCGGGTACCCAGATCGTGTGCGCACGTCCGTCGAGCGCCCGGACGGTCGCCTCGGCCACCGCGGCGGCCGTGGTGGCCATGGGCGGACGCTTGAGACCGGCCGTCATCCGCGTGGCGACGAATCCGGGGCGCACCACGAGCACCCGCGCGCCGCTGCCCCGCGCCCCGTCCGCCAGCCCCTGGGCGAGCGCGTCGAGTCCGGCCTTGGCCGCGCCGTAGACGGCGTTGCTGCGGCGCGGCCGCTCGGCGGCGACGCTCGAGAGCACGACGAGGGTCCCCCGGCCCTGGTCGCGCAGGGCGCGCAGGGAATGGATCAGCAGCGACCCGGCGCCGAGGAGGTTGACGCGGAGGACCCGCGTCAGGTCGTCGGGGTCGGCGTCCAGCCCCTGACCGTGGCCGAGCGTCCCGATGGCCAGCACGACGACGTCGAAGCCGGTCGCGGCGAACGCCCGCTCGACGACCGCGGCGTGCCGGTCGAGCGCGTCGCCCTCGACGAGGTCGGTGGCCAGGATCCGGCACCCCGATCGGGCGAGCCCGGCGGCCGCCTCGCCGAGCCGGGCCTCGTCGCGACCGAGCAGGTAGGCCTCGACCGGACCGTCGGCCGCCAGGCGGCGGGTGATCGCGAGCGCGATGTCCGACGTCGCGCCGACGAGCAGCACGCGCCGGGCGGCGCTCGGGGTCACAAGGTCATGCCCGGCCACCGGGGATCAGGCCGGTGCGCAGAGCCAGGTCGGAGCGCCAGAGGCCGTCGGGATCGACGGCGTCGCGGTCGTCCCGCCAGCCCTCGATGCCCGGATACATGGCCCCGACCACGTCGGCGCGCAGGCGGGCGTCCTTGGTCAGATAGACACGGCCGCCGGCCTCGGCGACGAGCAGGTCGAGCGAGTCGAGCACCTCTTCGAGGCCGGCGGCCCGACGGGGGATATCGACAGCGAGCGTCCAGCCGGCGAGCGGGAAGGAGAGCGGCGCCCCCGAGGCCGGCCCGAGCGCCTTGAGCGTGGCCAGGAAGCACGGGATGCGTGCCCGGGAGAGGCGGCCGATCGCCTGGTGGAGGACATTCTCCTGCCCGACGGGGACGGCGAACTGGTACTGGATAAGGCCGTCGCGGCCGTAGAGGCGCGGCCAGGCGCCCAGCGAATCGAGCGGGAAGAGATGCGTCCCGAGCGCGTGCGGGCGCCCCCGCTCGCGGGCCGGCGCCCGCCGGTAGCGGAGCTCGTTGAACGCCCGCACGGAGGCGACCCGCAGGAGCCCGGCCGGCCAGTGCTCGGGGACGGTCAGCGCAGCGGCGGCGGCGGGCGCGGGAGCCTTCCCCTGTTCACCGGCCATCGGTTCGGAGCGGGTGACGATGCCTCGGCCCGGCCTCGGTCCGAGCAGGTCGAGCCAGGCGATCCGGTGCCGCGCCGGCGCCCGGGCCGCGAGCAGGTCCAGGGCGTCGTCGAGCGAGCGCACGCGGTCGGTGTCCACGGCCATCCGGTCGCCGGTCGCCGGCTCGAGCCGGATCCGGGCCCACAGGACGACCCCGGTCAGGCCCATGCCGCCGACGGTGGCATGAAACAGCCGGCCGCCGGGCGCGAGCTCGCGGACCTCGCCGTCGGCCGTCAACAACCCGAGGCCGCTCAGATGAGATCCGAAGCTCCCGGCGCTCGGATGATTCTTGCCGTGGATGTCTGAGGCGACGGCGCCGCCGACGGTGACGTGGCGCGTGCCGGGGACCACCGGGAGCGTCCAGCCGGCCGGGGCGAGCGCGGCGAGGAGGTCGCCGATGGTGACTCCGGCGGACGCCGTGACGACGCCGGTGTCGCGGTCGAGCTCGAAGTCGCGGAGCTCCGTCATCTCGAGCACGTGCCCGCCGGTCAGCTGGGCGGCGTCGCCGTAGCTGCGACCGCGGCCGCGGGCGATGGCCCCGCCCCGATCGTCGTGCCGCCGGGCCGAGCGGCAGGCGTCCACCGCCGTGCGGGCCTCCTCGATGTCGCCCGGTCGCATGAGGAGCACGCTCGCGGTCCTCCCGCCCCCGAAGCCGCGCAGGGCGCGCCGCTCGGTGGCGACGGGCGTCGTCTCAGCCGGCCGCATGCACGCTCATGGCGAACACGACCATCCAGGCCAGGGCAAGCAGTTGCAGGAGTCGATCATCGAGCAGGAGCTCCTCCGGCGCCTCGCCGTCGCCGCGGCGCAGGAGCGCGCCGTAGCGGAGCAGGCAGGCCGCGAAGGGAATGACGGTGAGGGCCCGCCACGGCGATTCGTCGGCGGCGTGGGGCTCCAGGGCCCAGACGCAGTACGCCGCGAACGCGAGCGCCGCGCTGGCCGTCAGCACCTGGCGGAGGCGGCTGACCGTGTACACCGCGAGAACCCGGCGCGCCGGCCCGGCGGCCCTGCCGGGCCGGACGAGCTCGGCGTGGCGCTTGCCGGCCGCGACGAAGACGGCGCCGAAGGTGACGACGAGTACGAACGAGCGCGAGAGGGGTACGGGCGCCGCGACGCCGCCGGCGATCGCCCGCAGCATGAAGCCGGCGGCGATCGCGCCGACGTCGGCGAGGACGAGTTTCCGCCAGAGGAGCGTGTAGGTCAGCGTGACGGCCAGATAGCCGCCGCCGACGGCGAGGAGCAGCGGCCGGACGAGGAGGCAGAGCAGCAGCCCGGTGAGCATCACGGCGGCGGCGACCCGGAGCACCGCCCGCGGCTCGAGCTCGCCGGCGGCGACCGGGCGCGTTCGCTTGCGCGGGTGCTCGCGGTCCTCGTCCGCGTCGCGTACGTCGTTGATCATGTACGTCGCGGCCGACAGCAGACAGAAGGCGGTGAAGGCCACGGCGATCCGGAGGACGACGGCGCCGTCGCCGAGGACACCGGCCGCCGCCGGCGCGGCGACCACGAGCAGGTTCTTGACCCACTGCCGGGGCCGGGCGAGCGCCACGTAGGCGAGGATCCGGCGGCGCGCACCCGCCGCCGGCTCGCCCCGGAGCCGCTCGCCGGGCGGCGCCTCGAGCAGGCCGGGCGCAGCCGACGCCTCGCCGCCCGCCGGGGGGTAGGCGGCGGCGGTCGGTGCGCGGAAGCTCTGACCGGCTCGGCGGCCGTCGTCGCCGGCGTGGCCAGGTGCCATCCGATCAACGTAGACGGCGTTTCTAAAGTCGATGTCAGCGGCACATGAGACCGCTCTCATCAACCACTGAGCCGGCGTTTCGCCTTTCGTGGCAGGGTGCCGGGTCTCATGGCCACGTCCGCACCGGAGACCGCCCCGCCGCCCCCGGCCCGGCAGGTGGCCCAGCCACGCGCGTGGCGCCGCGTCCGCCGGATCGTCCTCGCCGCGGCGCTCCTCTGCCTCGTTCCCGTGGGCGTCTCCTTGATCCATGCCGTCACCGTACCGTCGAACTCGAGCGCCTCGATCCTGTTCGTGGAATGGCTGCGCGACAACGGCGCCCGGGGCTTCGTCAACCGCGTCGAGTCGACCTACTACTCGTTGACCGCGCCGGCCAAGGGCGGGGCCGCGCTGAGCGCGCTGCCGGCCCAGCCGGACGCCACCGCCACGGCGGCGCGCGTCGCCCGCCCCCGCCTCCACTACCGGCCGCCGCGCATCAGGCCGGTGATCCGGCCCGCCCTCCCCGGCGAGGGCGCCTGGCACGGGACGGTGGCCGCCGCCGGCTCGAACCCGCCGGTGCTGGTCACGAGCTTCCGCAGCGAGTCCGCCTATCCCCGGCTGGTCGCCGGCGTCGCCTGGATCGATGCCAAGCAGACCCGGATCTTCCTCTATCCCGGGCGCCGGGAGCCGTCGGTGGCGCTCTCCCGCGGCCCGACGCAGGTGCCGCTGCGCCTGCGAAACCGGGTGCTGGCCACCTTCAACAGCGGCTTCAAGCTGCAGGATTCGGGCGGCGGGTTCGCCGTCGGCGGCCAGACGTACGCGCCGCTGAAGCCGGGCGTCGCGACGCTCGTCGGCTACCGCAACGGGCGCGTCGACGTGAAGGGGTGGAACGGCGGAGCCGACGCCGCGCCGAACGTCCTCTTCGCGCGCCAGAACCTGCCGCTGATCGTCAACCACCGCCTCCCGAACCCGAATCTCGGCGACGGTCCCCAGTGGGGGGCGACGCTCGGCAACGCGGTGCGGGTCTGGCGCTCGGGCGTCGGCGTCGATCGCCGCCACAACCTGATCTACGCGGCGGCCAACAACCAGACCGTCGGCTCGCTGGCGGCGATCCTGATCCGGGCGGGGGCGGTGCGGGCGATGGAGCTCGACATCAACTCCTACTGGACGAGCTTCATCACCTACCGCCTGCCGGGGGCCGGCGATCCGGCGAACCTCCTGGCCGCGATGGCGCGTCCGGCGACCCGCTACCTGACGCCCGACGACCGCGACTTCTTCGCCGTCTACCGGAGATGACCGGGCGCCCGCAAGATCACTGTCGACTTTCCATAACCCGGCGGCTCTGAGCCGATCAGCCGGGGCGGCCGCCTAGACTCCCCGGCGCCCATGAGACTGGCACGAAAAGCGACGGCTCGCCTGGTCCTCGTGGTGCTCCTGTCGCTGACCGGCGCCTTCGTCGGGACGGCCGGCCCGGCCCGGGCCGCCGACCTCTCGGGCCAGCTCGCCGCACGTCAGGCGCAGGCCGGCGCCCTGCGGGCGAAGATCGGCTCGGAGAACCACCGCCTGGCCATCGTGCAGGGCTCGGTCGCCGTCGTCGAGGCCCGCCTCAGCCGGGTCGAGGCCGACCTGGCGGGCCAGCAGGCGCGCCTGGCGGCGACCGAGGCCGCGCTTCGTCGCGAACGTGCCCACCTCGCCGCGCTCGAGCTCCAGCTCGCCAGGGCCGACCGGGCGCTCGCGGCCAACCTCCGCTCGCAGTACGAGTCCGACCCGCCGGACGCGATCACGGTGATCCTCCGCTCCCACGGCTTCGCCGACCTGCTCGACCGCCTCGAGTTCGTCGGCGCCGCCAAACAGCATGATGCGCAGCTGATCAGCGCCGACCGCGTCGCCCGGACCGTGGTGATCGCCGCGGCCGACCGCCTCGGAGCGCTCGACAAGCGCCAGCAGGTGCTGACCGCCGCGATCCTCGGCCGCCGCAACGACATCGACCGGATTCGCCTCTCGCTCGTCGACCGGGCGATTCGGATCGAGGGGGCCCGCTCGGCGAACGCCGCGAGCCTGGCCCAGGCCGAGAGCCAGCGCAGCCGCCTCGTCGCCCAGATCGCCCGTCTCCAGGCGGCGGCCCAGGCTCCGGCGAGCAGCGGCGGCGGCGGCGGGGGCGGATCGATTCCCGTAGCCGGAAACCTGCTCCGCGGCGGCGGGATCGTCTTCCCGCTGCCGGGCGGGGCGGCGTCGCCGCCGGGGACCTGGTCGCTGGACGACGGCGTCGACATCATGGCCGCCGGTAACACGCCGCTCCTGGCCATCGGCTCGGGCACGATCGTCCTCCACGGGATCGGCGGCTTCGGCCCCGACGCCCCGGTCCTTCACCTCGACGACGGGCGCTTCGTCTACTACGGCCATGCCGGCCCCGGAAACGCGGTGGCGATCGGGACCCACGTCAGCGCCGGGCAGGTCATCTCCGAGGTCGGCGCCGGGATCGTCGGCATCTCCACCGGTCCGCACCTCGAGATCGGCTTCGCCGACGGCAACGGCACGCCGCTCGGGCCGGGGACGGCGTCGTCGATGCAGTCGCTGCTGCTCGGCGCCTACCATTGACGCGGGTGCCGGCGAACGCACCGCCGGCCGGGTTTCTGTTCCGACGCGGCGCGCCGTGATCGACCATCCGAACGGTGGGCTGTGGGGGGTCAGGAAGCGGCCGGTCACGCCGAACTGCCCGGGCACCACCGGCTGGGGCGTCGCGCCGGCCGGGGCGGGGGAGTAGACGTAGCCGGCAACCCCACTATGCTCCGACCTGCCGCGCGGAGGTAGAGGCCCGGGTTTTCGGGCGCTTCCGCCGCAGCTCACGCGGACGATCCGGGGTAGCTCAATCGGCAGAGCGGCGCCCTGTTAAGGCGAAGGTTGTGGGTTCGAGTCCCACCCCCGGAGTTCCGCAATTCTCCTGCAAAACAGCGCTTTTTGTGACGCGCAAAAACGCCGTCTCGGCTTCGATCATCGTCGTGGGTACCACGCATGGGTACCACTTGGACTTGGGCCCCGACAGACCCCCGACCGGGCGTCAGTTCGGGTTTGCGGATGCTCGACAGCGGGCAGTAAGCATCGTTAAGTGACGGAGGAGACGGCCCGCGACGACGAGAGCGCGCGTTCGGTTACTCCGGTGTCGGGTTGCCTTCGGCAGCTCAGAGGGGTTCTCATGATTGTTCTCGGCATCATCTTGCTGCTTCTCGCGGTTCTCATCCCGAAGCTGGCGGTCCTGTGGGCTGTCGGGATCATCGTGCTCGTCGTCGGTCTCATCCTCGCCGTGCTCGGCAGCATGGGCCGCGCCGTCGGCGGACGACGCCACTACTACTGAAGGCCAGGGCGCGGGCGGACCCCGCTTCGCCTCCCGGGGGCGGCCGCCTCAAAGAAAACGTCCAACAACGTTGCGTCATTGGAATGAAAGGGAGTGTCATGCGTGAACTCGTCGCAGCATTGGTGCTCGGGGGTATCGCCTTCGTCGTTCTCGCGATCCTGGTGAAGACGATCGCGGTCGCCATCGTCGCTGCTGTCGTGGTGTTCCTACTTGTCGGGTTCGTGCCACGAATGATCTCCCGCCGCCCGCGTGATCACGTGCGGCGGCCACGATAGGCGGTACGGCGTGGCCTAGTCCCGACGACGGCAGCCGTCGTCCCCGCCGAGTAGCTCACAAAGCAGGCGCACATCCGCTCTGGTAAGCCGAATGACAACGCAGTGGTGATCGTCGTACGGCGGGCACGGCCGGACGGCTTAGACCGCCGGGACCGGACGTTTGCCTGACGGGCCACACCGACTCGCCGGCGCCGTCGGTACGGTGGGCGAGCACCCGATGACAAGCGGGGGCGCACTGCCTCAACTCTCCCAGGTGAGCGCCCCGTGGTTTGCGCCGCGGGGCGTTCGTCGTAGTAGCGCGCACGAGCCGCGCTCGCCTGCCGCCGGGTGATCTCGTCGCAGCGCGTGGCCCCCGAGAGACAACCTGACCCTGGAAGGCTGGTGCTCTCGGGGGCCGGCGCGGCTAACCCCGACCCCGCGGGCAGGAGGGACCTGCGGGGGCGTTCCCGGCCGGGCGCGTTAACTCCGGCCAAGCTGTTATGACGGGATCACCCCGGTAATCCGGACAACCGACGAGGGGTTGGGGACCACCATGTCGGCGCGCAGCGTCGCGCGGATCGCGGTTTGATCGCTCGTAAACTTGCTCGCCTGGTCGATCGCGAGCAGCGTCCCGCCGGAGATCGCTACCTGCGAGAGCTGATTCAGGTTGAAGCCCGCGACGATGTTCTCCGGCTGGCGACGCACGACAAGAATCTGCGACGGCGCGTAGACGTAGATCGAGCTGGTGCTATTTGAGGTGCCGGCGACCTCGGCCGCGTTGAGCTGCGAGGTTGTGTAGACCGGTGCGCCGTAGATCGAGCGCGTCACGGCGCTCGTCACCCCGGCCGGCAAGTCAAGCGTCGGCTTGGTGCTGCCGGCCAGCTCCTTGATTTTCGTCATGCCGGCCCATTACTTCCGGTCGCATCACGATCGCGAAGGGGCCGGGCGCGTTGGCCGTCGCGAGCAGCGAGAGCGCCTGAGCGATCACGTCGAAGTTCAAGACCGCCGCGCCGTTGGTGCCCATGCTGATCGTCTGGATTCCGGGCGTGTTCTTCAGGCCGCGGATCTGCGGCGCCGTACCCGTCCCCTCGAAAAACCCGAGGTCGAGCGCGAGCGCGAGGCTTCGCGTGAGTTGATATTCGAGGACCGCCAGCACCTGCGGGTTGGAGTCAGCGACCCAGCTCATTGGACGCCAGCACCAGCGCGGCGAGCTTGCGCGGGATCGCGTTTACGAACTGCCCGCCCGGATCGGTCGGGGTGATCTCCGTTGCCTCCGGCGTCCACATCGCCACCGGGTCGCTGGTGAGCGCGGGAATCTTCAGCTCGGCGTGCTCGGTGTCGACCACTGTGAAGCCGCTCTGCAGGCCGACGGCGAGCGGGTGAAGCAGATCCCAGAACTGCGTCCGATACTCGAACGGCGTGAGCGCCTGGCCGAGCCCGCCGACCTCGTTCATCGAGAACGAGCCGCCGGCACCGCCGGAGCGCATCGTGTTCGTCAGCCCGCTGCGAGCGAAAGCGTGTGCGAGCAGGCCCGCCTTCGCACCGCCCATCCCCGCGGTGCCCGCGACGGCCGCTGGCATCCACCCGCAGCGATCGAGCGCGTTCTGCGCCTGCTGGTGATCGCGCTCTGCCGCGTCGAACTGCTCTTCGAGCGATGCGATCTCGCTATCCGTCGATGATGCCTCGATCCGCTCGTGAAGGTCTCGCATCCGGCTGAACGCGGCATCCGCCGCCCGGTCGAGAGAAGTCTGAAGTTGTGTGGCCATGTCGGGGTTTCCTCCGGGGAAACGCGGGGATTAGTTGCCTCCCATGATAGACCCTCATCCTGACGTTGAGGTCGAGGGTTATGAGGTCGAGCATGGCCGTCCACCAGCGGCAACGACCACGGGGGCGGGTCGCTAGGGCCGCGCCCACCAGGGCACATACGGTTAGGACGCGTCCGACGGCCCCCTACGCGCCGCCGGCCAGATCCTCGATCAGCTCCGCGGCCCGAGCGCCGGCGTCGTGCCCTGCCGCCCACGCGGCGAGGCTGCCGGCGGCCCGGCCGATCGAGGCGTCCTCGAGCGCTCGCATCACGGCGAGGCGGACGGTCGTCGGGGCGACCATCCGGCGCGGCACGCGCACCCCGACACCGGCCCAGTCGACGCGGGCCGCGTTCTCGCTCATGTCGCCGGCCGCCGGGCAGGCGACCACCGCCGCGCCGGAGGTGAGGGCCCGCACCACCGTGCCGTGACCGCCGTGGCAGACGACGACCGCCGCCCCGGGCATCGTCCGGGCGTAGGAGAACCAGTCGATCACGCGGGCGTTGGCCGGGGCCGGCAGCGGCGCCGCCGGCGGGCGCCGGTTCCACGTGGCCAGCACCCGCACCGGCAGGCCGTCAAGGCCCTCGAGGCAGGCCCGCAGCAGCCGGTGACCCGGGTCCTGGGAGGTCGACGGGGCGACGACGACGAGCGGGTCGTCGCCCGGCGGCAGCTCGACGTCCGCCGTCGGCGGCTCCCACAGCAACGGGCCGACGACGTGCTCGTGCGGCGCCCAGGCCCGGGGGTACTCGAGCGCCGGGAACGTCGCCACCAGGCAGAGCCGGCGGCTGATCCCGCCGTGGTGGTGGTCGAGCGGGCCGAGACCGAGCCGCCGCCGCGTCTCGTTCAACTCGTTGCGGCCGAGCTCGAGGCCGCGGGCGACCGGGCGCTCCAGCGCCCGCCAGACGGCCCGGCCGGCGGCGGTCCGGGGCAGGCGAGCGCCGACCGAGTAGACGGGGAACCCCGCCGGGGTGGACGGGTGAACGTGGGGGATCAGGGTGGCCACGGGGATGCCGGCCCGTTCGGCGGCGAGCGCCGGCGCCAGCGTGAGGATGTCGGCGACGACCGCGTGCGGGCGCAGGTCGGCGAGCAGCGGCGCCGCCTCGGCGGCGGCCCGCACGACAGCCGCGTAGGGCTTGAGCGGCCGCCCGTCGGTCGGAAAGACCTGGTACTCCGGGGCGGGGGAGAAGGCCAGCCCCAGGCGCTCGATGTCCTCCGCCCAGCGGACCCACGTCTGGATCGTCACGTCGTGGCCCCGTGCCCGGAGCGCCTGGCCCAGCGCGATGATCGGGAAGGCGTGGCCCGGGTCGCCGAACGCGCCGAGCAGCAGTCGCCGCCGGTCGGGAGCCGCCGGCTGCCGAGCGGCCGGGCTCAGGCGGCGAGCTCGGCGAGGATCCGGAGCTGCTCGAGCCGCTCCGGGGCGGTGAAGGCGAGCGGGGTGACGCCGAGGGTGCCGACGCCGGCCTCGCGGTATACGGCGAGCCGCTCGCGGACGTGCTCGCGGGGACCGCACAGCGACACCGCGTCGATCAGCGCGTCGGGTAGCGCCGCCATCGCCTCGTCCCGCCGGCCGGCGAGGTAGAGGTCCTGGACCTCTCGGGCCGCCGCCTCGAAGCCGTAGCGCACCATCAGCTGGTTGTAGAAGTTCTGCCGGCGCGACCCCATCCCGCCGACGTAGAGAGCGATGAACGGCCGCATCGCCTGGCGCGCCCGGTCGAGGTCGTCGGTGATCAGGACGTTGACCGTCGGCGCCACGTCGAAGCCGTCGAGCGAGCGCCCGACCCGGGCCGCCCCCTCCTCGAGCAGCGTCCGCGACTCGGCGACGTGCTCGGGGGAGAAGAGCGTCGGAATCCACCCGTCGGCGATCTCCCCGGCCAGCGCCGTGTTCTTCGGCCCGATCGCCGCCAGGTAGATCGGGATCCGCCCCTGGATCGGGGAAATCGTGAGCTTGAGCGCCTTTCCCGGCCCGTCGGGTAGCGGCAGCTCGAGCGTCTCGCCGTGGAACTCGACGCGCTCGCGGGCCAGCGCCATGCGCACCACCGCGACGTATTCACGGGTCCGTTGGAGCTGGCGGGCGAACGGCTGCCCGTGCCAGCCTTCGGCGACCTGCGGGCCCGATGAGCCGATCCCCAGCCGCATGCGGCCGCCCGAGAGCTGATCGATGGTCGCCGCCGTCATCGCGGTCATCGCCGGGCTCCGGGCCGGCATCTGGAAGATCGCCGAGCCGAGCTTGATCGTCCGGGTCCCGGCCGCCAGCCAGCCGAGCACGCTCGCCGCGTCCGACCCGTAGGCCTCGGCGGCCCAGACGGAGTCGTAGCCGAGCCTCTCGGCCTCCTGCACGATCTCGAGCTGGTCGGCCGAGCTGAGCCCGAGGCCCCAGTAGCCGATGTGGACGCCGAGCTTCATCAACCGCCGACCCCGGCCCGCAGGAACTGGATCTCCGGGACGACCGCCGCCGGTGAGAGGCGCAGCAGGGCGCGCACCATCTCGGCGATGTCGGCGGTCGTGATCATGTCCTCCGCCGGGACGCTGCCCTTGACGAAGTCGGTCATCGGGGTGTCGACGAAGCCCGGGCACAGGGCGCACGACTTGATTCCGGCCGCGCCCAGCTCGCGGTTCATGGCCTGAGTGAAGCCGATCACGCCGGCTTTGGTCGCCGAGTAGACCGAGAGGTGCGCCTGACCCTGCTTGCCGGCGATCGACGCCGTGTTGATGACCAGCGCTCGGCGGTGCTCGGCGCCGGCGGCGCGGAGGAGCTCGGCGCACTCGCGGTAGAAGAGGATCACGCTGCGGAGGTTCACCTCGAGCTGGAGGTCCAGGTGCCGGGTCGGGTAGGCGTCGATCGGCGCGCCGATGCCGACGCCGGCGTTGTTGACAAGGACGTCGAGGCGTCCGTAGCGGTCGCGGTGGGCGGCGACGACTTGCGCGATCTCCGCCTCGGCGCCCAGCGGGGCCGCAATCTCCTGCACGTCGAGGCCGTCGGCCCGCAGCTCGGCCGCCGCCGCGGCGAGCTTCTCCGGCCGGCGGGCGGTAAGCGTCACCCCGTGGCCCTCCTCGGCCAGCATCCGGGCCACGGCGAGCCCGATCCCGCTCGACGCGCCCGTGACGAGCGCCGCTCTCCCCGCCTTTTCCGTCGGCCGCCCGTCCATACGCCACGTCCCTCGGTAGCTGTCGGAGGGAACTAAATCAGGTGAGCCGGGAAGGTTCGGCGATCCATAGAGTCCCGAGAGTGACCGTGCGCCGAGCCGCCGCCCTCCTCCTCGCCGCCGCCGGCCTCGCCGGCTGCGGCGGCTCCTCCGCCAAGCCGCCGTCCGCGCCGGCTCGCGCCGCCGACTTTCCCAGCCCGGCCGGTCGCACCCTGCAGTCGCTCAGCAAGCTGCCGGCCGGGCCGAAGCTCGCGCCCAGCGTCTCGCTGCTGCGCGTCGGGTCCAACCGCTTCGGCTTCGCGCTCTTCACCCCCGACTTCAAGCAGGTCAGCAATGCCGAGGTCGCCATCTACACGGCCGATGCCCACGGCCGGCAGCTCGCCGGCCCCTACCCGGCGCATCTGGAGACGCTCGCCGTGACACCCCAGTTTCAGAGCCAGACGGTGGCGCAGGACCCGACGGCGGCCCACTTCGTCTACGTCGCCGAGGTCCCGTTCACCCACGCGGGCACCCAGAACCTGATCGCCGTCGAGCGGATCGGCGGCCAGCTGAGGTGGGGGAGCGGCGTCGGCGCGAACGTCGGCGTGCCCGGTCCGCCCGACGTCGGCCAGCCCGCCATTCCCGTCCACACGCCGACCGTCTCGCAGGTCGGCCTCCCCAACGTCGCGACGATCGACACGCGCCAGCCGGCGGCCCCCCAGCTCGAGCAGGTCGACTTCGCGAGCGTGCTCCACCGCAAACCGGTCGTCCTCCTCTTCGCCACGCCGCAGCTCTGCCAGAGCCGCGTCTGCGGGCCCGTCACCGACATCGCGGCCCAGGTCCAATCGGAGGCCGGTAGCCGGGTCGCGTTCATCCACATGGAGATCTATAACCAGAACCAGGTCGGCAAGGGGTTCCGGCCGCAGGTCGTTGCCTGGCGGCTGCCGACCGAGCCGTGGGCGTTCGTGATCGGGAGCGACGGCCGCATCTCCAGCCGGCTCGAGGGCGCGTTCTCGGCCGCCGAGCTGCGGGCCGCCGTCGCCCGCGTCCGCTAGCCGCCCGCACCCCGGCGGGGTGACGCGACCCCGCCGCCGGGGCGACCCCCGCTCGCTCGGTATCCGCCTTGCGCCGCCCGCGGCGGGACGAGCGTGCTCCCCGTCCCGCCGCGGCGATCGGCGTTACGCGCCTATACGACCGCAGTCTCGTCGTCCCTCGGGACCGCGAGCAGAGCCGCCTTGCTTCGGGGAAGAGAACGATCCGCCGGTGCTGGTTGTTCTTCGGTGCCGTCGTCGCGCCGCTCTTGCCGGGTTGAAGCTTCGCGGCGGCCTCCGCCACCGCGGCCGCCCGGTGCGTGTCGAACGTGCCGATCCACCGCTTGCCTTGCGTGACCGGGTCGTCGACGGAAACAACGTACGCCTCGCCGCGCTTGTGGACGCTCATGGCTTCACGCCAGTACGCTCTGGTCGCACCAGGACTAATCCTCCTGTGCCGTGGCCCGGGGTGTCTGCGCACCGCCGGGCCGATTCGCTTGGAGCGACAACGATAGGTCCCATCGTCACGCCGCCTTTCGCGGCCGATTCCTGGCCCATCGTTCGGTAGTCGACGCCTGAAACCTCGGGGTTCGCAAGCCCCACGTGGGTCATGTCGATGCTTCGGTTTTGGCGGCCAGGGGGTTTGGCTGCCGGGATCTGGGTGTCTTTGGCGGTTCTGACCACCGTGGCGTCCAAGCTCGTTGGCTCCGCCAAGAGTCTTCGAGAAGGAGCACCACGATGGTCGAGAGCAGGATGACGGTTGCTGATGTCGTTGCCGGCGTACTCGCAGGTGAGCACGGCGATTTCGTGCGTGAAGCGGTCGCGTTGATCGCGCGGGAGTTGATGGAGGGCGAGATCTCGGCCGAGATCGGGTGGCGGCCTGGGCGAAGGCAGCGCCGGCAGGGTCACGCATCGCAACGGCTGGTACGCGTCGAGGGGTCAAGGCCGAAGCGTTCGCACCTCTTCAGCTCGCCGGCCGCCCGCCTCATCAGGTCAATGCTTACCGACAGCGCCTCAACGGCCGGCCCGTCCACCCGGTCGAGCATCTCGAGCGCCGTCAGCGCTGGCACGGTCTCTCGCCACGCCTTCTTGGCTCCGACTGACAAGTATGCTGGCATCACCGGCGCAACTCGACCGCCGATGATAACCGGGTCGCCCAGCGGGCGCCCGCCCGGATTTCCCTCACTACGCTTCTGTTCGACCGGCTTGGGCTTCCTTCCGACCATGAGGGCGAACCCTTTCTCGTTGAAATCGCTCGCGCGTACGGTGCACTACCAGTATGGGGGTCCGGCTGGCCAGCGACGGGCAGTCCCCCCCGTCAGTTTGCCGGGCAAGGAACACCCCCGAGTCGGGGCTTGGAGAACATCGGAACGCAAGGTCCCGCTAAGGGAGTTGAGCGGCGCCCTCCGGCGAGCGCGACGGCCAGGTAGAGCGTCAGTGCGCGACGCGGCGCTCATCCTCCACGTCGACCGGCTATCGAGACTGCTGGCGTGGTTGAGCAGCTGGCCGCACCCCGTTCATCGGTGCATCTGCTTGAGAGTCGGTGGCGCGTGCTGAGTCCAAGCGGAGTGGCGAGCTGCGCCCGATTGGCTTCGGCGAATGAGACCCGCTAGCCTCAAGGCCGTGGCAGGGATCGGCAGACTCACGGGGCGCGTCCGCTCGGAGTTCGGGCGTTACGTCAGGTCAAGTTCGGCCGATCGTCCAGCCGTGCGGCGCGAATGGGGCCGGGAGGCGTTCTTTCGACTCGCGAGCCGATACACCCCCACGATCGAGGCGGTGGGGCCTGGGGGAAGATTCCTTGTCTCAACCTCCGATTCGGTTTCGCGCGCGATGTTCGTGACCGGGCCGTTCGGCCTGGAGGGAGACGTAGAGACGTGCGCGATGGTGCGTGAGGTGCTTGGTCCGCAGTTTGATCTGACCCAGGGCGACGTCCTAGTGTCCTGAGGCGTTAATTGCGGTGCAGTAATTGGCGAGTTTGTCGAGAATCTCGTCCGCGGTTTTGGTCCAGACGTAGGGTCGGGGGTCTTCGTTCCAGTGTTCGTGCGTCACGAATGCTAAAGGAGGATGTATGTAGGAGTTTCCTTTTGAAGCAGTGCTGTGCAAGAGATGGAGGCTTGTTGGCCCTCCAGCGTCGGCCTCTCGGGGGCAGGCGCTAAACCAC
>JBPCNA010000024.1:0-13201 GCA_051001735.1 Solirubrobacteraceae bacterium
CGCCCAGCTGCGGTTCGCGGTGACCATGCAGGACGGGCGGACGGTGATCCTGCTCCGCCGCCAGCGGGCGGCCGAGGGTCCCCGGCGCCGCCCGTGGCTCCGGCTGGCGGGGGGCGGCGGTCCGGTCTGGCGGCGCGACTGGCAGGGTGTTCTGCGGTGGCCGGCGGTGCGGGTGCTGCGGCTCGCGGCGCTCGGCGCGGTGGCCGGAGCGGCCGCGGCGGCGGCCTGGGCGGGTACTGCGGCCCTGGTGGCGGTGGCCGGCCTGGCGCTGCTGGTGGCCGCCCTCGACGCGGTCGAGGGTCTGGCCCAGGAGGCCGACCACCCGACGCGGTCGAGCATGCTGCCGGTCGCCCGGCGGGTGCTGATCCTCCGCCATCTGGCGGTCCCGGCGGCGGTCATGGTCGGGGTGGCCGCGGTCGGCGTGGCGGCGGCGAGCGGGTTGGCCGCGGGCGGCGGCGTGGGGAGCGCCCTGGCCGTGGGCTTGGTGGCGGCCGTGCCGGCGGCGGTGGCCGCGGTGTCGGCGGCGGCGCTGAGCATCGACCTCGGTCCGGCGGTCAACCCGCTGGAGTACGGCCCGATGGGCAACGCGAAGGCGGCGGCCCGGGCTGTGGGTCCGCCGCTCCTCGCCGTGGTCGGGACGCTGCCGGTCCTCGACGCCCGGGCGGCGGTCGACGCCGGCGGCTCGGCCGTGGTCGGGGCGGCGCCCGGGGCCCTCGTCATCCTCGCCCTGGCCGGCGGGGCGGCGGCCTGGCTGCGCCGGGGCGGGTGACCGTGCTCGAGGTCCGCGAGCTGGTCGGCGGCTACGGCGACTACATCGCCGTCGACGGGCTGAGCTGCACGATCGAGGGCGGGAGCCGGGTGGCCCTGATCGGGCCCAACGGGGCGGGCAAGAGCACGCTCCTGCGCCTGGTCGCCGGTCTTCTGGACCCGTCTGAGGGCGAGGTCATCGTCGGCGGCGTTGCGGCGGGGTCGGTCGCCGCCCGGGCGCTGACCTCCTACCTGCCGGACACGCCGGCCCTCTACGACGACCTGAGCCTGAACGAGCACCTCGAGTACGTCGCCCGCCTCCATGGCGTCCTCGAGTGGGAGGAGCGGGCGGCCGACCTGGTCGATCGGCTCGGCCTGGCCGAGCGGGCGGACGATCCGCCGGGCGGCTTCAGCAAGGGCATGCGCCAGAAGGCGTCGATCGCCGTGGCCTTCGTGCGTCCGTTCGGCCTGCTCCTGGCCGACGAGCCGTTCGACGGGCTCGATCCGGCGAGCCGCGAGGCGCTCGACGGGCTGGTGGCGGAAGCGGCGGCGGAGGGGGCGGCGGTCGTGCTGGCCACCCACCACCTCGAGGTCGTCACGCGGGCGTCGCGGTGCCTGGCGATCGCCGACGGCCGGGTGGTCTTCGACGGCCCGGCGCAGGCGCCGGAGGTGGCGCGGCTGATCGGCGGCTAGGGCTGCACCAGGCTAGGGCGGCGGCCTGGCGGCGGCCGTGATGGCGGTGCTCAACGAAAGAACGGCTGGCGCTCGACTCGTTGGTGAAATACATGGGACCGGCGGCGTGCTCCTCGTCGCGGTGATCGTCGACGCGCTGGCCCGGAGGCAGCGGCAGGCCGCCGGGAGGGTGTGAACGTGCGGTGAGCGGCGGGGACCGGCGGTGCCCGAGTCCCCGCCGGCGGCCGGCCTACTGCGGCCGGGCGCGCTCGGCCGCGCGGATCGCGTCCCAGTCCTTGCGGTGGGCGCGCTTGAGCGCCTGGTACTCGGCGAGCGCCGCGGCGGAGTCGACGTCGGCGAGCGTCGGATGAGCGGGGCTCACGGCCTCGGCGGTCGCGACCCCGTAGCGCCGGGCGAGCACCGCCGCGAGCGAGGCAACCTTCATCTCGCCGAACCCGGGGAGGGCGTGGAGGTTACGCCGGAGCGCCGCCGAGTCCTCCGCGGCGGTCCAGGCGCGCGCGGCGTCGCCGTCGTACTCCTCGAGCACGTGGACCGCCAGGTCGTGGACGCGGCCGGCCATCACGCGGGGGTAGCGGTGGATGGCCGGTCGCTGCCGGAACACGGGTTCGAGGTCGGCGGCGGCGAGCGTCGACGGATCGAGCGATCCCAACCGCTCCTTCAGGGCCAACGGACCGGCGAACGCCTTGGGTACCGTGACCTGCTGGTCGAGGGCGAAGCCGACGAGCAGCGCCATCGGGTCGCGGGCGATCAGCTCGTTGGCGGCGTCGGAGCTCGTGAAATGGAGGCGCTCGGGTCGCAGGCGACGATCGTAGCCGCCGGCTGGATGCGTTGACCGGCACTCGGCGGCGCCGGACCGGCGGCGAAGTGGGCGCGAGCGCGACACTGCGGCGCGCATCAAATAGGCCCTCGAAGGGCAAAGCCGCGCGGCAGACCACAAGCCCCTGACGTCTGCGCTTCGCTACGTCGGTCACTCGCGCCCAGAGCAAGGATCCCACGACGGCGCAGGCTTGACAAGACCCGTGGTTACGCCCGCCTCCGGCGTGATCGTCAGGCGGGACGCCTAGGCAGCCGACTTTGGTGAAGGAAAACTCGCTGATTTGCAGCGGGTTCTTCAACGGGAGCGATGGGACTCGAACCCGCGACCTCCGGCGTGACAGAACTTATAACGGGTGCTGAAACGCCCAAGTCGCGTGAGTCTGGGCCGGCAAAAGGCCAGTAAACAAGGCGGTTTCAGGGTAGGGTGGTACCCAAAGCGGTACCCGCTGAGGCGTGGTACCCAAGTGGTACCCGACTGCTATGCTCGGGATTGTGGACGATCGAGGCGCGGGCAAATCAGTCGGGACACTGGTCGTTCGAGAGCGTCGCAACGGGCCGGTCTTCGAGGCGAAATGGCGTCGCGACGGCCAGCAGGTCAAGCGGCGCCTCGGGCCAGCGTGGCTCGAGCGGGGGCCCGACGTGGAGTGGCGCCCGCGTCGCGGGCGGACGCCCGAGGGCTACCTCGATGGGCGCCGGGCCACCGTCCTGATGGCGGAGGCGATCGCCGAGCACGAGGTCGAGCAGACGGAGGCCGATCGGATCGAGCGCGAGCGGAGGGAGGCGGGCGTCACGTTCCGGGAGGTCGCTTGCGAGTGGCTCGTGCAGCTCGAGAAGGACCAGGGCGCGCGGCCGTCGACGCTTCAGGACTATGGCTACATCCTCGCCGAGCCGGGAACTCCGCATCGTCGCGGCAGCGGGGTCAGCCGCGGCCTGGTGATGGCGACCCTGGGCGACGTGCCGGCGGCGCGGGTGACAACGCGCCAGGTGTCGGCGCTGCTCCGCGAGCTCCATGATTCGGGCGTCTCGCCGCGCACGGTGAACAAGCACCGGCAGATCCTCTCGGCGATCTTCAACTACGGCCGGCGGGAGGACGCGTTCGGGCTGCCGGCGAACCCGGTCGCGGCGACGACGAAGCGGCGCGTGCCGCCGCCGGCGGTGCTCGACTTCTACGAGCCTGAGGAGGTCGAGCTGCTTGCGGAGACCGCGGCGTCCGGCGCGCACCGCGGTCGGCAGCCTCCTGATCTCGAGGCGGACGAGATCGAGTGGCGGGCGCGCGAGGACGCGCAGGACGCCGAGCTCTTCCGTGTCGCCGCGTTCACCGGCCTTCGCCTCGGCGAGCTCCTCACGCTGCGGTGGGAGGACGCGGACCTCGAAGGCCGGCGGCTGGTGGTGCACCGCGGCCTGTCGGCCGGCGTCGAGGGCCCGACGAAGACCTGGCAGGCGCGGTTCATCCCGATCGCCGACCCGGCGGCCGCGGCGTTTGACCGCCTACGCGCGCCGGAGCACTACACCCAGCGCGACGACTACGTGTTCTGCTCGCGGCTCGGGGGCCGGCTCGATCCTTCAGCCGTGCGGCGGCGCTTCAAGCGGGCGCGGGATGCCGCCGGGCTCCGGCCGCTGACCTTTCACGGCCTGCGCCACGGTGCCGGCAGCCTCGTGGCCCGGCATGCGGACGCTCGGTTCGTGCAGCAGTTCCTCGGCCACTCGCGGATCACGACGACGGAGCGCTACATGCACGCGAAGGCGAGGCCCGATGACGTCGAGCGGGTCAACCGGGCGTTCCGCGTGGAGGCGACGCAACCGTGGGACAGCGGGAAGTGACGCGCCTTGTCCGCTCAGTAGGGCCCGGTGGCCGGCGCCAACGCCCGCGCGCGCAGCGCGGCGATCAGCGCTGAGCGGCCCGGGTCGGTCAGCACGAGCGGGTCGCGTGAGAGTCGCGAGCCTCTCTCGCCAGGCGAGAGGATCCCGATCGCCTCTGCCGGGCGCAGGAACTCGGCGATCGACCAGCGGATGTCGCGAACGCCCGGGGACTCTCCGTCCGACTGCCAGCCCTCGGCGGCAATCGCGGGCTGGATCCGCTCGGCGAGGCCATCGCCGTACTCGGCCGCCACGCCGTTCAGCATGAGGGCGACCGCGAGTTCGGCGCACGCGGCGCGAAAGCTCTCGCCGGCGAGGAGCTCGCACGCGAGCGCTTCGAGCAGCGCCGGCGGGTCGGCTTGGAGGGCGCGCCCGCGGGCCGTGGCGACTACCCGCTTGCCGGTCCGGCGGACTAACCGCAGGCGGCGCAGCAGTCCGTGTAGCTCGTGCAGCGGCGTGACCTCGACCTCGCGGTTGGGCGGACCGAACAGGTCAGAGGGCCACCACGCCGGCCAGCGCTCGACGGCCTCGCGGACGAGCGCGCGGTTCAGCGCGCCGGTCTGCGTCAGGGCGATGCCGTCGTCCGCGCGTTCGAGCAGCCACAGCGCCGGCGCGACCGCGGCGCGTGTCGCCTCCCCGGCAACGGGCGCGGCGTCTAGTGCGACGAGGGCTGCGACCGGCGCGAGGATCGCGCGGCGCTCGGTGCTCCCTCGTGTGTGCCCGCGTTCGAGCCACCGCTCGAGGCGCTCGGCGTGTACGGCGTCGAGACGGCTCCGACCGTCATCGTCACCCCACGGCTCGAGTAGCGCGGCGCAGGCGACCTCCGCCTGCCGGCGGCGAAAGCCAGGGCTACCGGGCGCCAGCCGGCCGTCCTCGATGGCCTCTTCCAAAGCGGTCGCAACCTGCTCCCGCACGTGCGCCTCCTCGAAGCCCATCACGTGGCCCCAGGCGAGGAGCTCGGTGTTGGGTGGCTCGATGCCCGACCGATCGAGCAGCTCGCGCAGGCGTCGCCGGGCGGTGGGATCCTCCGCCTCCCACGCACACAGCAGCTCGTCAGTCTCGGACGAGCGGCAGACGTCGGCGTAGGTCGCGGCGCGCTCGCCCAGCCGGTCGAGCGTGCGCGCCAGGGCAGCGGCGGCCGCTCGCTTGTGCTCGAGCGAGACGAGGAACTTGCGTGGAAGCGTGTACCAGACGAAGAGCTGAACGTCGTAGCGGCGGAGCCACAGCGAACCTTCGCCCTCCCAGCCCATGCACTCCAGCGCGGCCTGTGCCGCCGGCGCGCCATCGTCATCCCACTCGCCAGCGAGCGCGAGCGCGTCGCGCAACGCGCGCTCGGTCACCTCGACCGGCATCGTCAGACCCCCGCCGTAGCGAGGTCGCGCGTCGCTAGACCACCGCAGCAGCGCTTGTACTTGCGGTCACTCCCGCACCAGCAGGGTTCGTTGCTACCCCGCGGCCAGGCTCGCTCGCGGAACTCGCTCGCGGGGGCGTCGCTCTCGTCGGGCTCGTACTCGATGTCCACCCGGGCACGGTAGCCCGCCGTCGCGCCGAATGCCGCTGTCTTGCGCGCACGTTGCGCGCAAACCCAGGGACCACCTCAGCGGGCGACGGGCGCCTCGACGGCCAGACCGTGATGAGCGCATCCGGTCTGGAGCTGGCGGTCGTACGTAAGGACGGCGTTGATCGCACTCTGGCTGGCGAGTCCGACGGCCGCCTCGAGATGGATCGCATCCAGCGTGGCGACCTCGACCGGATCGAGCCGGGAGGCACGATCGAGTGACGCTCTATCGACCTCGGCGAGGCGCACGTTGGCGAGCAACCGGTCCGCCGATGCCTCCAAGCCCTCGCGGCGTGCGAGACGCCGCAGCTCGACGGCGAGCAGCGCGCTCGACCACCATGCGTCGTAGCCCGTGAGCGTGTCGCGGATCGTCTCGGCGTCAGGCTCGCCGAGGAGGACACGGCCCAGCGCCGACGTGTCGAGGTACAGCCCGGCCATCAGTACGGGCGCTGCCGATCAGCCGCAAGCAGCCGATCGGTTATCCCGGCGGGATGGCGCTCGGCGGTCGCCAGATGCTCGTCGATGGCGGCGAGCAGGTCGCCGCCATCGCTCGCACCGTTGCCGGCGGCGCGGCGCACGAGGATCTCCTCGCGATCGAGGTCGTCGCGATCGAGCTCGACGCGCAGCTCCTCGCCGTCGTCGAGCCTGAGTGTCGCCTGCTCACGCATGCCACAACAGTGTCGCACGGCGCCGGCGGCGCGAAGCGACCGCGAAAACGCGACTAGATCCGGACGCTCGTCGGGCATCCGAGAGCTCCGGCCGCTGACGGTCGTGCGCTTCACCGCCTGGCTGGCGGGGCTTACGCGAGGGACGGCGGGTCGATGGCCCCGACGACCTATCGTGTGCCGGCCGGTTGCGCTCGTGCGTCGCTAGAGGACGACCCTCGCGCCGCGCAGAACGCGCGACCGAATCGGTGGATCCGGTTCTTAGCTCAGCCGGTCGCGTCAAAAGGGAGCGACGGCTGCGCGACGAGCACCGGCCGGCGGCTCGACTCGGGTTTTCCGCGTTTGGCGGTGGTCGGCGGCCTCGCGGGCGCCCCCCGCACGGCGGCGTCGATCTCGTCGCGGATGAAGATCCAACGGCGGCCGAGCTTGTGCGCTGGGATCACGCCCCGGCGGGCGTACTCGAGCACGGTCGATATGGGGAGGTGGAGCAGCTCGGCGACGGCACGCCCGTCGAGCACGGTCTCGCGCGTCAGCTGAGGTGGCGTCGACTGCATCAGCCGCCCGTCCGCATCGAGTCAGCCGCGAGGGCGTAATCGGCGGCGAGGCTATCGTCGCGTTTGGATCGCGGAGTCGACCTGCCCCGGTGTGTTCCCCGGCGCGTGCGCGGGCCTGTGAGGCGGTTGATTTGTCGCTGACTGGTCAATTTGACGGCAGGGCCGTGGTTCTAGAGCGCAAAATAGCAAAATGACCCTGGTTTGGCTAGAGTAGGCCTGAGCGTCCCGGTATGCCTTCTTCGCCAGATCCCGATCCCCAGACCCTCTTCCGCCAGGCGCAGGAGCAGTGGCGGGACGCGCTGACGGCCCACCGCCTGGCGCCGCCGGACCGGGAATTCAGCGCACGGCTGGCGCAACTGGCCGCGGCCGCGGGGCTGGAGGCCGTTGCGTGCCGGCAGGCCGATGCCGCGGGCTTCGGCTGGCCGCCGCACCGGGCGTCGTCGGCCAACCCACCGTGGGAGTTGCAGCCCGGGTCTGGACGGCGTGGTCCTGACGAACTGTGGCGGCGGTTCGACCTGGCGGTGAGCGAGCTCAACCGGGCCGCGACGGGCACTGACCTGGTCGACGTTGCGGCCGCTTATGAGCGGCTTGCCGAAGCCGGGGCCGCGCTGGCCGGCGCGGTCGAGGCCGAGGATTGCGCGAGCGGCGTGCTGCCGCCATCGTCCCGGTGCCGGTCAGCGTAGGCAAGCCGGCTATGGGCGCCATGTGGGCGCGGCCAGTTCGCCGGCGGCTTCCCATACCGAGCGGGACTGGCCAGCGTCGTGGCGGCGGGGTAGCGTGGTCGTTGTCGGGTCCCAGAGGTCGCCGCGTGTGGCTTGCGAGGTGCTGTCGGCGCTCGCCCGTTGGAGGAGCGCGTCGACGTCGTCGCGTCTGACGCGGGAGGCACGGCCGATCCGCACTGCGGGGGAGCGTGCCGTGGTTGATCCAGTTGCGGATCGTCTGTGGGGTGACCTGGAGCTCGACCGCGACCTGCGGGACCGTGAGCAGCGGCTCTTGGCTCATCAGATGCCTCCAATCTCGACGCCCGTGTCGCGGTCACGACCCGTGGCGAGGTCCAGACCGTGCTCTCGCTGCGCAACCTCGTCGCCGAGCGATCGCCGCTCCCGCATGAGCGTCCTGATCGCGCGGTTGAGTCCTTCGAGCTCGCTGCGAACCTGGTCGGGGGCGCCGAGCTCGCGGACGAGTCGGGCGCGTTCCGGCGTGAGCTGCTCGAGCTGATCGGTCACGCCCGCGAGCATCGATCTGTGCCGGACCCTATCGACGATGTAGGGATCGGTCCTGCGGCCAAGGCGCCACCGCGGCGCAGGTAGTTCCGCCAGTGCCTCGGCGCATGCGGCCTGGCGCTGCGTGCAGGCGCTGATCCGGGCGTCGAGCTCGTCGACCCGGTGTAGCTCCGCGATCGGGAGCGCGTCGCGTTGCGCCGTGAGCTGCTCGATCCGGCTGCGGAGCGCGGCGAGCCGCTCGGGCGCCGTGTCAGCGACGGCAGGCTCGGCAGCGGCCGCGCCCTGCTCCTGTGTCGGCCCACCCACCCCGGCTGCGGTGAGCCGCGGGTCGTCGGCGCGGCCGGCGGGCTCGAGCTGCTCGATCGCGAGGTCCTCGTCGTCGCGCACGGTCATCTGCCGCCGCACACGCGCGAGGAGATCGTCGGTCGCGGGTGAGCCGTTGCCGATGGGCGCGACGTCTACTCGTTTGAGGTCGGGTTGGTCGGGGTGGATCAGCAGCCTCGTGGTGGCGCGGGCACGCGACAGCGCCGTGTAGCTCCACCCGGCCGTGAGGTCGCGCGGTGACGCGACGACGAACGCCCGCTCGACGGTGGCGCCCTGCATGCCGTGGCCGGTCAGGGCGTAGGCGTGCTCGACGTGCTCGGCGACGTAGCCGGCAGGGAGGTCGCGGACCAGGTGGCTGTCGGTCTCGATCACGATCCGCTCGTCGGCGAGATGGCGGACGGTGCCGCGCGTGCCGTTGTCGACGTCGATCCACCGGTCGTTGCGGCGGCAGATCACGCGATCGCCGACGGCCACGTCAACCGCGCCGTAGGCACGCTCCTCGCCGAGCGCACCCTGGTCGCGGAGCAGCTCGCGGGCCGCTCGGTTGAGCGCGTCCCGGGGAGCGTTCTCTCGCGCGATCATCACCGCCTCTGCCGGTCCGACGTCCGCGGTCGCGTCGGCCCACTCGCGGATCGCCTGCTGGCGAGCGGCGGTCGCGTCTGCGTGCGTCTCGATTCGGTCCGCCGTGGTCGCCCAGTCGAGATACGGTCGCGGCCGGCGGTCGTGGAGCGCGGCGAGCGCCCGCCGCTCGGCCGGGGCGCGTTGGCGCATGACCTCGGTCAGCCGGAGCGCGCCGAGGCGGGCGCCGACGGCGCGCAGCCACCCACCGGCGCGGACCGATGCGAGCTGGCCGGAGTCGCCGATCGCGACGACCTTCGCGCCAGCGTGGGCGGCGGCTTCGAGCAGGCGCGCGGTCTGTCGGGTCGGCGCCATCCCCGCCTCGTCGAGCACGATGACGCACTTGTCGGGGAGGGTGTCGCCGAGCTCGTCGAGGTCGATCAGCAGCCGGTCGAGGGTGCGCGCGGCAATCCCGGCCTGGTCGCCAAGCTCCCGCGCGGCGCGACCGGTCGGAGCCACGCCGATCACCTCGTAGGCCGCCGCCGCGTAGACCTCACGGATGACCGCGGCGGTATACGTCTTGCCCGTCCCGGCGAGCGCCTCGACCACGTCCACCCCACGCCCGTCGCCGGCCACTGCCCGCACGACCATGGCCTGGTCGCCGTTCAACGGGCGCGCCGAGGCTGCGATCACGCGGTCGACCACGGCCGCGTCAACGAAGCCGCCCTTCTCGGCGGCTCGCCCGACCGCTGCGGTGATCAGGCGCTGCTCGCATTCGACGAGATCCCGGGTTGTCAGCTCACCGCTCGCGGTCCGCAGCACGTCCGGCCGCCCCACGAATCGCTCAGCCTTCTCACGGACGTCGGCGGCCGTTGCGCCCTGCGGGGCCGCCGCCGCGAACTCCTGGAGCACCGCGCGCTCGTCGAAGGTGTTCGCCCGGGCCGTCAGCCCGCCGGGTCCGGCGAGTTGGTCGCCGACCGCACGCTCATCGACGCGAGCGACGGGGACGCCGCGGCGCAGCCGCTCCTTCGCCTGGTGAGCAACGGCTTGGAGCTCATCGCGGCCGAACCCGAGCTCGCCCGCTCTCGCCTCGATCTCCTCAAGCCAGGAGCGGGTATCGACCCCGTACAGCTTGCGCTGCCGCGTCGCCAACGCCGCCGCCTGCGCGGCCGCCTTCGTCCCGAGGCCGATCCCGCCCGCCAACGCCGCGCGCTCCATCTCATGCCTCTGGCGCGAGAACCCGCGGAGAACCACCGCCGGGATCGCGCGCAGCTCCGCCGCGCCGTTTCGGACCGCGCCCCATTCGAGCCCGAGCTGCTCGCTGACCCGCACGCGCAGATGCGCCTGGTAGAGGTAGCCAGCGGTCTTCGCCGCCCGGTACAGCGGCGTGCCGTGCAGCGCGGTGTAGCGGCCGTCCGGGCCGCGCGTCAGATTCGCCGCTACGACATGGGTGTGAAGCTGTGGATCGAGAGCCCGGCTCATCCGGTGGCGTTAGGCGACCGCGATCAGTCCCGCACCAGTCTCGACGCGCTCCCCGCCATGGCCGCGACGGACTTGGACCGCCGTGTCCTCCAGGTAGGACAGAGCTGAGGCGACCGCCTCGTCATGCGCCGCGATCAACGCCAGCCTCGCGCGTCGGGGCGCGAGCGCGGCAAGGACGCTCACCGACTTCGGCGCGGAGAACGTCAGATCGAGCGCGGCGATCCGCGGATCACGCTCCGACGAGCGGAGCCGCCGGGACGGCTCCCGCGGATCCATGCCGGCGACCAGCGCGTTGAACTGCTCCGCCGACACCTGGCCCGCGAGGCCGAGCGAAGCGCTTCCTAAGGCTCGGCTCACGTCCGTTGGGCGTTCCTCAACCTGGTCGAGACGATCACCCCAGGCAACGAACCGACGACGGGCTGGGTGCGCCCGGCAGCGACACGTCAAACGGCGAGCAACGCTGTTGGGTGACCGCAGACTTGGTGGTCGTAACCCCGGTGCGGTAGTTGAGTTGGCTGGCGATGCCGCCGATACAGAGCAGATGCGCCATGTTGGCCAGAGCCGTCGGGCTGGACTCGTCGGGCTCGCCTCACGCTCGCTGACGAGTCGAACCTTGGTGGCGTGCGCCGCCGTGGTCTGTTTGTCGTTGGGGGCGTAGGTCGAGCTCAGGCCAGCCCGGGCAACAGCGGCTTTGGTCGCTCCCACCGGGCGGTATGCGCTGCGGTGCCGCGAGGTTTCGCGCGCTGCAACGCCGAGATCGTCACCGACGCGACAGGCGCGCCGCTGGTCGCCGGCGCGCCGGCCGGGTACGGGCCGAGCGAACTCGGGGCGGCATATGCGCTCACCGGCCTGCCCGCCGCCGCCGGGAGCGGGCAGACGTTGGCGATCATCGATGCCTATGACGACCCCAATGCCGAGCAGGATCTTGGCGTCTACCGGGCGCAATACGGGCTGTCGCCCTGCACCAGTGCCAATGGCTGCTTCGAGAAGGTCAACCAGCGCGGCTCAACCGGCGCGTACCCCGCCGCCGATTCCGGCTGGGCGCAGGAGATCTCCCTCGACTTGGACATGGCCGCGGCGGTCTGCCCGAACTGCCGGCTCCTACTCGTCGAGGCTGACTCCAGTCGGCTGGGCGATCTCATGACGGCGGTCGATCGGGCGGCGACGCTCGGTGCCTCCCAGATCTCCAACTCCTACGGCGGCGCCGAGGATCCGGCCGAGACCTCCGACGAGTCCCACTACAACCACCCGGGTATCGCGATCACGGCCAGCTCGGGTGACAGCGGCTACGGCGTCGAGTTTCCGGCAGCCTCGCGCTACGTAACGGCGGTCGGTGGGACGCGCCTCGCGCGCGACGCCGGCGCACCCGGCGGGTGGAGCGAGACGGCTTGGTCGGGCGCCGGGAGCGGCTGCTCGGCGTACGTTGCCAAGCCGACTTGGCAGACTGATCCCGGCTGCGCGCACCGCAGCGTGGCGGATGTTGCCGCCGTCGCCGATCCAGCGACCCCCGTCGCCGTGTACGACAGCGTCCCGGTTCAGAGCTCCAGCGGCTGGCTGCTCATGGGTGGGACGAGCGCCGGTGCGGCGATCGTCGCCGGCTTGGACGCCCTGCTCGGCCCGAGCGCCGCCGCACCCTCCTACCCCTACGCCCACCGCGGCGCCTTCATCGACATCGTCTCCGGCAGCACCGGGACCTGCACGCCGGCGTACCTGTGCACCGCAGGGCCCGGCTGGGACGGCCCGTCAGGCCTGGGAAGCATCGACGGCGCGCCGCTCGCCTACCCGCCGACGGCGACGACCATCCAGGCGAGCGCGGTCGGCGACACCGCAGCGGCGCTGTCGGCCATCGTCAATCCGAACGGGACATTAACGAGCGTGCGGTTCATCTACGGAACCACGACCGGCTACGGAACAGCCTCGCCCCAGCAGTCGATCGGCGGGGCCGCGACCAACCAAACGATCCTCACCCCGGTGAGCGGGTTGGCCCCGGCGATGACCTATCACTACCGCATCGTCGCCACAGCCGATTGCGCCTGTCGCGACAACACGTTCTACGGCGCCGACGCGACCTTCACGACCGCCGCCACCCCCGCCGTGACCGTCACCACGTCCGGCGGCAGCCCGGCGACGGTGGCCGCCCCGGCGCCAGCCGCGGCGACGGCTGCGCCGGCGCCCGTCCCGTCCACGACCGCCGCCACCCCAGCCTCCAGCCCCAGCGCCGCGCCTGCGCTCGCGGCCGCCCCCGCCCGCATAGCCGCGCGGCCAGCGACGATCCGCGTCATCCAGGCCGCGATCGTGGCGGGCAAGCTCCACGTCCTCGCCCAACTGGCCAGGGCACACCACGGCGCCGTCCGCGTCACCTTCCTGACGGGCCGCCACGCCATCCGCTTCACCGCCCGCGCCTCAGGCCGCCGGCTGCGCTTCACGCACACGTTGCCACGCCGCCAACAGCATGTTCGGACCGGCATCCTCACGCTCGCCTACGGGAGCGACAACTCAAGCCGCGCCAAGCTTTCGCTCCGCATACCGCCAAACTGACGCTCGGCACCGGCTCGTTCGACGTTGTAATCCTCACCAGCGACGTGGCTGCTGCGTTTCGTGACGGCGGCCATGGGAACCTCCCCATAGGCGGCCATCGAAAGTCCCCACTGGTGGCCACCGGTTCTCCCCATGGGTGGCCATCGGATCTCCCCACGACGGTTCTGTCCTGAGCGGCCTGTAGGC
>JBPCNA010000025.1:0-11226 GCA_051001735.1 Solirubrobacteraceae bacterium
GCCTACAGGCCGCTCAGGACAGAACCGTCGTGGGGAGATCCGATGGCCACCCATGGGGAGAACCGGTGGCCACCAGTGGGGACTTTCGATGGCCGCCTATGGGGAGGTTCCCATGGCCGCCGTCACCTGCCGCCGACCAAAGCGCCAAGTTGGCGTTGTTGGCTATGCTGCCGCTATGAGCACAGAGGAAACTGAGCTTTCGGTCAGCCAGGCCCGCGACCGCTTCTCAGACGCAGTCAACCGCGCCGCGTTTGGCGGCGAGATCACCTACGTCACCCGCGGCCGCGGACATCACCGCGCCGCGGCGATCGTGCCCGCCGAGCTCGTCGAACGCTACGAGCAACTCGTCGACCAAGAAGACGGACGCATCGCTACCGAGCGACTGGCCGACCTCGAAGCCGGCCGCACGACGGCCGTATCCACCGACGAGGTAGCCCAAGTCCTCAACGAGCCGTGAGCGCCACGGGGCCGTACGTCGTCAAGTACGACCCGCGAGCTCTGAAGGAGCTCACCAAGCTCGACAGGCCGATCGCGCGGCGTATCGCCACAGCCGTCGAGACCCTCAGCACCGAGCCGCGACAGCCCGGCGCAAGAGCCCTCGTCGGCTATCCAGGCCTATGGCGCATCCGGATCGGCGACTACCGCGTCGTCTACGCCATCAAAGACGCCGAACTCCTGGTCCTCGCACTGCGAGTCGCCCACCGCAGCGACGTGTACCGAAACCTCTGACCAACCGGCCCGACCGGCGGACAAAGATCGGCCCCTCACCATCAACCGCCCTCCCCGCGGGCACATTTGCGAGATCTGTCCAGATATCCAGCAAACCCCGGGTCCGCCTTCGGGGGCTCCAGGAGTGACTGCGCCGCCGCGCCAGACTCGGGGGCTTCGCGGCTCTCTGGACCGCGCTCCCATCTCAGGACGGGCTACAGAACTCCAAGACGTGCGGAGCTCCCCCAAGTCACGGCGATGCGCTCTCAAAAGCCGTCCCCGGCCCTACCAGAGCAGGTTTCGCCACATAGTTGTGCGAATGTCGCGAATCTGCGCCGAGGTGCATCCCGACTGAGCTGGGCTCACGAGGCTCCTCCCGGTTCGCGCGGCAGCCGCTCGAGCTCGATCGCCTCGCCGGTCCGCCGCCGGTCCGCCGCCGACCCGCCGTCGGCTTGACCTGCTTGGGCTCCTCAAATAGTCTCCGGGTTACCGTCGGCGACTGCTGGCGTGTCGTATAGCGCAGCGAAGTCCGGTGAGATTCCGGCGCTGTCCCGCAACGGTAAAGCCCTCTTAGGTCGGGGTTAGCCCGGTCGCCTACCTGTACGGCGACGAATGCTGTCCTCGGCGAAGGGCGGTTCGTGCGCCCCGGACGCAGGAGCTCTTCGTCCTACAGGCTCAGCGGGACGATGAATATGCGGAGCAGGCTACGGCGCGTACATGAAGGGTGGGGGTCGTTGCAGGCTGTCGAGCGACGACGCGTCGGCGGAATGGTGGCGACGATCGCCGTCCTCAACGTGGCCGGCTGGGGCCTTTTCGTGCTGGCGATCCTTCCCCATGACTTTCATTACAAAGGGCTCGGCGTCGGCGTCGGCGTCGCGTTCACGGCGTGGACGCTTGGTCTGAGGCACGCCTTCGACGCAGATCACATCGCGGCGATTGACAACACGACGCGAAAGCTCATGGCCGATGGGAAACGTCCGCTGGGCAGCGGCTTTTTCTTCGCCCTGGGCCACTCGAGCATCATCATGGTCGTCGGCACGGCGATCACGCTCGCTGCGCGGTCCGCGTTCAAGGCGGTCCTCGCGCCTAGTTCAACGTTCCAGAGCACGGGCGGGGTCATAGGGACCGCGCTGTCGGGAGCTTTTCTCTACGCGATCGCCGCGATGAACCTCCTAGTGCTGGTCGGGATCGTGAAGGTGTTCCGCGACATGCGCCGCGGAGCCCTCGATGAGGACGAACTGGAGGCCCAACTGCAGAAGCGCGGCTTCATGTCCCGTTTTCTGGGGGGCGCATGACCCGCGGGGTAGAGCACACCTGGCAGCTCTTCTTCGTCGGCTTCCTCCTCGGGCTCGGCTTCGACACGGCAACCGAGGTGCTGCTGCTCGCCGGGACAGCGGCGGCCGCCACGCAGGGCCTGCCCTGGTACGCAACTCTCACGCTGCCCCTGTTGTTCGCCGGTGGCATGACGCTGTGCGACACGATCGACGGGTTCTTCATGAACTTCGCTTACGGCTGGGCGTTTGCCCGGCCCGTTCGCAAGGTCTTCTACAACATCACGATCACCGGGCTGTCGATAGCCGTCGCCTTCGTCATCGCCACGATAGAGATCGTTGGGCTGCTCTCGACCGAGCTGCACCTCCACGGCTGGTTTGGTGATTACATGGCCAACTTCGACGTCAACCGGGCCGGGTTCGTGATCGCCGGCTTGTTCGTCCTGGTCTGGGGCGTGTCGGTGTCGATTTGGCGCTTCGGCAAGATCGAGGCTCGCTGGGACGCCGCGGCGCTCGCGGCTAGGGCGCGACGCGAGTCGCCGTGAGGGAGATCCTGGTCATCGGGATCGGCGCCGGCGATCCCGAGCACGTTACGGTCGGAGCGGTACGCGCCCTGAACGGCGTCGACGTTTTCTTCGTGGTCGAGAAGCCGGGTGAGCGGGATCAGCTCGTCGCGCTGCGCCGCGAGATCTGCCGGCGCTACATAAAGGATCAGTCCTACCGGGTCGTCTCGGTGCCCGACCCGCAGCGCGACCGCTCCGACCCGGCCTACCGCGAGGCGGTCGAGGACTGGCGGCGTCGGCGAACCGACGTCTGGGAGCGTCTGATCAGCGAAGAGCTCGGGCAGGACGAGTGTGGCGCGTTCTTGGTCTGGGGCGACCCGTCGCTCTACGACAGCACGCTGGCGATCATCGACTCGATCCGTGATCGCGGCGCGGTCGCCTTCGAGCACCGGGTGATCCCGGGCATCACGAGCGTGCAGGCGCTGACCGCGCAGCACCGCATCACCCTCAATCGCGTCGGCGGCGCGGTGCAGATCATGCCAGGCCGCCTGCTGCGCGACGGCTGGCCCGACGGCGTTGACGATCTGGTGGTGATGCTCGACGCCGACGCGGCGTTCCGCGCGGTCGCAGGAGAGGACGCCGAGATCTACTGGGGTGCCTATGTCGGGTGCGAGGACGAGCTGCTCGTCTCGGGCCCGCTGACCGCGGAGGTGATGGACGAAATCGAACGCGCTCGCGCCGCCGCGCGGGAACGCAAGGGGTGGATCATGGACGTCTACCTTCTGCGGCGGCGTCCGCCGGTCGGTTAGCGACCGGCGAAACCGACTGCCACTAGGAGCACGGTCGCCTCGACCAGGGCGACGGTCGCACCCAGCGTGTCGCCGGTGCGCCCCCGCAGGCTACGCAGCGCCCATCGCGTGACGAGCAGGGTGACCACCCCTGCTCCGGCGAGAGCGGCGAGGCCTCCGCCGATGCCGAGGAGGAGCGACGCCGCCGCGACGGCGATCACGGAGGCGACGGCGAGCCCAACCGAGCCGACGCCAAAACCCGCTCCCAGCCCGTCGCGGCGCGCCGCAGGCGCCAGGCGAGCGTGCAGAACCGCTGCCCAGCGGCCGACGGCGGCCGCGACGATCAGGGCCCGCCCGGCGCTACCGGAGTCGAGGCTGTCCAGCCCGGTGACCATCAGCAGCATCCAAACGATGAGTGCCAGAGCACCGAATACGCCGATCGCGGGGTCGCGCATCACTTTGAGCCGGCGTTCGCGGTCGCCCCGAACGCCGAGTCCGTCGGCGCAGTCAGCGAGCCCGTCCTGGTGGAGCGCGCCGCTGACGGCGACCAGTGTCGCGGCGGCGAGAACCGAGGCGGGCCCACGGCCGACCAGGGGTGTGGCCCCAACGCGAACGGCGCCGGCGATCGCACCGATGAGCCCGCCGACCACGGGAAACCACGCGGCGGCGGCTCCGAGGTTCGGCGCCTCGCCGCGGAGTCGAACCGGGAGCACGGTCAGAAAGGCGACTGCGAGGGCCGCGCGGCGCAACGAGCTGATCCCAGCCTCAGAGTCGGCGGCGCGCGACGCCGGCTTCCTCGAACGTCGCCATCTGACGGTGCAGGGCGCCTGCCGCCTCGATGATCGGGAGGGCGAGCAGCGCCCCGGACGCCTCGCCCAGGCGCAGGCGCAGGTCGAGCAGCGGCTCGAGTCCCAGTTCGCCGAGTGCGAGGTCGTGGCCCGGTTCGGCCGACCGGTGGCTGGCGATGAGGATGTCAACCGCGGCGGGGTCGATCCGGGTGGCGACGAGCGCCGCGACCGTTACGGCGTAGCCGTCGAGGACGACCGGTAGCCGCAGGCGCACGGCTTCGAGGATCGTCCCGCACAACGCGGCGATCTCGAGGCCGCCGACTGCCAGTAGAGCGGCACGCGCCGCCAGCGGCGCGCCGTGCCGCTCGATTGCGGCGGCCACGGCGGAGCGCTTGCGTTCGACGCCCGCGGAGTCCATGCCGGTGCCTCGCCCTACGGTGGTCGCCGGATCGGTGCCGGTGAGGGCGCACATCAGGGCCGCCGCGGTGGATGTGTTGCCGATCCCGATCTCGCCGAGGGCAAGGCACGCCATTCCCCGGGCGGCCAGGTTCCTGGCGAGGACGGCGCCGGCCGCGAGCGCCCGGTCGAGCTGCGCCGGGGTCAGAGCAGGCCCGGCGAGCATGTCGGCCGATCCCTTGGCGACCTTCGCGTCGTGGACGCCGGGCGGTGTCGGGCCCGTCAGGCCGATGTCGGCGACGAGCAGCTCGTGCCCTCCCCGGCGGGCGAGCACGCCGACGGCGCTGTCGCCGCGCGCGGCCGCCGCTGCCACCTGGGCGGTGACCCGACCCTCGAAGAGGCTGGTTCCATGGGCAACGTGGCCATGATCGGCGGCGCAAACGAGGACACCGGCGCGTATGTGCGCCGCCGGTGGCTCGCCCGTGATCGCGGCCCACCGCTCGATCAGCGCCTCGAGCGCGCCGAGACTGCCGGCGGGCTTGACGAGCGTGTCGAGACGATCGCGGGCGTCGATCGCCGCGGCCCGATCAGGAATCGGACGCGCGACGGGCGTGGTCGCAGGCCCCGGCTGCCATCGCTCGGGCATGACGACGTCGTCGAGCGGCATCCGTGAGGACCAGCCGGCTGCCTCGAGCCCGGGGCGCTCAGGTCGCTCGTCGGGCCAGCCGAGGCAGAGGTATGCGATCGGGTCGACGTTCGCGGGGATCCCGAGGAGGCCCCGCAGATCGTCGGGTCGGTAGAAGCTCACCCAGCCGACGCCGAGGCCCTCGGCGCGAGCTGCCAGCCACAGGTTCTCGATGGCGCACGCGGTGCTGTAGATGTCGGTTTCCGGGATCGTGCCGCGGCCCAGCACCTCGGTGGCGGGGTCGCCGTGGTCGCAGCAGACACAGATCCCGAAGGGTGCCTCGACGATGCCTTCGATCTTTTGGTCGAGGAACTGGCGGGCGCGCGCGTCGAAGCGGTGGGCTTGACGCAGCCGCTCGCTCTGCGCGAGCCTGCGCACCTCGATTCGCGTCGCGACGTCGCTGATGGTGATCAGCCGCCACGGCTGCATGAGCCCGACGGACGGGGCGCGGTGGGCCGCCTCGAGCACCCGCAGGACGATGTCCGCCGGCACCTGGTCGGGCCGGAAGCGGCGGATGTCGCGCCGTTCGGCGATCACACGATGCACCGTGGCCCGGGCGTCTTCGGGATAGCGCCAGCCCGTGGGGTCGGCGGCGCGCTCGGCACCCCGGGACGCGTCGAAGCCGGGCGGTGTTGCTGGGCGGACGAGGCGGTCCCCGGTGGTCACGCGGGAAAACAATAGAGCCGGGCCGGCGCGCCTCCCGTCCGCCCGGGTAGCATGACGCCACCAGCGTGGCGGTGCGAGGAATCCGGTAAGAGTCCGGAACGGTCGCGCCACTGTGACCGGGAGTCGCTGCTCCCGGAGAGTCAGGAACTCGTCCGCCGCGGCCACTTCCTAGTACGGGACGCTTGATCCCGTTGGAGGCCCCGAGATGTGGCGTGCCGTTTCGGAAACTCGCATCCTCCGGCGGGATCGAGTTTCTCCGTGAGACGACTCCTGCTCGTTCGTCACGCGCCGACGAGCGCGACGCGATCCTTCGTCTTTCCCGCCGACGAGGCGCTCGACGACCGTGGACGCGCCGATGCGGGTGCGCTGGGAGCAGCCGTCCCGGCCTCGTTCGAGATCCTCTCCAGCCCGGCATTGCGCTGCCGCCAAACGGCGCACGCCGCCGGACTGGCCGACCCGGTGCTTGGCCCAGAACTAGCGGAGTGCAATTTTGGGGCGTGGGCGGGCCGCACGCTGGCTGAGGTGTCCGCCGAGGCGCCGGGGGATACGGCGGCATGGATGACCGACCCTGACGCTCGGCCGCACGGCGGGGAGAGCCTGCGCGACTTTGCCGCTCGCGTGGGAGCGTGGCTCGACCGCCAGGCGACGCTCGGCCGTGGAGCGGTCGCGATCACCCACGGCGGTGTGGTGAGGGCCGCGGTTGTCCACGCGCTTCGCGCCCCGATCGAGGCGTTCTGGCGTATCGATGCGGCGCCTTTGACGATCACCGAGCTGCACGCACACGACGGGCGATGGACCGTGGCGCGGGTCAACTGCGGGCTGTCGAGGTGAGCGGCGCCGCGCTCGCCGGCGGCTACGCCGCTGATGTCGTCTTCGGCGACCCGCGTCGCTGGCATCCCGTCGCCGGCTTCGGTCGAGTGGCGCTCGCCGTCGAGGGCATCGCCTACGCGCCGACTCGTCGTCGGGGCGCCGAATATGCGGCGGCTCTCGTTCTGGGCGCGGCGCTGGTCGGGGAGCTCGCGGCCCGCGGCGGCCTGGGACGTCGGCCGGTGCTCGCGGCGGTGACGTGGGCTGCGCTCGGTGGTCGCTCGCTCGTCTGCGAGGGCCGCCGGCTTGCGGACCACATCGACCGCGGCGACCTGGCCGCGGCCCGGGCCGCGCTGCGCGTGCTGTGCGGCCGTGACCCGCGGGGGCTCGACGCGCGGGGGTTGTGCCGCGCGGCGGTGGAGTCGATCGCCGAAAACACGGCCGACGCTGTCGTAGGTCCGCTGCTGTGGGGCGCGATCGCCGGGCCCGCCGGAGTCGCGGGCTACCGGGCAGCGAACACGCTCGACGCCATGATCGGGCATCGCAGCGAGCGCTACCTGGCGTTCGGGTGGGCCGCGGCGAAGCTCGACGACGTCCTCAACTGGCCGGTCGCCCGCGCCGCCGTCGTGCTCACCGCCGTATGCGCGCCGGTGGCCGGGGGCTCGCCCGGCGGTGCCTGCCGCGCCGCGCGCTCCGAGGGGGCGGCGGCTCATCCCAGTCCGAACGCCGGTCGCATCGAGGCAGCGTTCGCTGGCGCGCTCGGCCTGCGCCTGGGCGGACCGCTCGTCTACGGAGGCCGGCGCGAGGTTCGCCCGATCCTGGGGAGCGGCCGCCCGCCCGGCACCGGGGACGTGTACCGGGCCGCCCGCCTGTCAGTGGCCGTCGGCGCGACGGCGGCGATCCTCTGCGCCCTGGCCCGGAGCGGGCGATGAAGGGCGCGCTGCTCGTCGCGGGAACGCACTCCGACGCCGGCAAGTCGGTTGTGGCCGCCGGGATCTGTCGCTGGCTGCGTCGCTCCGGGGTCCGGGTGGCGCCGTTTAAGGCGCAGAACATGGCGCTCAACTCGGTGGTGACCCTCGACGGCGCCGAGATCGGGCGAGCGCAGGCGGTGCAGGCCGCGGCAGCCGGAATCGAGCCCGAGGCGGCGATGAACCCGATCCTGATCAAGCCCTCGGGCGAGCGCCGGAGCCAGGTGATCGTGCTCGGCAAGCCCTACGCCGACGCGACCGCCCGGTCCTACCAGGAGCTCAAGCACGAGTTGCGGCCGATCGTCGCCGGCGCGCTGGCCGAACTGCGCGGGCGGTTTGACGTGGTGGTATGTGAGGGCGCGGGAAGCCCGGCGGAGATCAACCTCCGCGCGGCCGACTTGACGAACATGTGGCTGGCACGCGAGGCGGGGCTGCCAACGATCGTGGTCGGCGACATCGACCGCGGCGGCGTGTTCGCGTCGCTGTTCGGCACGCTCGCTCTGCTCAGCGCCGCCGACCAGGCTCACGTCGCCGGCTTCGTGATCAACAAGTTTCGCGGTGATGACACCATCCTCGCGCCGGGGTTGGAGCAGCTCGAGCGCCTCACGGGGCGTCCGACGCTGGGCGTGCTGCCCTATGTCGAGGATCTGTGGATGGACGTCGAGGACTCGCTGGCGCTGGATGCCGGCCGACCCGAGAGGCCAGCCCTGGCCGACACGCTCGAGATTGCGGTGCTCCGGCTGCGCTGGATGAGCAACTTCACCGACGCCGACGCGCTGGGGGCAGAGCCGGGAGTCAGAGTGCGCTTCACGCTTTCCGCCGCTGATGTGGAACGCGCGGATCTGCTGGTCATCCCGGGCACCAAAGCGACCGTCGCGGACCTTGGCCGCCTTCGCGCGAGCGGACTCGATCGGGCGATCGCCGCTCGCGTGGCCCGGGGAGACCCGGTGCTCGGCATCTGCGGCGGCTACCAGCTGCTCGGCGTGCGCATCCACGACGATGTCGAGTCCCGCCGCGGCGCCGTCTGCGGGTTGGGTCTGCTGCCGGTCGCGACGCGGTTCGCGGCGGCGAAGGTCCTGCGCCGCCGGGTCGGCCGCTCGCCGTGGCTCGGGACCGCGGCCGCGGGGTATGAGATCCGCCATGGCCGCGTCGAGCGACACGGCGGCGAGGCCCTGATCGTCGGCGACGATGGCGAGCCCGACGGCTGCGTCGCCGGTGCCGTGTACGGCACCTCCTGGCACGGCGTGCTCGAGCACGACGGCTTCCGCCGGGCCCTTCTGACCCGCGTCGCGGCGCTTCGTGGCCGCCGGTTCGAGCCGGGTGCGGTGCCGTTCGCCGACGCCCGGGAGGCGCGCCTCGACGTCCTCGGAGACCTCGTCGCCGACCACGTCGACACCCGGCGGCTTGCGGCGCTGATCGAGGGCGGACCACCCGAGCTCTTGACGTTGGAGGTGCGCTCGTGCTGCGCTTCGTGACCACGGCTGACACCGAGATCCTGGCCGCCGCCGCCGCGGTCGAGCGGCTGCCCGACGATTTTCCGGAGGTGCGCTGCTCCAACCCGGCCGGCCATGCCGACCCGGTCGCGCTCGTCGCGGACATTCTCGACGGGGCGCGCGTCGTCCTGTGTCGCGTGCTCGGCGGCCGGCGTGGCTGGCCTGAGGGTCTCGACCTGCTCGTGGCCGGTTGCCGGGAGCGGGGCATAATGCTGCTCGCCCTCGGCGGCGAGCTCGAACCCGACGCCGAGATGACGGCGCTGTCGAGCGCGCCGGCCGGCGCGGTCGCCCAGGCCGGTGAGTACCTGCGCCACGGCGATGTCGGGAACGTCGAGCAGTTGCTGCGCTTCCTGGCCGACACGTTCCTGCTCGACGGCCACGGGTTCGAGGCGCCGCGCGAGGTCGCGGACCTCGGCGTGTACGTACCCGGAACGGGGGACATGACGTTCGAGGACGCAATCGCCGGCCACGACCCCGCCCGCCCGACCGTCGGGGTGTGCTTCTACCGCTCGCACCGCCTGACCGGCAACACGGATTTCGTCGACGAGCTCTGCTTGGCGATCGAACGCGCCGGCGCCAACGCGATCGCCGTGTGGAGCTACACGCTGCGGCGCGACGGCGACGGCCATGTTCCGGCGCTCGCGCTACTCGACGGCCGCGTCGACGCGCTGCTCGTCACGATGCTCGCCACCGGCGGCTCCGGCGCCGGTGACAACGCCGCGGCCGACGGCGAGGGAGTCGGCGACCGCTGGCAGGACTGGAATGCCGCGGCGCTCATCGCGTTGGACGTCCAGGTGCTCCAAGCCGTATGCGCGACGGGTTCCCGCGCCGCGTGGGAGGCGTCGCACTCGGGACTGACGCCACTCGACGCGGCGACCCAGGTCGCGATACCGGAATTCGACGGGCGGCTCCTGGCCGGGGTCGTCTCGTTCAAGGAGCGCGACGGCACGGGCTCCAGGGTCGGCGTGCCGGTTGCGCGCTACGTGGCCGATCCGGAGCGCTGCGCCCGCGTCGCCCGGCTGGCGGTGCGTCACGCCCGGCTGCGCCGCGTCCCGCCGGCCGAGCGGCGGGTCGCGATGCTCCTGACCAGCTTCCCGACCAAGCACGCGAAGATCGGGATGGCCGTCGGCCTCGACACTCCGGCGAGCGCGCTCCAGCTGCTCGCCGCTCTGCGGAACGACGGAATGCGCGTCGAGCACACCTTCGCCCACAGCGATGAGCTGATGCACACCCTGATCGCCGCCGGCGGTCACGACCCCGAGTTCCTCACCGGCGAGCAGCTCGCCGCGGCACCTCTGCGCCTGCCCGTGGTCGACTACGTGGCGTGGTACGCGACGCTGCCCGCCGCGCTGCGCGAGTCGATCGAGGAGCGCTGGGGGCCGGCGCCGGGTGACCGCTATCTCGAGGGCGCCGACTTCGTGGTCGCCGGGCTTGAGCTGGGCAACGTCCTCGTGGCGATCCAGCCGCCGCGCGGCTACGGGGAGGACCAGGTCGGCATCTACCACGACCCGGAGCTCCCGCCGACGCATCACTACCTCGCCTGCTATCGCTGGCTGGACGCCGTGTGGGGCGCCGACGCGATCGTCCATCTCGGCAAGCACGGCACCCTCGAATGGCTGCCGGGCAAGACGCTCGCGCTGTCCGCCGGCTGCGCGCCCGACGCCGGGCTCGGCGACATGCCGCTGATCTACCCGTTTGTGGTCAACGACCCCGGCGAGGGGGTGCAGGCCAAGCGCCGGGCGCACGCGGTCATCGTCGACCACCTCGTCCCGCCGATGATGCGCGTCGACACCTACGACGAGCTTGTTGAGCTCGAGGCGCTCCTCGACGAGTACGCTCGGCTCGAGGTCCTTGACCCGGCTAAGCTGCCGGCGCTCGCCGCGCGAATCTGGTCGGCGATCGAGCGCGCCAACCTCCAGTCGGACCTTGACATCCACGAGCGCCCGGACGACCTCGGCACCCTGGTCGAACACATCGACGGTTACCTGTGCGAGGTCAAGGACATCCAGATCAAGGACGGCCTGCACGTCCTTGGCCGCGCACCGGAGGGTGAGCAGCTGCGTGGCCTGACCTCGGCGATGCTGCGGCTCGACTCGGGCGACGTGCCCGGGCTGCGGCGCGCGGTCGGCGCCGCCTTCGGGCTCGACGAGCCG
>JBPCNA010000026.1:0-3693 GCA_051001735.1 Solirubrobacteraceae bacterium
CGGGGCCCCTGTCTTGGGGAGGGGAGGGGGGGGGACCCACCCCGGGTGGGAGGTGGGCGTTGCGGGGGTACCCGCTCCGTCACAAGGCCTGCCGGAGGTAGGTCAGCTGCCGGCGTGGGCCAGCTCGCGCTCGGTCGCCCGGATGACGCCGGCGCGGCTCTTGTGCGAGCGCTCGTAGTCGCGCACGCCCTTCAGCTTCGACTCGTCGTCGATCGCCGTCAGCGCCTTCTCGATCTGGTCGACCGTCTGCTCGTCGTATCCCGGCCACGGCTCGTTGCCGCGGAGGGCGGCCACCCTGCTGAGCACGGTGGTGCGGTTCTGCTGCTTGCGCTCGTAGGCATCGATCTTGGCGATGTCGATCTGTGACAGGCCCGGCAGCTTGTCGACGATGTCCGCCGACGTCAGGCCGTCGTAGTTGGCGATCGGGAGGTCGTCCTCGTCGGCGAGCGCCCCCTTGACCTCACCCTCGACCGCGGCGACACCGGGGACCTTGCGGGCCTGGCGGGCGGTGCGCTTGGTCTCCTTCACGCCACTCTCGACCGTCTCCTTGACCGTGCGGGCGGCGGAGCGGACGGCGTCGGCCGCCCCGGTGGTGGTGATCTCATAGCTCGGGTCGCCGCGGAAGGCGGCGTCGGCCACGGCCTCGGTCAGCCGCGGGATCGCCTCGAGCAACCGCTTGAGCATCTGCTCCTCCTCGGCGCGGATCGACGCAGCGAGCTTGGCGGTCTGCTCGTCGCCGGCCGAGTCGGCCAGCCGCTCGATGGCGGTGTAGGTGGCGATCTCCAGCGCCTCGGCGGCGCAGTCGTCCTTGGCGTTCTTGAGCAGCTTCTCCTCGCCGCCGGATCCGCGCACGAGGTCGAAGGGCGTCTTGCCGATGGCCAGCACCTGGCTGATCACCGTCTCGGCGACGCCGATCCCGATCGACATCGGCTTGAAGCCGCCGCCGCCGCCGTCGATCTCGTCGACGCGGGCGCGCAGCCGCTCGGCGTGGCGCCTCGTCTCGCCGAGGTGCTTCTCGAGCAGGTTGCGGAAGCTGCCGGAGGGGGTGACGGCGATCTGGGCCTGGAGGACCCGGGTGAGCCCGGATTCGGAGGCGCGGGCCTCGTTGAGGTACTGGACGATCTTCCGTTCGGACTGACTCATCGAGTCGGGCTCCTTTGTCATAACAACAGCGATTGGCAGTGGCCGCGCCGCGCGGGCGCGACCCGGAAATTCGGGGTACGGCGTAATCGCGCGAACACGGCACGGCGCGACTTTCGATCCCTCTCTGCCCTGGAGTAAGGGTACCCGCCTGCGGCGTTCTAAACCGACAGCCGCCCCAAATCGCAACAGCCCGGGGTCACGGACGGTGGACGGCGGCGAGCAGGGCGGCGTAGGACCGCACGAGGCCCGCCCGCTCGGCCTCGATCAGCGGGCTGGCCGGGTCGCACCCCGCGTCGACCCAGGCGTCGGAGATGTCCATGGCGAGCGCGCGCTCACGCGCGGCGCCGGCCACGCCGGCCGCCGGGACCCGGTAGACGTGGCTGTAGAGCGCGGCCAGCGCCTCGACGAGGGCAGCCTCGCCGGTCTGGCCGGCCGCCGGGCCATCATCGAAGGTGGACCCGCGCTGGTGCTCGCGGTGGACCCGCCACCATTCGACCTCGAGGCGGGCGGCCTCGGCGACGTCGAAGGGCTCGCCGTGGTGGGCGGCGATCAGTGCGTAGAACTCCTCCATCGAGCGGCGCGCCCGCGCCGGGTCGTTCGCCGGGTAGGGGGCCCAGGCCTGGTTGGCGCGCAGGACGAGCCACGCCCCCCGGACGGCGGCCGGCCAAGGCAGGCCGAAGACGTGGCGGGTGAGGGAGACCGCCGCTCGGAGGAAGCCCGCCCAGTCGCGCCGGTAGTAGCTCACCCAGGTGCGGCATTCGAGCGCGCCGACCCGACGCGGGTCGAACGAGCGCATCGGGTTCGGCCCGCCGTTCGCCATCTTCCGCCGGCGATGATAGTCCGCCCCCGGGCAACCCCCGGCTCGAGCCGCACCGCGCGCGCCCCGCCCTCCGCCGGGCACCCGTCCCTCCGCCGCGCGCCCCGCCGTCCGCCGCGCGTACGCCCCGCCGTCCGCCGGGCGTACGCTCGGTCGTCCGATGTCCGTCGCCTCGACTCGGGTGGTCCGCCACCCGCTCCCGTGGAGGCTCGCCCCCCACGAGGCGGCGCTGATCGTCCGCGGCGACGTCCGCCCGTTCGCTCTGATCGGCGACTGGGCCGGCGGCGGGGCGCTGATCGGGTCCGAACCGGTCCGCGTGGCGGCGCCCGACGCCGATCCGTTCGACGTCCTCGACGACCAGCCGCCGGTCGCCGCCGCCCCGGCCGGCGCGGTCGGCGGCGGCTGGTTCGGCTACCTCGGCTACGAGCTGCGCCACCGCCTCGAGGCGGGCGGCGCGAGCCCGCCGCCGCCCCGGCGCCTGCCCGACTTCGCGCTCGCCTTCTACGACCATCTGCTCCACTACGACGCCGACGGCCGCTGGTGGTTCGAGGCGCTCTGGAGCACGGCCCGGGCCGCCGAGCTCGAGGCCCGCATGGCCGAGCTCCGCGACCGCGGCGCGAGGAAGCCGCGCCCGCGGCCCTACGCCACCGCTCCATGGCAAGACCATCCCGACCGCCGCGGCCATGCTCTGGCCGTCGACGCCTGTCGCGAGCGGATCGCCGCCGGCGACCTCTTCCAGGCCAACGTCTGTCGCCGGCTCGACTCGCGCCTGACCGGCGACCCGCTCGACCTGTTCGCCGCCGCCGTGCCGCGCCTGCGCCCGGCCCGGGCCGCCTACCTCGCCGGCTCGTGGGGGGCGATCGCCAGCCTCTCGCCCGAGCTCTTCCTCGAGCGGCGCGGCCGGCGGGTGCGGAGCGCCCCGATCAAGGGCACCGGCCGGCGACCGCGGGATCCGGCGGCGGCCGCCGCGGCCGAGTCGGCGCTCGGCGCCTCGGCCAAGGACCGGGCCGAGGAAGTGATGATCGTCGACCTGGTGCGCCACGACCTCGGCCGGGTCTGCCGGCCCGGGTCGATCGCCGTTCCCGTCCTCGCCGAGGGGCAGGCCCACACCGGCGTCTGGCATCTGGTGTCCGAGGTCACCGGCGTCCTGCGCCCCGAGGTGACCGACGGCGGCCTGATCCGGGCGGCCTTCCCGCCGGGCTCGGTCACCGGGGCGCCGAAGATCGCGGCGCTCGACGTGATCGCCGAGCTCGAGAGCGCCCCGCGCGAGGTCTACACCGGGGCGATCGGCTTCGCCGGCCCGGTCGCCGGCCTCGAGCTCAGTGTGGCCATCCGCACCTTCGAGTTCCACGGCGGGGACGCCTGGCTCGGCGTCGGCGGCGGGATCGTCGCCGACTCCGACCCTGCGGCAGAGCTCGCCGAGTGCGAGACCAAGGCCCGACCCCTGCTCGACGCGATCGGCGCAGAGGCGGCCCAACCCGCCGGCCCCGGCCCCGACCCCGACCCCGGCCCCGGCCCCGACCCCGGCCCCGGCCCCGACCCCGACCCCGGCCCGGGCGGCGAAGCCCCGCGGCCGCTCCGCCTCGCCGCCCGCCCGGTGCGGCGCCCCGACCCCGGCGACGGCGTGTTCGAGACGATCCGCTCCGACGGCCGGCCGGTCGCGCTCGAGCTCCATCTGGCCCGCCTCGGCGCGAGCGCCGACGCGCTCTACGCCCTCCCGCTGCCCGCCGGGC